>NZ_JAVIWJ010000001.1:3522500-3885000 GCF_034314105.1 Pseudomonas sp. AB6
AAAAGAACCACACGTAATCACGATATCCAAACGACAGCTGATCAGCTCACAGAACAACAAGACGCTCAAGATCCTCTTCAAGCCACATCGAAAGCAAATACCTCCCCCTTCGCCCAAATAGAAAACGATACCGACAACCTTCAGGAAAACGCCATCGCGAAACCTGAAACAACGCGCCCCAACCCCAGCCATAAAGAGGTCGTGGTCTCTAGGGGCGACACCTTATCAACGCTATTCGAACGGGTCGGACTTCCCGCTGGCGAGGTTCACGACGTTCTGGCCAGCGATAAACAAGCCAAACAATTCAGCCAACTCAAAAGGGGACAGATTCTGCAGTTCGAACTGACTCCTGACGGGCAGCTTAAACAACTGCACAGCAAGGTCGGCGACCTCGAAACCATCAGCCTGTCCAAGACCGACAACGGCTATACATTTAGCCGCGAGGTTACTAAGCCAACCATACGTACAGCCTATGCACACGGCATTATCAACAGTTCTCTGTCACTCTCAGCTCAACGCGCCGGCCTATCCCACAGCATGACCATGGACATGGCCAATATTTTTGGCTACGACATCGATTTCGCTCAGGATATTCGCCAAGGTGATGAGTTCGATGTGATCTATGAGCAGAAAGTTGTGAAGGGCAAGATAGTCGGCAATGGCAATATCGTGTCCGCAAGATTCACCAACCGTGGGAAAAACTATTCCGCGGTTCGTTATACCAATAAGCAAGGCAACACCAATTACTACACGGCTGAAGGCAACAGCATGCGAAAGGCATTCATTCGCACTCCTGTGGATTTCGCCCGCATTAGCTCGTTATTCTCAATGAGCCGCAAGCACCCTATATTAAATAAAATCCGTGCACATCAAGGCGTCGATTACGCCGCCCCTCGCGGTACGCCGATCAAGGCGACTGGTGACGGTAAAGTGTTGTTGGCTGGACGCAAAGGTGGTTACGGCAATACGGTCATTCTGCAGCATGGCGAGACTTACCGAACGCTTTACGGTCACATGCAAGGATTTGCCAAGGGCATACAGGCTGGCGCTACTGTCAAGCAAGGCCAAATAATTGGCTATATTGGTACCACTGGTTTATCGACTGGACCGCATTTGCATTATGAGTTTCAGGTCAACGGGGTCCACGTCGACCCGCTGGGTCAGAAACTGCCGATGGCCGATCCGATTGCCAAATCGGAAAAACAACGCTTCCTGCAGCAAAGTCAGCCATTGATGGCGCGCATGGACCAGGAAAAGGCCACCATGCTGGCCTCCAGCAAGAGATAAAAGATGGCTCTATATATAGGTGTGATGTCTGGAACCAGCCTTGACGGGTTGGATATCGCTCTTATTGAGCAGACCGACCGCCCAACTTTATTGGCGACTCACTACATCCCCATGCCGGAAGATTTGCGTGCCGAGCTTCTGAGTTTATGCGCCAGCAGCTCGGATGAACTTGCCCGAGCAGCGATCGCCGAGCAGAAATGGGTACGCTTGGCCGCTCAAGGCATTCTGACGCTACTTGAACAAGAGCAACGCTCTCCCGGTGAAATTCGCGCTATCGGCAGCCATGGCCAGACCATTCGCCATGAGCCCGCTCGTGGTTTCACTATTCAAATTGGAAACCCTGCCCTCCTTGCCGAATTGACCGAAATCACTGTCGTCAGTGACTTTCGCCGCCGCGACGTCGCTGCAGGTGGTCAAGGTGCACCGTTAGTCCCGGCGTTTCACGAAGCGTTGTTTGATAAACCTTTAGGCGCGCTACAAGACCATAGAGCCGTGCTCAACATTGGCGGCTTCAGCAACTTAAGCTTGATCGAACCCGATAGACCAGTGTCTGGCTTTGACTGCGGTCCCGGAAATGTTTTGATCGACGCCTGGATACAAACCCAGCGCGGCCTGAACTATGATCAGGACGGAGCGTGGGCTGCCAGTGGACAAATTGAACCCGCACTGCTGCAATCCCTGCTCAGCGACCCTTTCTTTTTGACGCAAGGCCCAAAAAGTACAGGCCGTGAAGTCTTCAATCTCAGTTGGTTGCAACACCACTTGTTTCAACTACCAAGCTTCCCACCGGAAAACATCCAGGCAACCCTTACCGAGCTGACCGCGCTGACGATTACTCAATCGCTACAGATGGCTCAGGCTGTGACTGATGAGTTATTAATCTGCGGGGGTGGCGCGCATAACGCAACGCTAATGGCCAGACTCGCTGCACTGCTGCCAAACACAACGGTAAACAGTACCGCCCTGTATGGAGTGGACCCGGACTGGGTCGAGGCCATGGCTTTTGCCTGGCTGGCACATTGCTGTCTTGAAGGCGTGCCCGCTAACCGTCCGACAGTCACGGGTGCCCGGGGTTTACGTGTACTCGGCGCCATTTACCCAGCCTGACGCACACAGCAAAACGCCGCACGTCAGTGCGGCGCATCTTTACTTACAAACCCTGCATCACAATCGATAAATCAGACCGAAAACGACGAGCCGCAACCACAAGTCGTGGAAGCATTCGGATTTTTGATCACAAAGCGAGATCCTTCCAAGCCTTCCTGATAGTCCACTTCTGCGCCTGCCAGGTATTGAAAGCTCATTGGATCAACCACTAAGCTCACACCGTCACGCTCAACAATGGTGTCGTCATCAGCAATGTCTTCATCGAACGTGAAGCCATACTGGAAGCCTGAACAGCCACCACCGGTTACGAATACACGCAGTTTCAGGCGATCATTGCCCTCTTCATCGACCAGAGTCTTCACCTTGTGCGCTGCACCGGGGGTGAATTCCAAGGCCGTTGGCGTGAAGGTTTCGACGCTCATGCTAATTATCTCCCGGCGCTATGCCGCAATAATGCGTAATGACGCGCATTATCCGCTTGTCCTAGTAAATCGGTCAACTATTGTAGGGGCAGCAACGAGCTGTAGGTGACAAGCCGCAAGACAAAGCCGATCACTTGCAGCTCGTAGCTCGCCACTGCTCTTACGGCAACATCCCCGCATGGGACAGGCCGAACCGCTCATCGAGACCAAACATGATGTTCATGTTTTGCACCGCCTGGCCTGAAGCGCCCTTCACCAGGTTGTCGATCACCGATAACACCACCACGACATCGCCGCCCTGCGGACGATGCACGGCAATACGACAAACATTAGCGCCACGCACACTGCGAGTTTCGGGATGGCTACCCGCAGGCATTACGTCAACAAAGGGTTCATTGGCATAACGCTTTTCATACAGCGCCTGCAAATCCACCGACCTATCTACCACCGTTGCGTAAAGCGTCGAATGAATGCCACGAATCATAGGCGTCAGATGAGGCACGAAGGTCAAACCCACATCACCGCCTGCGGCTCTGCGCAAACCTTGGGTGATTTCGGGCAAATGACGATGACCTTTAACCGCGTAGGCCTTGAAGCTTTCACTGGCCTCCGCGTACAGCGACCCGACACTCAGACCACGGCCCGCACCGCTTACGCCGGATTTACAGTCGGCGATCAACCGGGAGTTATCCGCCAGACCCGCCTCAAGCAGCGGTAAGAAGCCTAACTGGGTCGCCGTTGGGTAACAGCCAGGCACCGCGATCAAGCGCGCCGTTTTTATCTGCTCGCGATTCACCTCTGGAAGACCATACACCGCCTCTTCAAGCAATTCAGGCGCGCCATGGGGTTGGCCGTACCACTTGGCCCACTCGTCAGCGTCATGCAAACGGAAGTCCGCAGAAAGGTCGATAACTTTAGTACCTGCTTTAAGCAGTTCGCCGGCCAGTGCATGAGCTACACCGTGGGGTGTCGAGAAAAACACAACATCGCAGGCGCCCAAGGTTTCAACGTCCGGAACGCTAAAGGTCAGGCCGTCGTAATGGCCTCGCAGGTTCGGATAAAGATCAGCCACAGGCAAACCGGCCTCAGAGCGAGAAGTGATAACCACTACCTCGGCTTGCGGATGCTGTGCCAACAGACGCAGCAGCTCGACCCCGGTATAACCCGTGCCGCCGACGATTCCGACCTTGACCATAACCCTGCCCCTTTAACGAACCTACTGGAAAGCCGTCGATGATAGGGTCGTTGAGCGCATGCGACAACCGCAAAGGTGACGTAGGGGCGCTCATGCAACTACTATTTGGCCACCGTAAATCCTGGAAAACCCAATATGCTCTATCTATGGCTTAAAGCTTTCCACATTGTCTCAATCGTCTGCTGGTTTGCCGGCTTGTTTTACTTGCCCAGATTGTTTGTCTACCACTCCTTGAGCGAAGACGCTGTTAGCCGCGAACGCTTTTGCATTATGGAGCGCAAGCTTTATCGGGGCATCATGGGGCCAGCGATGGTTGCCACCCTGGTGTTCGGAATCTGGTTAATAAGCCTCAATCCGAGCGGCTACCTCAGCCAAGGCTGGATGCACGTCAAGCTCTTATTGGTGGTGCTGTTGATCGGCTATCACCACATGTGCGGCGCGCAAGTAAAACGCTTTGCCCGTGGAGAGAATGGCCGCAGCCACGTGTATTACCGCTGGTTCAATGAAATCCCGGTACTGATACTGCTCGCAATCGTAGTACTGGTGGTGGTTCGACCTTTCTAATCACAGCTCAAAAACGGGGTACTGCTTATGTCGCTGCCAACGCTGCTTGAACATCGTTTGCGTCTGCCCGTGGTAGTCGCACCGATGTTTCTGATTTCCAATCCACAACTGGTCCTAGCGTGCTGCCGCAATGGGGTAGTGGGGAGCTTCCCTGCGCTGAACCAACGTGAAAGCAGCGGCTTCAAGGCTTGGCTGGAAGAAATCGAAGCGGGATTGGCAGGGCTTGTTAATCCTGCGCCTTACGCCGTCAACTTGATCGTGCATAACAGCAACCCACGCTTGCAGGCCGACCTGGAAATTTGTGTTGAGCACAGAGTACCCATCGTTATTACCAGTCTTGGCGCCGTTAGAGAACTGGTCGACGCTGTGCACAGTTATGGGGGACTGGTGTTTCACGACGTTACGACACGACGTCATGCGGAAAAAGCAGCCGAAGCCGGTGTTGATGGTTTGATCGCCGTCGCGGCCGGCGCTGGAGGGCATGCGGGCACCTTGAGCCCATTTTCGCTGATCGCCGAAATCCGCCAATTCTTCGATAAGACCCTATTGCTGGCGGGCTGCCTGAATCAAGGCCACCAGATACTCGCCGCCCAACTGCTCGGCGCCGACCTTGCCTACTTCGGCACACGCTTTATCGCCACCCGCGAAAGTCATGCACCTGACGCCTACAAAGAAATGTTGATGGCCTCAAAAGCCGCCGATATTGTGTACACCGCCGCAGTGTCGGGGGTGCCCGCTAGCTTCATGCGTCAGAGCCTGGAAAATGCCGGTTTTGATCTGGCGGCGCTACAAGGCAAAGTCGAGGTGGGTTCAAGCGCTAAACTCAAACCCATGAGTGACGAAGCGAAAGCTTGGAAAACCGTGTGGTCTGCGGGCCAAGGTGTTGGTGAAATCAACGACCTCCCCGATGTCAACGAACTGATCGCGCGTTTGGATTCCGAATACCGTTCAGCACAAACCCGGTCAGTCGAACTGGCGAAGCATTGGCCTCACTGATCATCTGCCCTTTCACTGCCATCAGTCGACCGTAAAGACTTGACGTATTACCAGACAAGGAAGCCGAGAATGGCTGAGCCACACTTCAAGATCATCTTCAGCGGGCAACTACGCAGCGGTGTCGAGAGAGAGACCGCCACGTTAATCCTGGCGGAGCTGTTCAAAAGTGACGGGGCTGTCGTTGAGAAACTGTTCAGCGGTCGAGCGATTACGCTTAGGCACGGGCTATCGCAAGAACAGGCGCGGTATTACCTGGATGCGCTGAATGATGCGGGCGTCGAAGCACGCATTGAGGCTGAAAACCCCATTAATCTTGAGCTGTACGACATTCATCAACCCACGCCATACCAAACACAAGCACAACTATCACCCTATGCCACGCCTCAAGCGCCGGTTATTACGACACTGGCAGGCTTCCCCGAATTGAAAGTCTTTACCGTCCGAGGGCGGATCGGACGACTGCGGTACTTGGCCTGGACCTTTGTGCTCATGACGGCGATTGGCGTTGCTACGGCGATTTGCGCAGCGCTGATGACAAGCTCGCTGATCGCTGGAGGGCTGTTCACGACCATCGCGGTTGTCGCCTTTTTCATCATCAGCGTACAAATCGGCGCCCAGCGGCTCCACGATGCGGGTTGGTCTGCTTGGCTTCTGTTATTAAACTTGGTGCCATTCGTGGGCGCGCTGTTTCCTATCCTGATGATAGTCGTTCCCGGGAATACGGGACCAAATCAGTTCGGCGCGCCGCAACCGCCGAACAGCAAGGCAGTAAAAATACTGGCCTGCACGTGGCTACTAATTCTCGCAGTGACCATGGTCGGCTTTTTTTTCGGGGTTCCTGGGCTATTCGAAAGCGAAGTACAAACCACCGCCACTGAATACGAAAATACCCTGCCCTATGACGACGACCAAGACAGCGACACTTCACAACCCGCCGATAGCACGCCGCCATCTGTAGACTATAAAAACAAATAACCCGTTAGACTTTGACCGCTCCGGACTGAGCGCGCTGCCTGGAGAAACTGCATGACCTGTTACGCTCTGATTACTGGCGCCTCCAGCGGCATTGGCCTAGCGATGGCCGAGGCCCTGGCGCGCAGGGGTCGCAGCCTGATTTTAGTCGCCCGCGAACGCGAAGAGTTGGAGCGCATCGCCATCGAGCTGACGCAACGCTTTGGTGTGGACGTTTTGTTCCGGGCCTGCGATCTTGGCGAACCGCTGCGGCTTTCCGGCTTCCTTTTGGAACTCGAAGACGGTGAGCGACAAATCGACTTATTGGTTAATTGCGCGGGGATAGGTACGTGCGGGCCGTTCCTCGCTCAAGAGTGGGGTGTAGACCAGGACTTGATTGACATAAACATTCTGGCCCTCACTCGCCTGTGCCATTCCGTCGGCAACGCCATGGCCGTACAGGGTGGCGGACAGATACTGAACGTCGCCTCGGTTGCAGCCTTTCGGCCGGGCCCATGGATGACCAGCTATCACGCAAGCAAAGCTTATGTGCTGACTTTTTCCGAAGGGCTGCGTGAAGAGCTGAAGAAAACCGGCGTGAAAATATCAGTGCTCTGCCCCGGGCCGACGCGTACAGCGTTTTTTCAAACAGCTCAAATGGAATTGGGTGCGCTTTCTAACAGCAACCGGATGATGAGCCCCGAAGAGGTTGCGTTATATACCGTCCGCGCACTGGCGAAAAATCGCGCGGTGATCATTCCTGGTTGGCGCAACAAGCTGTCGGCCTTCGCCCCTCGCCTGACGCCACGTTGGCTAACGATAAAAATAGCCGCTGCGCTCAATAAGGCTCACTGCCCTCGCTAATAAGCGCTGGGCCTGATACCCCTGCGTCATTACACTCGTTTACTTATTCAAGCGGAGAAATAGCTGTGGAGACTCTGTTCACCAAAATCATCAACAGAGAGATACCGGCAAAGATCATCTACGAGGATGACCAGGTGCTGGCCTTTCATGACATTGCCCCTCAAGCACCGGTGCACTTTCTGGTGATTCCGAAAAAAGTGATTCGTACACTTAACGACGTAACCGAAGAAGACAAGGGCCTGTTGGGCCATATCTTGTACACCGCTCAACGTCTGGCTAAAGAACTGGGCTGCGAAGACGGTTTCCGCGTGACGATGAACTGCAATGAGCTGGGCGGTCAGACCGTCTATCACATTCACATGCACGTCTTGGGTCAACGTCAGATGCACTGGCCACCAGGCTGATTCATTTATCAACGACTTAGGCTCATCGGTGCTGGACTCGCACAACCGGTGAGCTGATCCAGCTCAAGCCGCACCTGATCGATTCGGGTAGACTGGTCTGCGTGGATTTACCCGGAGGTGCCCATGGCTACCGAACGTCACTACTCACCTGTTGACCGTTTTCTATTACAAGCCGATGCCGCAATGCGCACGCTGTTGCCCTTTAGCGCGCAACCGTATCGTCCCTCTCCCGCGATTGTCCAACCTGAAGTCAAGATGAACGACGCCGACACTCGGCACGTGGCAGGCCTGATGCGCATCAACCACACCGGCGAAGTCTGCGCGCAGGCTCTTTACCAAGGCCAAGCATTAACCGCCAAATTACCGAAAGTGCGCGCTGCTATGGAGCATGCCGCCGAGGAAGAAATCGATCACCTTGTGTGGTGTGAACAGCGCATTCATCAGCTGGGCAGTCACACCAGCGTGCTCAACCCGGTGTTCTACGGGTTATCTTTTGGAATCGGGGCAGTGGCCGGCCTGATCAGCGACAAAATAAGTCTTGGATTTGTAGCTGCCACAGAAGATCAAGTCTGCAAGCACCTAAATGACCATTTGGCGCAATTACCTGCTGGGGATGAGAAGTCCCGAGCCATTCTAGAGCAGATGCGTACTGACGAAGAACACCATGCTCAGGGTGCACTGGAGGCCGGCGGTTTCCGTTTTCCAAGGCCGGTCAAATTCGGCATGAGCTTGTTGGCAAAAGTCATGACCAAAAGCACTTATCGGGTCTAACGGTTTGACCGTAAAAAGGCGCCTCGATGGGCGCCTTTTTTACATCTACATCGGAACGGGACCCTTTAAGGCTGCATGTTCCGAGCGTAGAAAATCTCCAGCATTTCGTGCTTCACCCTTTCGGTGACCTGGTCACGTTGTTGAGTCGACAGGTTGCTCGTCGCATCCCCAAACAAGTAGTTGTCCAGTTCGAAGTTCTTTAGCAGCATCTTGGTGTGGAACATATTTTCCTGGTAAACGTTCACGTCTGTCAGTTGATAGGCAGAGCGTGTGTCTTCAGAAAGATAGTTCTGAACCGAGTTGATTTCGTGGTCAATAAAGTGTTTTTTGCCTTCAATGTCGCGCGTAAAACCGCGTACACGATAGTCGACAGTGACGATGTCTGAGTCGAACTGGTGAATAAGGTAGTTCAATGCTTTAAGCGGTGAAATAACCCCACAAGTCGACACGTCTATATCAACACGAAACGTCGCGATGCCATCGACCGGGTGAATTTCCGGGTAGGTGTGCACCGTGATGTGGCTCTTGTCGAGGTGAGCCAAAATAGTTTCTTTTGGCAGCGGCCCAGGTGACTCTTCGATCTGGCTGTCGGTGGGCGTCACCGGCTGTTCGGAGATCAAAATGGTCACGCTAGCGCCTTGCGGGTCGTAATCCTGGCGCGCGATATTCAAGATGTTGGCGCCAATAATATCGACCACATCAGTCAGAATCTGCGTCAGGCGTTCCGCGTCGTACTCACGATTGATGTACTCGACGTAGGCTTGCTGGTCTTGCGGAGTTTCCGCATAGCAGATGTCATAGATGTTGAAGCTCAAGGTCTTGGTCAGGTTATTGAACCCGTGGAGCTTGAGTTTGCTTTTCACCGATAAAACTCTCTTTATTTGTGCGGTCAAGCCGCGTAATCAAGCATGCCCGTCAGATAAGAACGGCTCATCTGCGTAGGACGGTGAACACCTCTTCGCGGTGGCGATTTTGGTTGTCTGTTCGGGCGTTTCTATAGTCGTGATGCAACGGACCGTACCCTGAAAAAGGGGCGCATTATGCAGACGTAACACGCCGGCTGCCAGAGTCTGCGCCGCTTTTATGAAATTTGGGTGTCCATTCAGCCCAATTCGATGATTTCATAGTCGTGAGTAATCTCGACGCCTGCATTACCCAGCATGATCGACGCCGAGCAATACTTCTCAGCTGACAACTCAATGGCCCGCTTAACTTGGGTTTCTTTCAAGTCGCGACCCTTGACCACGAAATGCAAATGAATCTTGGTGAACACCTTTGGGTCTTCGGTAGCGCGCTCAGCTTCAAGAAAAGCCTCGCAGCTTTCGATAGCCTGACGTGATTTCTTCAGGATGCTGACCACGTCAAAGTTGCTGCAGCCACCTAGGCCAATCAACACCATTTCCATGGGCCGCGCGCCGAGGTTACGGCCACCGCTCTCAGGCGCACCATCCATCACCACCACATGGCCGCTACCGGATTCACCAAGAAACATGGCTTCGCCAGCCCACTGGATGCGTGCCTTCATCACCAAGACTCCACTATTAAAAAAGGGTCGCCAGCTTAGCACAGGGCCAACATTCGCTGGCTCCAAAGCTAAATGCGTATTTGAAATAAAGACGTGGGAAATTTCCTAATTTTCGGCGATCTGTCCTGATAAGCTGCGGCGAATCACTGACGCGGCCGATACCCAACAGGATGATTCGTGGCGCGTTACTTTTTTCGGGATACATGCATGGTCGCTATAAGCCTTACACCCAAGATCAAAAATCTCGACAAGCTCCTGGCCCATTGTCAACGCCGTCGCTACGCCGCCAAAACTAATGTTATGCGTGCAGGTGACCGCTCTGAGTCGCTGTTCTTCATCGTCAAGGGCTCCGTGACGGTGGTGATAGAAGATGACGGACGGGAAATGATCGTGGCCTACCTCAATACCGGAGATTTTTTTGGCGAGTTAGGTTTGTTTGACCAAGCAGGGCAAGCGATTGAGCGCAGTGCCGGTGTGCGCACCAAGACCGAGTGTGAAGTGGCTGAAATCAGCTACAACAGATTCCGTGAAGTTATGCAGGACGATCCTGACATCTTGTACGCTATCGGCGGCCAAATGGCCGAACGGCTGCGCAATACCACTCGAAAAGTCGGTGACTTGGCCTTTCTCGACGTGACTGGACGCGTAGCGCGAAGCCTGCTGGATTTATGCAAGCAACCAGATGCCATGACACATCCCGACGGCATGCAAATTAAGATTACCCGCCAGGAAATAGGCCGCATTGTGGGTTGTTCGAGAGAAATGGTTGGCCGCGTACTCAAGGCATTGCAAGAGCAAAATCTGGTACACGTTAAAGGCAAGACAATGGTGGTGTTCGGTACCCGTTAAACGCCTACAGGGTTAGAACTCACTTAGGATGTATTGATAACGCTCGGCTAGATTTCCCAAAACATCGGCTCCCGGATAGGCTTCGTGCAAAGCGACATGGCTTTGGGCCCTTACGCGCTGAGGTTGCTCACAAATCTGGTTGAATGCATTGACCGCAGCGATCATGTCCTCACGCTCGTCGTCCAGCAGCAACGCACCATGCGCCAGCACAACAGGGCGTTGACCGCCCTGACTTTGCCGCCAACGCTGGGCCGTGCCTACCATTTTGCGGCCGTCGAGATTCACGTTGAAACGCCCATCACAGAAAGCGCCCTCCACCTCTCCAACTGACGCCGCGCCACCGAGCGCGATTAGCTCGTCGCAGATCGGCTCACACAAGCGTCTGTACGCGTTCTCGATTCGGTCCCGATCATTGTCGCCGCGCGGCTGGGCGTACACCAATGCGATGTTCACGGTGGCGTGAGATTGAGGCACAGGCTCGCCACCGCTTTCACGCAGAAGAATCGGCCAGCCGAGATTTGCCAAAAATTCGGTCGCCACATCGAAACGAGCGAGACGGCTCATACGACGCGGCATCACCAAAGCACGATCTATCGGGCGCCAAAACAGCAATCCGAATTCGGCATTACCCGCACACACCGAGGCGAGCAGATCCTGCTCAGCCTGAAGACCTGCGGCGACAGTGGTTTTGATGACAGGGTTTTGCATCTAAGCTCTCTGGTGTCCATTACATTGTTTCGCCAACATGGTGGCGAGAATTCTCAGATCAATTACTAATCAACGGCCCACGCTCAGGAAAGAACAGTCGCTGCAATTCAGCACCCGGATGTTCTGCACGCATGAACGTTTCGCCCACCAGGAACGCATAGACCTCGCTGATTTCCATCAGCTCGACGTCCGCGCGATTGAGGATGCCGCTTTCTGTGATGACTAAACGATCACGTGGTATACGCGGCAGGAGGTCCAACGTGTTTTCAAGATTCACTTCAAACGTATGCAGGTTACGGTTGTTGACGCCTATCAGTGGTGTGTCCAAGGTCTTTAGCGCCCGCTCCAACTCGTCAAGGTCATGCACCTCAACCAACACATCAAGACCTACGCCTTTCGCGACGGCAGCCAATTCGGCTAACTTCGCGTCTTCCAAAGCGGCCACGATTAGCAACACACAGTCAGCGCCAAGGGCACGGGCTTCAATGATTTGGTACGGATCAATCATGAAGTCTTTGCGAATCACCGGCAGGGAGCACGCGGCGCGGGCTTGTTGCAGGTACGCATCGGCGCCCTGAAAAAAATCGACGTCGGTCAGGACGGAGAGGCACGTCGCGCCACCGGCCTGATAGCTCTTGGCAATTTCCGCAGGAAAAAACTTCTCGCGGATCACGCCTTTGCTCGGCGACGCCTTCTTGATTTCCGCAATTACCGCAGGTTGCTTCTTCTTCGCCTGCTTGATCAGCGCATCGGCGAAACCCCGCGTCGCATCGGCCAGCGCTGCCAGACGCTCCAACTCAGCGAGGCTAATTACCGCGCTACGGGCGGCGATTTCCTCGATCTTACGGGCAAGAATCTTTTCCAGAACCGTCGGCACACTCATCCTTCGTTCTCCTGTCTGAATACCGCAGTAAAGGCACCCAACTCTTCCATTTTCTCCCGGGCAAGGCCAGTGTGCAGAGCATCATGCGCCAGCTCCACGCCTTGTTTCAGCGTGTAAGCATGATCCGCCGCATAGAGCGCTGCGCCTGCATTAAGGACAATCATTTCAGCAGCTTTTTGACCGTTCTCCGTTTTGCGCCGACCTAACGCATCGCGAATCAACTCCAGCGAAGCAGCCGGGCTTTCTACTGTCAGGCCAAACAGGCTTTGGCTTTTAATGCCCAAATCTTCCGGTTGTACCCAATATTCGGTGATGTCACCGTTTTTCAGCTCGGCGACAAAGGTCGGTGCTGCCAGGCTGAACTCGTCCAAACCGTCCTGAGAGTGTACGACCAACACGTGCTTGCTGCCCATCCGCGACAACACCTCAGCCAGTGGACGGCACAATGCCTGACTGAACACCCCGACCACCTGGTGGCGGACGCCAGCCGGATTCGTAAGCGGGCCGAGCATATTAAACAGGGTGCGCAGACCGAGGTCGCGTCGGGGGCCAGCAGCAAACTTCATAGCACGGTGGTGGGACTGAGCGAACATGAAACCAATGCCGACGCTATCAATGCAGCGAGCGACTTGCACGGGGGTCAAGTTCAGATAAATCCCGGCAGCTTCGAGCAGATCGGCGCTGCCACTTTTACCGGAAACCGCCCGGTTACCGTGCTTGGCAACCGTACAACCGGCCGCCGCAACGACAAACGCCGACGCCGTCGAAACGTTAAAAATATTGGCACCGTCGCCACCGGTGCCGACCACGTCGACGACGCCGTCGAGGGTTTTGAGCTCAACCTTGTCGGCCAACTCACGCATTACGGTGACCGCGCCAACAATCTCGTCGATGCTTTCGCTTTTCATGCGCATGGCCATCAAGAATGCGCCAATCTGCGCTTCAGTACATTGACCGGTCATGATTTCGCGCATGACGTCGCGCATTTCTTCCGTGCTCAAATCCAGCTGGTTAACAATACGACCCAGCGCGCTTTTAATGTCCATAACCATAACCTTACTCATAACCTTGAACCCTCTTAAACCTGGCGAGTGCCGCCGGTTTGTTTGAGGAAGTTGGCGAACAGCTCATGGCCCTGCTCGGTAAGAATCGACTCAGGGTGAAACTGAACCCCTTCGACATTCAGCGTCTTGTGGCGCAAGCCCATTATTTCATCGACCGAGCCGTCTTCGAGTTCGGTCCACGCTGTCAACTCAAGGCACTCCGGCAATGTTTCGCGCTTGACCACCAACGAGTGATAACGGGTGACCGTCAACGGATGATTCAGGCCGTCGAATACACCGAGGTCTTCATGGATCACCGGACTGGTCTTGCCATGCATCACCTGCCGCGCACGCACCACGTCACCGCCAAATGCCTGACCAATGGCTTGATGCCCGAGGCAAACACCAAGCAACGGCAACTTGCCGGCAAAGTGTTTGATCACTTCCAGCGAAACGCCTGCTTCGGTCGGGGTACAGGGGCCAGGAGAAACGACGATGCGTTCGGGGTTCAAGGCTTCGATTTCGGCAATCGTCAGTTCGTCGTTGCGGATCACTTTGACCTCTGCACCCAACTCACCCAGGTATTGCACGACGTTGTAGGTAAACGAATCGTAGTTATCGATCATCAGCAGCATGTGATTAACCTCTTGAAGTACTGACTTTAAAGCAACCCCTGGACTCTGTCCGTTAGCTTGGCGCATGCACGCTGCTCACTGAAATCCATCCAGCGCAGGTGCTTTGGCAAGACAATCGAAGGGCTATGGGTACAAGTCCGGCGAGGCCGGGAGGAAACAGTCAGGCGCGCCAACGCCAACGGGCGTGAGCCTTGATAACGCGCATCAAGAATTTACTGACGATCAACACTGGGGGAGGTCTCATTTTCATACGTCCCGGCACATTAGCTTACCCAAGCATGCGGTGCAATATCGCCGTAGTGACGCTCCGCCGGGCATTTAGCACGCGCAGACGGCGCAGAGCCGTCAAAGCTTTGCTACTTTTCGTAGAGGTAAAACTAAAATAACGACAAAAGGGATCATAACAATGATTAAACAGGCGCTGTCCCTGCCGTTTGCAACATGTGTTCTTTCACTGGCCTGCTCTTACGCCTTCGCGGCCCCTTCTCCTTACTCAACTCTGCTGGTGTTTGGCGATAGCCTGAGTGATTCCGGTCAATATCCTGACCTTGCGGGCCCAAACGTTTCCGGCTTGCGTTTCACGAACCGCACCGGCCCGACCTTTAAAGACGGCAGTGGCGAGGCCTATGGACCGGTTTCAACCACATTGCTCGGATTGAAACTCGGCATCGCGCCCGGCGACCTCTTGCCCTCGACGTCCCCGGTCAACGCACTTCTCGGCTTAAAAGATGGTAATAACTATGCCGTAGGGGGTTATCGAACAGATCAGATTTATGGCTCAGTCACTTCTAAATCGGTAGTTGCCATCCCAGATGGTGAACCCGGTGGAGGCACAGTACTGCGCAGCAAGGACAGTTACTTGGTTGCAAACAACTTCCGGGCTGATCCCAACGCGCTTTATTTCTTGTCAGGCGGCGGCAATGATTTTTTCCAAGGACTGGTCGTCGATGCCCCATCAGCAGCAGGTTCGGCAGACCAACTGGCGAATAGTGCCCAAGCCCTTCAGCAAGCGGGCGCACGCTACATCATGGTCTGGCTGTTACCTGACCTCGGCTTGACGCCAGCGGCGTTTGGCACGCCTGCCCAAACGCCCAGCTCCCAGTTGAGTGGCGCGTTCAATGCAGAACTCGTCAGTCGCCTGTCGCAGATTCACGCCGAGATCATCCCGCTGAATATTCCACTGTTAATTCAGGAAACCTTGGCCAACCCCGCGCGCTTCGGCTTGGACGCCAGCCAAAATCTGGTCGGCACGTGCTTTAACGGTAATGCCTGTAAGGAAAATCTCGCACACGGCCTTAACAGCGCAACGCCCGACCCCACCAAGCTGCTGTTCAACGACAGCGTGCACCCGACAATTGCCGGGCAACAATTAATCGCCGATTACGCCTATTCATTGCTTTCGGCACCTTGGGAAACAACCCTACTGCCGGAAATGGCCCTCGGGACTTTGAACGCGCACCAAGATGCATTGCGCAATCAGTGGTTAGCCGATGAAGGTAATTGGCAAAGCGTCGGCCGCTGGCGCGCAATCATCGCTACCGGCGGTGAGCGCATCAAATTCGATGACGACAGGAGTTCCGCCAAGGCAGACGGCCATGGCTACAACTTGACCATCGGGGGCAGTTACCGGTTTGCCGACGATTGGCGTGCGGGGGTTGCTGCAGGTTTCTATCGGCAACGCTTGGAAGCAGGCCCCCGAGACTCCGACTATTCTCTCAACAGCTATTTGGCGACTGCATTCCTGCAATACCATGCCAACCACCTGTGGGCGGACGCGGCGCTGACCGGCGGAAAACTCGACTATCAAGATGCCAACCGTAAATTCGCGCTGGGGATAGCCGAAGGCGAAGAGAAAGGTGATACCGATGGCAAGCTGTGGGCATTTAGCGCCCGATTGGGGTACGACATCGCCCAGGCCAATAGCGGATGGCACCTGTCGCCGTTCATCAGCGCCGATTACGCCCACATCGTAGTGAACGGCTATTCGGAAGATGGGGCGCGTTCTACGGCGCTCACCTTCGACGACCAGCGACGTAACTCTCGGCGCCTCGGTGCAGGGCTTCAAGGCAAAATCCAGGTCACGTCGTCGACACAACTGTTTGCTGAGGCAGCACACGAACATGAGTACGCCAACCACCAGCAAAACGTCACGATTGCCCTCAACAGCCTGCCGACTATCGACTTCACGCTGGACGGTTACAAACCACAAAGCAGCCTCAACCGCGCCAGTATCGGCGTCAGTCAGAAGCTGACCCAGGAGGTGTCATTGAGCGCGAACTACAACTGGCGCAAGGCCGACGACGTGACCCAGCAAGGTGTTGGGTTGGCGGTGAGTGTGGATTTTTAACAGCGAGGATTTCAGCCTTTGCGACCGAATTTATTCGGGAAACAAGCGGCGTGGTGCGTGTGACCCGCCGCGTTGTTGCCTTCCCGAATAAATTCGGTCCCACAGGGAAATTGCAAAGGAAGTATTACGGCTCCTGCTCAGCCAACGCCACGGCGCGGAACATGGCGCGGCGCTTGTTGAGCGTTTCTTCCCACTCAAGCCTTGGCACTGAGTCGGCAACGATACCGCCACCGGCCTGAACGTGCAGTTCGCCGTTTTTGATCACCGCCGTGCGGATCGCGATGGCGGTGTCCATATTGCCGTTCCATGCCAGATAACCTACGGCACCACCGTATACGCCACGTTTTACCGGTTCCAGTTCGTCGATGATTTCCATCGCACGAATTTTCGAAGCACCGGACAGCGTTCCCGCAGGCAGAATTGCGCGCAGCGCATCCATCGCCGTCAGGCCGCTTTTCAGTTGCCCAGTCACGTTGGAGACGATATGCATGACATTGGAATAACGCTCAATGACCATCTTCTCGGTCAGCTTCACCGAGCCGACTTCCGACACACGACCAGTATCGTTACGCCCCAGGTCGATCAGCATCAGGTGCTCGGCGATCTCCTTGTGGTCTGACAGCAGGTCCAGTTCAAGCGCCACGTCTTCTTCTTCGTTGGCGCCGCGTGGGCGCGTGCCAGCAATCGGACGAACCGTTATCAGATTGTCTTCAACCCGCACCAGCACTTCCGGCGAACTGCCCACAACATGGAAGTCACCGAAATTGAAGAAGTACATATAAGGCGTCGGGTTGAAGCAACGCAGTGCGCGATACAAATCGATGGGAGCGGCTTTGAAGTCAATGGACATACGTTGCGACGGAACCACCTGCATCACGTCACCGGCAAGGATGTATTCCTTGATGGTATCCACCGCCCGCTCATAATCCGCTTGAGTGAAACTGGAGCGGAAGATCGGGTCTGGCGCTTGCGGACGTGTAAGGTCTAGCCCGCGACGTGGTGTGATCGGCTGACGAAGTTTTTCCATCAGCTCTTCAAGGCGCGCCTGACCGTTTTCGTAAGCGTTGGCCTCAGCCGGATCGACCAACACGATCGCGTGCATCTTGCCCGCCAGGTTGTCGAACACCACCACGGCGTCAGATACCATCAGCAAGATATCCGGAACCCCCAGTGGGTCCGGGTTCGGGCATTTGCCCAGGCGTTTCTCAACATAGCGCACGCAGTCGTAGCCGAAATAACCCACTAACCCGCCGTTGAAACGCGGCAGTCCGGGGATAGTCGGTACGTTGTAGCGGGCCTTGAATACCTCAACAAAGGCCAGCGGGTCTTCGCTTTCCAAATGTTCGATTTCAACACCGTCCAGGGTCACGCTGATCTGTTCTTCGTGAACCCGCATGACCGTACGGCATGGCAAGCCAATGATGGAATAACGCCCCCACTTCTCGCCGCCCTGCACCGATTCCAGTAAATAGGAGTTCGGCTGGTCGGCCAGTTTCAGGTAAATCGACAGCGGAGTGTCGAAGTCGGCAAGGGTTTCGTAGGCAAGCGGGATACGGTTGTAACCGGCAGCGGCCAAACGCAGGAATTCTTCGCGGATCATGATCAGCCTCGTGGCTTGAGGTAAACGGTCAGGTGTGCAAACGCGCCGGGAAACCGGCCAAAATCAAGTCAGGCGCGCCAACGCCAACGGGCCAGGGCCTTGATGACTTTCATCCAGAGTCTGCAGATAACCACCACGATGGAGTCTCTTTTAAGGGGGCAATTGAGGTCGGCCAACGTTAGCTCAGCCGCCGGATCTAAGCAACCGGGGAGCAGCTTGCGCAGGTCGTCAATGACCAACGCTGGCAATTCTTCTTCAATAGGCCGGCCGTGGTTGTAACCATAACTTAGCGCCACACAAGTAACGCCAGCCGCTTTCGCCGCCAGCACATCGTTGCGCGAGTCGCCAATGAACAGCGATTGGGAAGCCGGAACACCGGCCATCTTCATCACGAAAAACAACGCCGCGGGATCAGGTTTCTGCTGCGGCATGGTGTCGCCGCCAATGATCCAGCGGAAAAATCTTCCCAGTTTCAGCTCGTCCAACAGGGGCGCGACGAAGCGCTCCGGTTTGTTGGTGATCAGGGCCATTTCAATGCCCTGCTTCTGCATCCACTTCAACGTCTCGCGTACACCGGGGTAAACCTGTGTCAGCGAATGGCTGCCAGCGTAGACCTCCATGAAAATCGCCAACGCCGCCTCGGTGTCGGCTTCACTGACGGCCGAATGGTCAAAATCATTGGCCAGCGCCCGGCGTACCAATACCCGCGCGCCGTTACCGATCCAGATGCGCACCGATTCGATACCGACCGGGGAATGCCCCAACGTGAGCAGCATGCTATCAACGGCGGCGGCCAAGTCTGGTACTGAATCGACCAGCGTCCCATCCAGGTCGAACATCACCAACTTAGGCAAACAGCCGGGAAACAGCTGCTCGAAGCCACTCATGGGCGAGCCAACGCCAATTCTGCACGCATTTTCTGAATGACTTCCTTGTAATCCGGGGCATTGAAAATCGCTGAACCGGCTACGAAAGTGTCAGCACCGGCAACGGCGATTTCCCGAATGTTATTCACGTTCACACCACCGTCGATTTCCAGGCGAATGTCATACCCCGACGCCTCAATCAACGCCCGCGCTTCGCGCAGTTTGTTTAGGGTGCCGGGAATGAACTTCTGCCCGCCAAACCCTGGGTTGACGCTCATGAGCAAGATCATGTCGACCTTGTCCATCACGTACTCAAGCAGGTTAAGCGGCGTGGCCGGATTGAACACCAAGCCCGCCTTGCAGCCGCCTTCACGGATCAACTGCAATGAGCGGTCGATGTGCAGCGTGGCTTCGGGGTGAAAGGTGATGTAGGTGGCGCCGGCTTCAATGAAGTCGCCAATAATGCGATCAACCGGGCTAACCATCAGATGCACATCGATAGGCGCGGTGATGCCGTACTTGCGCAACGCGGTGCATACCATCGGCCCGATGGTCAGGTTCGGCACGTAGTGATTGTCCATCACATCAAAGTGCACGGTGTCGGCGCCAGCGGCTAAAACAGTGTCCACTTCCTGGCCCAGGCGGGCGAAGTCGGCGGAGAGAATCGAAGGAGCAATAACGAAGGGCTGCATGACGCACCTTTTGAGCATAATCACGGTGGCGCGCATTGTACCTCATGAGTGATCGCCGGCACCTGAAGCAGTGCAAGAGCCGATGAATGCACTATCGACACGCGCTTATCTGTTGGGAGTCGCTCCACAGGAGCAAGCGAATGGTACGGAGGATAGAAACCGCTTTCTTGGCCTTTTCGCTGTAGCCGTATCCTTTAAGCAATTACCCACGGGTAAGCGGGAATTGCCCTACGCGACTGGTCGGTTGCGGACTATATATATCTATTTTTTGCTACTGGACACTCGTCGGGCCTCTCCCCCATGAAGACCGGCCCATGTCCAATATTCCAAAAACCAGCGTCAGTGAACTCTTCCAATTCCCGATTCGCAAGGCAGACGGCAAACCCTTTGCTGACGCCGAGCAACTGCACCAACTGCTGGAAAAAGAAACGTCAGGTTTCTACTTATTGAGCAAAAGCGGCTTCTGGCACGGCGGTATTCATATCAGCAATGAAAGCGCCCCGCACTGCGTCCACAACGAGCCGGTGCGCTGCATCGCCGACGGTGAAGTGGTCGCTTACCGCTTGAATGCCGACTACCTCGATTCCCAGTTCGAACAGGACGCAAGTTGCCTGCAACTGAAATACTCCACCTCGTTTTGCCTGGTCCGGCATACCTATCAGTCACCGCCCAATCCCGAAGAAGGGCCCGACCACGGCAAGCAAAACAGCCTGACCTTTTACAGCTTGTACATGCACCTGCTGCCCTTCGAACGCTACCCGAATGATGACCCGACCTACGCCAACCGCGTGCAAGTCGGTTTCGGCGACCGCGCAGCCCGCAATGTGCCCTTGGGTGAACCCGGCAGTAAAAAGATCGGTGTAATCCTCGCCGGCAGCGTGTTCGACATTCTTGAAGAGCGAGAAGGCGCCGAAGGCTATCGCTTTGCCAAAGGCCGCCTTGTCTGGGCACCACCGGAAGGCCCGTTCAATCCCGGTGCAGAACTCTGGTTCGCCAGCCACCAACACGGGCAACCCATCAGCCCAGATAACTGTCGGTTGCTGTTGGCCAAGGTGCTGCCACCTGCGCGAGCCCGACCTGCGTATTGGCAAGGCATGGTTGAAGCCCGCGTGCGGCAGTTCCACGGGTTGGACATGCATCGCGCGCCTGAGAATAACGAACCGGGCGCCAGCTACGGCGTGCGGGAACAATTACCCTCGGGCTATACCTTTCGTTTTGATAACGCACACACCGTGTTGGTCAACGCACCGGATGGCACCCGACGGCCCATGGCGCGCTGCACCATTGCCCCGACCACCATCAGAGGCGAGCCTCTCATTCAAGCGTTTTGGGCCTACGTGGATGACATTGAACTGGAGTTTCCGCGCACTGAGCCGGTGGGTCTGGACAGCGTTATCGTTCCCGAAAAACCGATCCCGATCAAAGCTGGCGCCCCGGTGGGCTACCTTGGGTTGTACGAAACACCCGCCGAAACCGGCAAGACATCCAAACACCAAGTGCATTTGGAAGTCTTCACCTGCGACCCGAACCTCGACGCTTTTCTCAGCAACGAAGCCGGTCTCAAACACGGCAAGCAATACCTCCACGTACCCAAACTGCAACCGGACATCGTGGCCCAAGACACCGAAAGCGAGCTCCGGAGATTTCTGTTTCAAGACCATGTGTTTGACCTGAACAAGTTGCCGGTCGTAAAAGACAAAGACGGCGCCCTGGCCTACAAGATTAACGTCCAGGAAAAGGTCCCTACCCCCAAAGCGCCGATCCGTAATTTTGAAGCATTGATCAGTAAACAAGGAGTACAGGACGGCACAACCAAGGCCCAGATCGTCAGTCAACACGACTTCAAGGCGCTTGGCTTCAAGATCGTTGAGCAAGGTGCCAATAGCTGCAGCCCGTTGATTTCGGGGAAGGTGTGTAATTTCTATAAACACCTGCACGCTTTGGCCGACGTCAATCACGACGGAAACGTCAGCGCTGAAGAACTGCGGGTAACACTGAGAAACCCCGCGTTCAGAAATCGCTGGTCAAAACTCATCACCCACCACCACACCGAATGGCAAACCACCGCCGACGCTGCCAACTGGCAAGCGTTTCGGGACCGTCTGAGTCACGACCCTGAGTGGCTAAGGCATGAGAGTGAGCGGATTAATAATTTGGTGTTTTGGGATGAAGTGGCGGAGAAGGTTGGGCTGCCGGAGGATGGGCGGGTTTCTTATTTTCATCCGGTGGAGTTTGTTGGGTGCCTGCAAAATAGAAAATTGCATCCGGTAATTTCAATAAATAATCGAAATATAGAAATTTCGTTTCTTGATTTTTATGACAACTCAGTAATAGATGAGGAAGATTATATTAATGCTGCAACAAGACTTCGCTGTGAAGTTGAAGCAATAAAAGCTGTAGCCATTACAGAAACAGGCAGCTCAGGTAGCTATTTTATTAATGGGCGTGACGATAAAGTTCCAACAATACTGTTCGAAAGGCACTATTTCCATAGGCTCACCGGAGGCCGATTTGGTGAGACGCATCCTGAAATCTCCCAAAAAACAGGGGGAGGATACGGCCGTTTTTCCGCTCAATACGAAAAGTTGCTAAGCGCTTACTCCTTGGATCCGAACGCTGCCCTTAAATCGGCATCTTGGGGGAGGTTTCAGATTATGGGAGATAACCATTTGCGCGCCGGATACTGTACCGTCGAGGCATTCGTAAATGATATGGGATTGTCCGAGAGGAAGCACTTGGAAGCTTTTGTTAACTTTATCTTATCTGACCCTGTACTTTCGGCTGCCATTATTGAAAAGGACTGGTTGAAGTTTGCTAGAAAATATAATGGCGCCAATCAGGTCGGTTATGATGGCAGGATATCGGAAAACTACGAGTTAATTAAAAATGCAAAGTAAATATCATTTGAGCATGTTGACTGCGGGGCTAATATTCTGCTCAGGCACAAACGGATTGGAACAAAAGATATGTACCGGGCAAAGTGTTTCTGTATTCCAGTGTGAGATCAGCAATGGAAAGAATTTAGCGTTGTGTGGTGTATACGATCAATTAGCTGGGCTTCAAGGTCTTCAATATGTATTTGGTAAAGCGAATGATGTGGAGTTGATTTATCCTGTTGGAAAGGTTACGACAGGAGATTTCAAATTTAATTATTATTTTAGATCTGGAGTTGAATACTTAAAGGTTAGCTTCCGTAATGGATCAGTCAAATATAGTATTTTTAGCAATTCGGACCAGAATCAACCTCAGGGCAATATTTCCGGAATCGAAGTGTTTGACGATCAAAAGCATTCCTCTGAGGTTCAAATTTTATGCAGTAAAATATATGCAAATAAATTGCGAAATCTTTCGAGATTGAAGTGCGATGAAGACGATGCTCTAGGCTGCAATAACTAACCCTGCTACCGAAGGCTAAATCGCCGAATGGTAACCATCGAGCAGGTGGATCGGAGACTACCCACGCCCAACAGCAACATTTATTTGATATTACATATCCAGATTACGTAATCGCGCTATCAACAATTACAACAGATGGACAGCTGGCGAGGAGGCACGCTGTGAATGGGATAAGCTCCTGCCTGCCATCAAAGATATCTTAGTCGACTTCGTGTACCAAGGTTTCACAATAGTATCGAAGATTTGATAACTTATATCGAAAACACCCCTATACTAAAGCAATATAAGCCCGGGCGACAACGGGCTAATTACCTTCGGAAAAATCGAGGAGCCAACTTATAATGCGTATCAAATCATATTTGATCGCTGGCGCTTTTTTTTTGCAGTGGCGTATCCCGCATTCGGTTCAGACTTTGAAAGCGAGGCCTGCAAGAATGTAATCAATAGTTTGGCAGTTTTGACCTGCGCAGTGGCGAAAAAGACGAGGCCAATAGCAGGCTCAAAGAAAGCTATCAAGAGCTTACAGTCAGAGTTAAATCACAATATAAAAATCATCCGAAATCAAGATTATTTATCAATGATAAAAAATCTCAACTGGCATGGATACCTCTAAAAGACAAAATTGTGCGCTTGGGGGGGGTGAGATAGAGACAGATAGCTAGGCATACAACTGCACCTCAAGAATGAGTGACGAGCGACGATATTACTTGAATGCAATTTCTCCCATGCTGCCGTAGCATCTATCACCGACCTTGTTAACCGGTTATACGGACGCACCCCCAACACGTTGGCTCCTACAGGGGATCGTGCTTATCTGTAGGAGCCAACGTGTTGCCGAAGGGTCAGTTCAATCACCCACCGTCTCAGGCACCGCACGCACAACCGGCTTCACCACCACCGGCTTGGCATCAACCGCGCCGACATCCTTGGTAAAGGTCTTGTCGTTCTCGCCCTTGAAGAAGTTTTTACCGTAAATCAGCAGGCACAGCACTACGCCGATGGCGAAGGCCCAACTGGCGCCTTTGACTGCCAACACCGCGCCGATTACCCCGGCTATCCCGAGGTCACGCTGGCTGCGGGCTTCGAGGATGCCCAAACGCACGCTGACATAACCTTGAATCAACAAGGTCAGCGCCAGCGCCACGCCCAAAATGGGTTGCACCAGTGTCACCACCGGCAGCAACAACAGGCCGGTATTGGTCCCCCAACGAAACGAGCCGACGCCGCCGTAAATCGATTTCATCGCCTTCGGTCCACCTTTGAAACGCTCGATCACAACCACCAACATGGCCGCCCATTTCGGCCCGCACATCGCCACGTCTGGACCAAACACGCTCATCAACGCGTTACGCGCTCCGAATATCAGGTGCGCACGGTCAGGGTTGTAGTCCACGTTTTCATCGGTTCGAATCTGCTGCGCTTCGTCGAGCAGCACCTTGGCGCTGAGCACGTCGCCGAAAACGATGATGTACACCGCCAACATGGTCGGGAACGCGGTAATGAACATCGACAGCGGCGGCATACCCAAGCCAAAGATCGTGTAGTTATTCCACAGCCCCATAAAGTCAGGTTTGCTGAAGCCCCACTGAATGGTCGGCCATGGCGCTTCATGGAACAGCGGCGCGATGACCACCGCCAGCAAGATGATCGGCAAAATGCCGAGCTTGGCGAAATTCCACCAGAGTTTGTTGCGCAGTTTCAGGGCTTGGAAGTGCTGGGAGAAAATCAGGTAGAACGCGATACCGATGGTGATCGAGATAGTCCACGGCAGTACGTCGAACTTGCCGCCGACCTGAAACACCGCGCTGACCGCGCTCAAACCGGCGCCCATGATAATCCCGGATTTGATCGCCGAGGGCACGTAAGCCACCACCTTCTTCGCCATCCCTGTTGCCCCTAGGGCGATGGAAAACACCCCGAGCATCATCTGAAACGCAATCAAGGCGTGCACACGCTCAGGCCCCATCGGGAAGTGCGCGCAGTACGCCATCAATAACGGCACCGCTGGCGTGATCCAGCCGGGCACGGTCGGGTCACCCAATAGATGGTGAGTGAGGTACAGCAGCCCATTGAGCATGACCACGGCCAACGCCACTTCAAAAGGCATGCCCAGCAGTTCGGTCATCAACGGAATGGCCGCCAAGTCCACGGCGCACATCAACAAGCCCTGGAGGTAATCCGGCATCTCGAAGTTGTAGTGAATGAACGGCAAACGCACTTTGAACGGGCCCAGCGGGATGTACGGGCTTTCGCGACCCGGTTCGGGAAGGTTGGACATTAACGGCACCTGTCTTATTGGTTTTGGTTGCCGTGTACGGCAGACGCCCGAAGCCGGTCGCTCGGGCGTCATTACGCGATCACTCAGTAAGCGGCGCGGTAAATTTTTTCGATGTCGGCGGCGGTGAGTTTGCGAGGGTTATTGCGCATCAGCCGGTCGATCTTGCTGGCTTCTTCGGCCATGGCTGGAATTGCATCTTCCGGTACGTTGAAGGCGCGCATCCCCGACGGAATGTCCACGGCGATGCACAGGTCGGTCATGGCCTGAACAGCTTGATCGGCGGCGTCTTTGTCGCTGAGGTGCGCCGTCCGCACGCCCATGGCTTCGGCGATATCGCGGAAGCGTTCGACGCAGGCCATCTTGTTCCAAGCCATGACGTACGGCAGCAACAAGGCATTGCTGACGCCGTGGGCAATGTTGAAACGCCCGCCCAGCGGATACGCCAGCGCATGCACCGCGCCGACACCGGCATTACCGAACGCCATGCCGGCCATTAAACTGGCGGTGGCCATGTCTTCGCGGGCGGCCAGGTTGGTCGGGTTGGCGTAAGCCTTGGGCAGCGCCTTGGCGATCAGCTTGATCGCACCAATGGCCAGCGCGTCGGTAATCGCCGAGCTGTTGACCGATAAATACGATTCGATAGCGTGGACCAACGCATCAACACCGCTGGCCGCGGTCACGCTACGCGGGCAGCTCAGGGTCATGATCGGGCTGACCAACGCGACGTCCGGCAGCAAGTAATCGCTGACGATGCCTTTTTTCAGCTGCGCTTGTTTGTCCGAGAAAATCGCCACGTTGGTCACCTCCGAACCAGTGCCCGCCGTGGTGGGAATCGCAATCAGCGGCGGCCCTTTGCGCTTGACCTGATCGACGCCGAACAATTCGGTTAATGGCCCGTCGTAATTGGCAAAGGCGGCGACGCCTTTGGCAATATCAATAGCGCTGCCGCCGCCGAGGCCGATCAGGCCGTCATGGCCGCCTTCGCGGTAAGCGCGAGTGCAGTCTTCAACGATGGAGATTTCCGGCTCGGGTTTGACCTGATCGAAAATGCCGTAGCGGCGGTCGCCCAGGTGCGCCAATGCCAAATCGACAGTGCCGGATTGAACCAGCACAGCATCAGTAACGATCAGCGGGTTGTTGATATTCAAGCGGGTCAGCTCAGCGGCCAGTTGCTCAATAGCAGCGGGACCGGTGATCAGTTTGTTGGCGATTTTGAACGCAGAGATACTCATCGGCTCGTCCTTTATTAGTTGTTTTGCGCGAGGGCGTGCCGGATGAATTGCGAAAGCTGTGCCAAAACTCGCAAAGCCCCACGGGGCAAGGGTAAGCACGAAAAAGAGACCGTCAAAGGGGGTGGCAGCGATTAGTTTTCTAATCGCCAAATGGGCTACTGATTCAAATCCTAATCAGACCGTTCCCAACGCTTCATCTTCTGCACCACGGTTGCCTGGCTGACGCCCAACGCTTTGGCGGCCAGCCGCGTGGTCTTGTGTACCTGCAGCGCGGCACGAATGGCGGCGCGTTCGGCATTTTCCAGCACCTTGCGCAATGGCAAGCGGCTGTCGTCAGCGTGCAGGGAATTGAGGTTGAGGATTTCTTCAGGCAAGTCCAGTGCTTCGATGATATCGGCATGACTGGTAACCACCAGGCGTTCGACGATATTGATCAGCTCCCGAATATTTCCCGGCCATGCGTAATCGCATAGCACATCGAGGGCTTCGAGGCTCAATTGCACCTGCCGCTGATAACGGGCGTTAAAACTGTCCAGGTAGTAATGCAACAGCGGTGCAACTTCTTCACTGCGCTCGCGCAATGCCGGAATCACGATAGGCACAACGTTGAGCCGGTAATACAGATCGGCCCGGAAGCGTCCATCTGCCACCAGTTGCTTCAAGTCGTGATGGGTGGCGCTGATGATGCGCACGTCTACTTCCTTGAGTTCCAGACCGCCCACCGGGATAAAGCGATTCTCTTCGATCACCTTGAGCAGCTTGACCTGCACCGCCAGTGGCAAGTCGCCGATCTCATCGAGGAACAACGTCCCGTGATGCGCCAACTCCAGCAGGCCGCGTTTGCCCTTGGGACCGGCACCGGTAAAGGCGCCAGGGGCATAGCCAAACAGCTCGGCTTCAATCAGGTTTTCCGGTAGAGCCCCGCAGTTCAGGGCCAAAAACGGTTCTTTGGCGCGGTCGCTGGCGTTGTGGATAAAGTGTGCGACCAAGGTTTTACCAACGCCGGTTTCGCCTTGAAGCAACACCTTTACCGAACTGTGGGCGACTTGCCGGGCCAAGGCGAAAACTCTGCCGGACACTTCTTGATCGGCCATCAGCGGCGAGTGCAGCAGGTTATCGCGCTGACCGGCGTGAAGTTTGGCGGTGCTGTTGCGCAGTTGCTTGAGCTGTTGCAGCTCGTCGCGCTCGTGCTTCATGCGCAGCAATTCGGTCATGTCTCGCACAGTGCTGACCACATAGCGAATGCTTTGGTCAGCGCCAAGAATCGGCGTGGCGCTGACCAGTAGCTTCTTGCCCTGATGCAGGCTTTGCATCACCGACATTGGTTTGCCTTCCTGCAATACACGCAGCGATGCCGACTGGGAAATCACCCCATCCTTGACCAACTCCTGCATCGGTCGACCAATCAAGTCCGCGCTGTTGAGACCTGTCAAACGCTCGTAGGCCTTATTGACCTTCAGCGTCTTGCCGTCGCCGTCCGTGATGTAGACACCATCGTGCAACGCATTGAGCAGCTCTTCGAAACTGGCGTCGTTGACGTTCACCTGAGGCTCCATGGCGCGGACGGAAAGGTGAGGATGTTACCTCAACCTTTCGCCAACAACTTGGCTTCTACAGAGGCGAAGCGTTTATACAACGACGACTCAAACCTCCTGCGTCCTCATCTTCTCGCTGCGCCCACGCAACCATTCCAGCACCAGCAGCAACACCACCGAGAACGCAATCAACATGGTTGCGGCAGCGGCAATGGTTGGGCTGAGGTTTTCGCGAATGCCACTGAACATCTGTCGAGGCAAGGTAACTTGTTCAGGGCCGGCGAGAAACAAGGTCACCACCACTTCATCAAAAGAGGTTGCGAAGGCGAACAGTGCTCCGGAAATCACTCCCGGCGCGATCAACGGCAACGTCACGCGGCGGAATGCAGTCAGCGGCGAGGCACCCAAGCTTGCAGCGGCGCGAACCAGATTATGGTTAAACCCCTGCAAGGTCGCTGACACCGTGATTATTACGAACGGAACACCTAGCACGGCGTGGACAAGAATCAGCGAGATGTAGCTATTCCCCATTCCCAGCGGCGCAAAAAACAAATAACTGGCCACGCCAACGATGACCACCGGCACCACCATCGGCGAAATCACCAACGCCATGACCAACGCCTTGCCGGGAAAGTCACCACGGGTCAAGCCAATGGCAGCCAAGGTACCGAAACCCATGGCCAGAACGGTGGCGGCAGGGGCGATGATCATGCTGTTTTTCAGCGAGCGCATCCATTCCGCCGAGGTAAAAAAGTCCTGATACCAATGCATGGAAAAACCTTGCAGTGGATAAACCAGAAAACTGCCGGAGTTAAACGACAACGGAATGATCACCAGTACCGGCAGTACCAGAAATAACAGCACCAGCCCGCAAAGAATGCGCAGGGCGTAAAACCAGACCCGCTCAATGGGCGACGTGTAAGGGCTCAGCATGTTGACTCTCCTCAGCTCAAGCGCATACGGCTGGCGCCGACTAGCCAGCTATAAATCAGATAAAGCACGACGGTCGCCGTCAGCAGCAAACCGCCCAGCGCCGTGGCCATGCCCCAGTTGATGCTGGTGTTGGTGTAGAAGGCGACGAAGTAGCTGACCATTTGATCGTTCGGGCTGCCAAGCAGCGCCGGGGTGATGTAGTAACCGATCGACAATATGAACACCAGCAGACACCCCGCGCCGATACCTGCGTAGGTCTGCGGGAAGTACACCCGCCAGAAACTGATCATCGGGTGGCAGCCCAAAGAGATGGCGGCGCGCATGTACGTCGGTGAGATACCTTTCATGACGCTGTAAATCGGCAAGATCATGAATGGCAGCATGATGTGCACCATCGATATGTAAACCCCGGCTCGGTTAAACACCAGCTCCAGCGGTTTATCAATAACGCCCATCGACATCAACGCGCTGTTAATCAATCCGCTTGATTGCAGCAACACGATCCAGGCCGCTACTCGCACCAAAATTGAGGTCCAGAACGGTAACAGCACCATGATCATCAGCAAGTTGCTCTGCCGTGAAGGCAGGTTCGCCAGCAAATACGCCAGTGGATAAGCCAACAGCAGGCAGATCACGGTGATGACCAAGCCCATCCAAAAGGTGCGGCCGAAGATATCCAGGTAGATCGCTTGATCGGGGGTCGCGGGCGCCACTTCACCGAGGTCATTGATGCGGTGGTCAACGGCGGCCAACAAATAATAGGGTGTGATGCTACTGACATTACGGCGGATCGCTTGCCAATAGGCCGGATCGCCCCAGCGCTCATCGAGTGCTTCGAGTGCTTCTTTATAAGAGGTCGGTTCTGTTGCGAACGGCAAAGCACGCGCGGTTTTCGTCAGCAAGCTGCGGTAACCGGCCAGTTCCATGTTCAGGCGTTTGGACAGATCGCCCAGCGTTTGATTCTTGCGAGCCAGCGCCAGATCAACGCTCAGCGCTTGATACACCGGTTCAGGCGGCAGGCTTTTTCCGTCCCATTTCGCCACGGCGGCAACCGTATGCGGCAACGTTCCGACGACTTCCGGATTGTCAACGCTCTTGAATAACAGCGCAACGATGGGCACCAGGAACACCAACAGCAAAAACAGCACCAGCGGCGCGATCAATGCTTGAGCCTTCCAGCGATTAACCCGTTCAGCACGAGCCAGACGCTGCTTCAGGGTGGGGCTGGCGCCTTCGGTGAGGGGCACTGCGATGGCCATAACGAACTCCGAAAATCTCTAAACAATGGATGCAGCCCTCCTCTCGAAGAAAGGAGGGACTGGATCTAACTCAACGTAAACTGCTTACTTGGCAGCCCACGCGGTGAAGCGCTGCTCCAGTTGCTCACCGTTGTCAGCCCAGAAGCCGACGTCGATCTGCACTTGGTTTTTGATGTTTTCCGGGGTCGTCGGCATGTCTTTCAAGACGCCTTTGTCCAATAACGGGACAGCTTTGGTGTTAGCTGGGCCGTAAGCAATGTTCTCGGAATAGGTTTTTTGCTGTTCTGGACTAACCGAGTAAGCGATGAACTTCTTCGCTTCGGCTGCATTTTTCGAGCCCTTCGGAATCGCCCACGCGTCGAAGTCGTAGACGCCGCCATTCCAGACCACTTTCAGGTTGCTTTCTTTCTGCACAGCGGCGATACGGCCGTTGTAGGCCGAGCTCATCACCACGTCACCGGACGCGAGGAACTGCGGCGGTTGAGCGCCAGCTTCCCACCATTGGATAAACGGCTTGAGTTCATCGAGCTTTTTGAAAGCGCGGTCTTGACCGTCTTTGCCGGCCAGCACTTTGTAGACGTCTTTCGGTGCAACACCGTCAGCCATCAACGCAAATTCCAAGGTGTACTTGGCGCCTTTACGCAGGCCACGTTTTCCTGGGAATTTTTTGACGTTCCAGAAATCCGCCCAACCTGTTGGTGCGCTGGCCAGCTTGTCGGCGTTGTAAGCCAACACGGTGGACCACACGAAGAAGCCTACGCCGCAGGTCTGGATAGCGCCCGGAACGTAGTCAGCTTTGGTGCCGGGAAGTGAAGCCGGATCGATTTCTTCGAACATGCCTTCGTCGCAACCGCGCGACAGCTCAGGCGACTCGACTTCTACCAGATCCCAAGAAACGCTCTTGGTGTCGACCATGGTTTTGATTTTGGCCATCTCGCCGTTGTATTCACCCGCAATAATCTTACCGTTGCCGGCCTTTTCCCACGGTGCATAGAAAGCTTTTACCTGGGCGTCCTTGTTGGCACCGCCGAAGGAAATAACGGTCAGATCCGTTGCCGCCATGGCATTGGCCGCGCACATCATGCCCAGCGTAATAGCGGTGAACTTCAAAGATTTAAGCATTTATTGTTCTCTCCACAGTGTGCAGTGTTGGTTATACGTGGGGCGATTGATTCGCCTCTGACAGTTACAGCGCTTCCAGCAAGGGATCGAGTGCGCGAACGTGCTCGACCTGCCATCCAATTGGCACAACATCGCCGACAGTCAGCCCCGGATCGAGTTCCGCGACTGGCTGCTTAACGAAGAAGTCGGTTTTTCCTGCAACTTCCAGACGCACACGGACGTGGTCGCCCAGATAAATAAATTCAGCAACGCGACCGGAGAACCGGTTTACGCAGTTTTCACTGTGGCCGTTCACGCGAACGCGTTCAGGGCGGACCGACAGCGTCACCTGATCACCGATTTCGCCGACATTGACCGCCAATGCTTCGACCTTTTCGCCGCGGGCCAAGGCCACGACGCAGCGATCACCGGAGCGGCTGATCAAGTGGCCGTTAAGCCGATTGTTTTCGCCGATGAAGTTAGCGACAAACGTGTTTTTCGGCTCTTCATATAGCGTGCGAGGCGGTGCGATTTGCTGAATTTCGCCCTGATGGAAGACTGCCACCCGGTCCGACATGGTCAGCGCTTCGCCTTGGTCGTGGGTCACGTAAACCACGGTGACGCCAAGGCGCTGGTGAAGGTGCTTGATTTCCATCTGCATGTGTTCACGCAACTGTTTATCCAGCGCACCCAAAGGCTCGTCCATCAGCACCAACTGCGGTTCAAACACCAACGCACGGGCCAACGCTACACGCTGCTGTTGGCCACCAGAAAGCTGCGCCGGGTAACGATGGGCGAAAGCGTCGAGCTGGACCATGCTTAAGGCACGCTTGACCCGATCGCTAAGATCGGATTTGTTAAAGCCACGCACCGAAAGCGGGAACGCCAGGTTCTCCGAAACCGTCATGTGCGGAAACAACGCATAGTTTTGGAACACCATGCCGATGTCGCGCTTGTGGGGCGGAACGTTGTTGATCGCGCGCCCGGCCAGCTTGATTTCGCCGGCGGTGGGCGTTTCAAAGCCGGCCAACATCATCAGGCTGGTGGTTTTGCCGGACCCGGAAGGCCCAAGCAACGTGAGGAACTCGCCTTTGCGAATTTCCAGATTGAGGTCTTTGACGATCAGGTTTTCGCCGTCGTAGCTTTTCTGTACGCCACGGAAGCTGACCAGAACATCACTCAACCCAGCGCTTGAATCGACGTCGCTCATTACCCACACCTTTGTTTGTCTGCCGTGGATCAAGCCTAGATCAGGCAGCGGCTCAGGCAAATCGGCGGGCGAGAGAGATTGCTGTAGGGATTGCCCTACAGTGATGACGCAAATAGGTATGTAATTGGAAATAGATACTTCGTTTGGAACAACGCTATCGCGATCAAGCCAGACCCTGAGGGCAACAATTACATTGCAGGAGCCGACTGGCTTAGGATGACAGGTGCCAAACATGTCGCAGACGGACATGCTTGCATCACAACAACTTATGCTCCAGCGCGTATTTCACCAAATCAGCCAAAGACGTGATGTGCAGCTTCTGCATCAAGCGCGCTTTGTGGGTGCTAATGGTTTTACTGCTCAGGGCCAACTGCTGGGCGATGTCATTGACGTTGGCACCTTGGGCCAAGCGTTCGAACACCGAGAACTCGCGCTCGGACAATAACGAATGCAGGGGTCGGCTATCGGTCAAGCCCACCTCAAAGACCATACGGTCCGCAAGATCTGGATCAATGTATCGTCCACCGGCTGCGACCCGGCGTATGGCTGTCAGTAGCAACGCGGGGTCACTGTCTTTGGTCGCATAACCGGCAGCGCCGACTTTCAATGCGCGCGCCGCCATTTGCGCTTCATCGTGCATCGAGAGCACCAAAATCGCTGGCGGATTGTTCAGCGCACGAATCCGTGGGATCGCTTCGAGGCCATTGACGCCAGGCATTGAAATGTCTAGCAGCACCACTTCGCATTCGACATGACGCAACGTGTCCAACAACTGCTCGCCGTTGCTGGCCTCACCCACAACTACCAAGTCTTTCGCTAACCCGATCAGCTGTTTAAGCCCTTCGCGGACGATAGTATGGTCTTCAGCTACCAATACACGAATCACTGTTCTCACTCCTGCCCAATGGCGTTGGATAATTAAACGGCCAGCGGAATATAGGCGCGCAAGGTTGTGCCCTCGCCCGACTCACTGTCCAGCTGCAAAGTGCCGCCCAACATCAGTACCCGTTCGCGCATGCCTACAACGCCGAACGAGGTCGACCTACCCTGCTCAGGCACAAAACCTCGTCCATCATCGGCGACGGTCATACACAACACCCCGTTTTCCAGCGTCAGGCTTAGCTCCACCGTGTGCGCTTGAGCGTGTCGCATCACGTTCGTCAGAGCCTCCTGAAGGATACGAAATAAGCCAATGGCCTTAGCATCGCTGAGCGCCGGCAGGTTGTCCGGAACCTCAACTAAACACGGAATCTGGGTTCGGGCTTCGAATCGCCGCGCTTGCCACTCGATGGCGGAAGCGATGCCTGCATCTAGAATCGGCGGACGCAGTGCAGTGGCAACGTCGCGCACCAATTGGAACAGCTGGGAAATGAGGCGCTTCATACTGTTTAGCCGGTCACGCAGGCCAGGATCAAGATCGGCGTAGGCCAATTCGCACATAGAGGTTTCCAGTTTAAGCACGGTCAGCATTTGCCCGAGTTCGTCATGCACTTCGCGGGCGATCCGCGCTTTCTCTTCTTCACGCACGCTTTCCAAGTGCGCCGACAATTCTCGCAATTGCTCGCGAGAGCTGGCCAATTGCAGCTCGATGCGCTTGCTCGCAGTAATGTCCCAAACAATGCCGTCCCAGACCATTCGATCATCGTCCAAGCGGCGAGCAATGGCCTTGATTTCCGCCCAACGCTCTTCGCCTTCCCGGGTCAGAATCCGTCCCTGCCACGCCCAATCGCTGTCGCTTCCCAAAGATCGATCCTGCACCAAGTGGTAACCAATCCGGTCATCGGGGTGTACCAGGTTACGCAACCCCATGCTCGGGTGGCGCAATGCAGCGGGCGCGTAACCCACCAACGTTTCACTGCCCTCGCTGATGTAGGCAAACTCCGGCTCACCACCGGATTGCGCACGCTCCAAACGAAATACCAGCCCCGGCACGTTAGCCGCGATGCCCTGCAATCGCGCTTCGCTTTCCTGAAGCGCCGCCACGGCACGTCTTCGATCAGTGACATCGGTGAGGAATACGACTAGGTATTCCGCATCCCTGAACCGCATAAAGCTGAGGGAGACATCAACCGGTAAAAAGCTGCCGTCGGCGCAAATACAGTTGGTTTCGAAGCTCTGCGGGCTTTCTTCGGTGGAACGGGCACGCTTCCAAAGGTTCAGCCAGCGGTCCATGTGCAGACCCGGCTCGAAATCAATCAGTGGCCGATCAACAACGCCGCCCTCGGCATACCCCAACATCGCTTCGGCGGCGTGATTGGCATAACGCACATGGCTGTCCCAATTGACCCAAAGAATGCCAACGGTGCTTTGGTCGATGGAAAACTGCGTCAAGCGCAGGGCTTTTTCGCTGGCTTGACGCCGTGCGATGTCTTCACGGGCAGCGTCAAGACTTTGCTCTAGAGCGTGTTGCTGACGACGCTGCCAGACCACAATCGCAAAGCATGCTAGAAACATGACAGTAACCAGCAACGTCAGGTTTTGCCAAAACCCGGGAGACTCGCTCAGCCGTGGGTATTTAGGCTGCAACCAGCGCGAGTGAAGTTGTTCAAGGTCGCGCGCGGGAATCGCATGCAGGGCGGCGGTAATAATGCCCGCCAACTCAGGCCAATCTTTGCGCGACGCCACCCGCAACAACTGTGGCAAACCGATGTCGCCCACTACCGCGAGCCCGATAAAATCCGGTTCGACGGACAACCGGCTGAGCTGCGCTTCATCGACTACGGCGTATTTAGCTTGCTGGCTCAGCAGTAGTTGCAACGCTTGACGCTCCAGCGGAACGCCTTGCAAGTTCAGATGGGTGTAGGTGCTGCGCAGATAATCCGCTACCGGGTTGGGCATCCGGACTGCGACGCGGTCATGACCGTCAAGTTTTTCAAGGTCCACCCCACCACCACTGCTGCGCTCACCCACGATTAGATTCGGGACGCGCATATATGGGTCGGAAAACAGCCAAAGCCGCAAGCTAGCGGGCGTTTGGGTCAAGCCAGGAGCGAGATCGATAGCACCTTGCTCTAAAGCAGTATCCAGCGCTGCTTGATCGGGATAGTTACGCCAGAGCAATTCAACTTGAAGGGTTTTCTCCAGCTCTTTCATTAGGTCGACGTTTGCACCCGACAATAGCTGCAATCGCTTGTCCAGTTGGGCGTAGGGCGCTTGCAACACCAATCCGATGCGCAACTGACCCCGCTGATTGAGCCAGGCACGCTGCTCCTGGCTCAACGCTGAAGCGGCCGCAACCGGCTGAGATGCGGCATTAGCCAAAAAAGGCAGCCCCGCCATAAGTAAAATCATTACAAAAAAAAGGCGCTGGCCGACGACCCGTATGCGCATCAATCGAATCATAAACGTGTCATTCCGTTGCTCCGTGAATTGCCGCTACTGCTGCGGTACGACCCAAACGCCTGACAAACACTGAACAACCCATTAGGCTGCAATAACGTTTCTGGCCATGGAATATCGGATGTCCTACACCTTTCGCGCATCGCTTCCCACATTGTGCCTGTCGCTGATTCTACCGTGTGCTCTGCCCGTGATGGCGGCTACTCAGGCGCCCACTAAAGATTCAGCCACTCAAGCCGCACCGCCTGAACGTCAACGGTTGCTTGAGCGCAGTCAGGAGGATGCTGCGGCCCTACGACGCCAACTGCCGTCTGAAGAAGTGCAGCAGCTGCAAGCGGGTGATGAAACGTTTGTCGCGTTGTGGAAACCGGCGAACATCGACCAACCCAAAGGCGTGGTCATTATCGTCCCAGGCGCGGACGAGTCGGCAGATTGGCCTCAAGTTGTCGGTCCATTGCGACGCAGGTTCCCTGATGAAGGCTGGGGTAGCTTAAGTCTCTCACTGCCGGATACACCAAATACCGGCAGTTTGCCGCGTATTGAGGACGTAGTGGCCGCAGCGCCGGCTAAAGACGCTAAAGTTGCCACCGCTCCAAAAAGCACAGAACCCGACAACACCGCCGAAGCTGACGCTGCGGCCAGCGTAGCCCGCGCGGCGGCGGCGGATGAACAGGCTAAAGCCGAAGCAGAGCGTATCTTCGCCCGAATCGAAAGTGGCATTGCTTATGCGAAACAGCAAAAGGCGCGCGGCATCGTATTGCTTGGGCACGGTAGCGGGGCCTATTGGGCCGCCCGATTCGTCAATGAGCGACCTTTGCCGTTGGTACAAAAACTGATATTGGTCAGCGCGCAAGAACCCCTGAACGCCAAGCCCACCTTGGACAAGTTTGCGACGACGCTCAAAGTCAAAACTGCGGATTTCGTTTACCAGGATTTGACGCAAAACCGCAATACAGCGCAGCAACGTCTAAAGGCCAGTAAACGCACGAAAAACCCTGATTATACGCAAGTGACCTTGACCACACTGCCCGGAGACAGCCCCGCGCAGCAGGAACAGCTATTACGCCGCGTTCGAGGATGGCTGGAGCCCAAATAGACCGGACCATCCTATTGGCGAATGAATTGCTCTCACAGATCAAGCAATTTATCGGCGCGAGCCAATTCATTCGCAAAGTTGGCTTGTATCGCGTTAGCGGAAATTCCGTTGTTCACGAATCAAGGTGTAGGCCTGATGCAGCTCTTGGGTTCTGTCGGTCGCCTCTCGCACCTGCAAGACACTGGCCCCATTCCCTGCGACTTTGTCGGGATGATGGCGACTGAGTAGACGTCGGTAGGCGCGTTTGATCTGTGTCGGCTCAGCGTCCGCCTGCACACCCAACAAGCGCAACGCATCTTGATAAACATCAACGCTGACACCGAGCGGCCTTTTCTGCGGGTCATATTCACTGGCAAGTGTCTGAACCTTTATAGTCGTCCAGCCGAGCCACTTGCCCCATAGCAGGATCAACTCGCGCTCCTCCAGTGAAACTTTGCCGTCAGCCCAGGCCATGCGCCAACACGCTCGCAATAATCCTTCGGCCGCATGCGGCTGGGTTTTCATACGACGCAAATAGCCGCGTAGCCGTTCACGTCCTTTTTTGCCTCGATTGAACGCCAAGATCGCCCGCCGTTGAGCTGGCTCACTCAAGTCCATTCGACGCATTTCCTCGCGCGCCTGCTGAATGTGACCATCCACAACCCGGCCATTGTTCTTCGCCAGACGACCCAACAGGATGAACAGCAACTCGTCGTCACGGGGTACAGAACGGCCCCCCAATCGCTGACGCATATGGGCCCAGCTGTGCAGCGCCATACGCCGGTCCAAGGCTTGACCGAGCAGTGCACCCAGTAGCGCCCCCGGAATACTGGCGATAGCAAACCCGACTCCGGCGCCGATCACGGTAGTAGGCCACAGCATCTAGCAACTCACCGCAATCAATCGCTCAACTTCAGCAATCCGTTCATGTGTACCGACATCCACCCAGCGTCCGACGAAATGCTCACCTGAAACCAAATCGTGCGCCATGGCCGAGCGTAACAACGGCGCTAGCTTGAAAGCCCCCGCCTCGCAGCCGTCGAACAGCTGCGGATGCACAATAGCCATGCCACTGTAGGTCAACCGCGGAACCGTCTGACTGGGTTCAACCCGACCTTCCACCAGCGCGAAGTCACCTGCCAGGTGATGCGCAGGATTATCCACGAGCACTAAGTGCGCCAAACCGGCGATAGGCCGATGTAAGTTGGTGAAATCGTAGTCGGTCCAGATGTCTCCGTTGACGACCAGAAACGGTCTATCGCCCAGTAAGGGCAGAGCGCGAAAAATTCCGCCACCGGTTTCCAACGGCTCGCTCTCTGGCGAGTAACGAATGCTTAGGCCAAACCGTTCCCCGTCGCCGAGGCAGTCCTCGATCTGTTGACCAAGCCATGCGTGGTTAATCACTACCTCGGTAAAGCCGGCCGCGTACAAGGCCCGCAGGTGATATTCAATCAATGGCGCGTTCCCCACACGCACCAACGGCTTAGGTGTGTGCAAGGTCAAAGGACGTAAGCGTTCACCCTTGCCTGCGGCGAGAATCATCGCCTTCATGCGTTAACTACCTTCATTTTCATAAAACCGCTCCAACGGGTTGACGCAGACTTGCCAACAGTTCGCCCAGCTCAGCCAATTCCGGTCGTCGTGCCAATACAACTTCTATATAAGCAAAAAAACGGGGCACATCGGCCATGTAGCGGGGTTTACCGTCACGATGGCAAATACGCGCAAAAATGCCGATCACTTTCAAATGCCGCTGCACGCCCATCAGATCGCTGGCCCGCAGAAAATCTTCAAAGGTCTCTTGCACCGGAATACCCAAACTCAAAGCCGCCCGCCAATACGTCAGCAGCCAACCCTGGACCCGTTCTTCAGGCCAACTCAGAAACGCATCCTTGAACAGACACGTCACGTCATAAGTCACAGGCCCGTAGACCGCATCCTGAAAATCCAGCACCCCAGGATTCGGCTCACTGACCATCAAATTGCGCGGCATGTAGTCACGGTGTACCAATACCTTCGGCTGCGCCAATGCACTGTCGATCAGACGATCACTGGCTCGCTCCCAAAGCGCCAACTGTGCCGAGTCCATCTCGATACCCAAATGGCGCTTTACGTACCATTCAGGAAACAGTTCAAGCTCGCGACGCAGCAACGCAACGTCATAGCTGGGCAGCGGCGCATCCATAGGCAACTGTTGATAGGCCAACAACGTATCGAACGCATCGGCAAACAATGCGTCTGCATTTTGGGCATCGATCACATCGAGATAGGTCTTGTGACCCAGGTCGTTGAGCAAAAGAAAGCCACGAGTAAGGTCTTCGGCATATATTTTCGGAACATTAATTCCTGATTTACTTAATAAATTAGCGATATCCACGAACGGTTTACAGTTTTCTTGGGGTGGAGGTGCGTCCATGACAATAAAAGTTTGACCGGCACCCTCCCAACGGAAATACCGTCGAAAACTGGCATCGCTACTGGCCGCAGTCAACGTGGCCGGGGGTACGGCGCCCCAATCTTGCGCCGTGAACAACGCTGACAACTGCTTATCGAGCCAAACTTTCAGGTGTTGCAGGCGTACATCTTGATCTGGCATTACAAGGGTCTCCGACGGCGCTAGCCGTCAAGCGGGTCATGCTTTATTATCCGTCATCTTTTTCAGCCCATCGAGAGGCGTGCGGCCCCCCCGCGGGCCGATGGCGCGCAGGAAGCCCGGATTAATAAGATGGCATTGAAATCCCACGCATTTCGTAAAAAATTTCCGTTGCTCGTAACCGGCAGTTTGCTGGCGATGCAACCTTTGGCCACTCCATTCGCAGTAGCCGCAGAACAGTATGACTGTTCAGTCTCTGCTGCGGGTGCTTGGGATTGCGCGCCGAAAGTGAACGCAGTTCAGCTGCCACCGCGCCCCGTGCACAGCGTGGACGGTATCAGTACGAACGGTCAAAGCACTCCGGACGCTGGCTCAACGGCCGGCGAAAAAGTGCCCATCACGCTCGTCACCCAAGCGAAAGGCTATGGTCTGAAGTCGCGCAGTGCTGACTACAGCCACCTCGATTGGGTTCCTCGAGATAAGCTCACTCCCGCGCAATTGGCCGAAACTGGCCCCTATTGCTCTGGAGCGTATGTAGAGCCTATCCGTCCGGGCATGAACGACAACACGAAGATGAGCGACGCACCGATGTTTGTCGGTGCCAAAGCATCTCGTTATGAGCAAGAAGCTCAGGTCGCGACGCTGGCCGGTGACGTTGTATTGCGTCAAGGCAGCATGCAGGTCCAGTCCCAGGAGGCCAGCCTGTATCAGGCTGAAAACCGTGGCGAACTGAACGGCGATGTCCGCTTGCGTCAAAATGGGGCCTTGATCGTCGGTGACCACGCGCAGATCCAGCTCGACACCGGTGAAGCCCAAGTCGACAACGCTGAATACGTGATGCACAAGTCCAACGTGCGCGGCAGCGCTCTGTACGCCAAGCGTGCCGAGAACGCGATCATCCGCCTCAAGGACGGTACGTACACCACTTGCGAACCCAACAGTAACGCTTGGGAAATCAAGGGCAATAACATTACTCTGAACCCCGCAACCGGTTTCGGTACAGCGACTAACGCCACACTGCGAGTCCACGACATACCGGTGTTCTACACCCCGTATCTCTATTTTCCGATCGACAGCCGTCGCCAGTCAGGTTTCCTGCCCCCGAGCGTTTCAAGCGGCGGCAATTCCGGTGCAACACTGGTCACGCCGTACTACTTCAACCTGGCACCAAATTACGATGCCACGTTGTATCCTCGCTTCATGACCAAGCGTGGCACCATGCTGGAAGGCGAGTTCCGCTACCTGACCAAGTCGAGCGAAGGCACTATAGGTGGCGCGTTCCTCAATGATAAGGACAACGATCGTAAGCTGCAGACTGACGCCAAAGACACCCGTTGGATGGTCAACGTACAGGAGAAAAGCGGGCTGAATTCACGCTTGACGACGGACGTTGATTACACGGACATAAGCGATCCGTACTACTTTCAGGATCTTCAAAGCGACGTAATCGGTGTCGAGAAGCGCGACTATATCAACCAGCAAGGTGCTGTGAACTGGCGGGGCGACACCTACACCGCTCGCCTGAATCTGCAGGGTTACAAACTGGCCAGCGTCTCCGACATCACCCCATATAACCGTCTGCCGCAGATCACCTTTAACGGTGCGCTGCCATACCACCCCGGCGGATTGGATTTCGCGTATGAAACTGAAGCAGTGCGGTTTCAACGTGATTTGCAGTCGGGTAACTATTTCGACAAAGATGGTGTTGGTACCTCTCGGCTTGATAACAACGTCACCGGTCTCGCCCGATCAGACGGCGATCGCCTGAATCTTGCGCCGTCCATGAGCCTTCCAATGAGTTGGACCTACGGCTTTGTTACACCGAAGCTCAAGTACGTGTACACCAAATATGATCTGAGTTTAAGCGGGCTAGGACAGCAGCAGATCGTTGACGCCCAAACTGCCGCTGCGGCAGCGAACACCAAATACCTGAATGGCGAATTCAATAGCTCTATTGACCGCAGCATTCCGGTGTTCAGCGTCGACAGCGGTCTGTACTTCGACAGAAACACTCAATGGTTTGGCAAAAACTATCGTCAAACATTGGAACCGCGTCTGTACTACCTGAACGTTCCGTATAAAGACCAGAGTGACATCCCGATTTTCGACTCGGGTGAAACCACGTTCAACTACGGGTCACTGTTCCGCGACAATCGTTTTGTTGGCTCCGACCGTATTGGTGATGAAAACAAACTATCGCTGGGTATTACCAACCGCTGGATTGAAGATAACGGCTTTGAACGCCAGACCTTCAGTATCGGTGAAGCGGTGTACTTCAAGGATCGTAAAGTACAACTGCCAGGTATTGATTACGCCACTCGTGCAGATTCAACAGCCGGTCGCTCGCCGTATGCACTTGAATACGCTTACCGCTTTAACAGGGACTGGCGCGCGACGTCCGACTTCAACTGGGATCCGGACAGCAAGAAAACTCGTTCGGGCAGTGCGATGATGCACTACCAACCTGAAGACAACCCAAACAAGGTTGTTAACATTGGCTATCGCTATCGCAACGACCAGATTCGCTATGACCAGAACACCGGTACGTGGAAAGTGGGCGGTGGCGATCTTGGCACGCCAGGGCAACCGGGCTATATCAAGGATTACTACAAAATCCAGCAGCATGATTTTTCGGTCATCTGGCCGGTTGCTCCTCAATGGAACGTCATTAGCCGCTGGCAGTACGATTACAACCGCAACCGCACCCTCGAAGCCTTTGGTGGTTTTGAATATGACAACTGTTGCTGGAAGCTACGTCTGATTGATCGTTACTGGATTAACTATGACGAATTCAGCCAGGACATTACTCAGAACGAAAAAGGCGACCATGGCATCTTCTTACAAGTCGTACTGAAGGGACTTGGCGGTGTTCTCGGCCAAAAAGTTGAAAGTTTCCTCGACAAAGGCATCCAAGGTTATCGTGAACGTGAAGACCAAGCTTTCTAACTGTCTGCGCCCACTGATGTTGGGCGCGTTACTCCTGGGCACCGCAGCAAATGCTGAAGTGCAGTCCCTCGACAAGGTTGTGGCCATCGTCGACAACGACGTGATCATGCAAAGTCAACTGGATAAACGAGTCCACGAAGTTCAGCAGACCATCGCCAAACGCGGTGGCGGCGTGCCTCCAGCGAGTGTGCTGGATCAGCAAGTGATGGAGCGTTTGATCGTTGAGAACCTGCAACTGCAAATCGGTGATCGCTCCGGTATACGAATCACCGACGAAGAGCTGAACCAAGCGGTTGGCACTATCGCCCAACGTAACAATATGTCGATAGATCAGTTTCGTGCTGCGCTGACTCATGACGGCTTGTCTTATGAAGACGCTCGTGACCAGATTCGCCGGGAAATGATCATCAGCCGCGTCCGTCAACGTCGAGTGGCAGAGCGCATTCAAGTATCGGAGCAAGAAGTGAAAAACTTCTTGGCATCCGACATGGGCAAGATGCAAATGTCCGAGGAGTATCACCTCGCCAACATTCTGATCGCGACCCCGGACAGTGCTTCCTCGGACGCCATCCAGGCCGCGAGCCATCAAGCTCAGGATATTTACCAGCAGCTTAAGAAGGGCGCTGACTTCAGCCAGTTGGCCATCGCTAAATCCAAAAGCGACAATGCGCTCGACGGCGGTGATATGGGCTGGCGCAAAGGCGCGCAGTTGCCACCTCCCTTTGACACGTTGCTCAGCAACATGACAGTTGGTGACATCACCCAACCCACGCGCACTCCCGGCGGTTTTATTATTTTGAAACTGATGGAAAAGCGCGGCGGCCAGGGCCAAGCACAGATGAAAGACGAAGTTCACGTTCGCCACATCCTGATCAAACCGAGTGAAATTCGTAGCGAAGACGAAACTCATCGCCTGGCTGAGCGCTTGTATGAGCGCATCAAAAATGGCGAAGATTTCAGTGAGTTGGCAAAAAGTTTCTCTGAAGACCCTGGCTCGGCGCTCAACGGCGGCGATCTGAATTGGGTTGATCCGAACCAACTGGTGCCGGAATTCCGCGCTGTCATGGCCGACAGCCCAGTAGGTGTGTTGTCCAAACCGTTCAAGACTGCTTACGGTTGGCACATCCTGGAAGTCCTTGGCCGTCGCGCTACCGACAGCAGTACCGAAGCGCGTGAAGAACAAGCCAAAACTGCGTTACGTAATCGTAAATACGATGAAGAGCTGCAAACCTGGCTACGCCAGATTCGTGATGAAGCTTACGTTGAAATCAAGCTTCCTCCTGCCGATCAGCCAGACCAGGCTGACCAGGCCACAAAGTGAAAGCAAAACGTTTTGCTCTAACACCCGGCGAGCCGGCAGGCATAGGTCCAGACCTATGCCTGTTGCTCGCGTCACACCCTCAGCCGCACCCCCTGATTGCCATTACCAGCCACGATCTGCTTATCGAGCGGGCCGTGCAACTGGGCGTGGCTGTCAATTTAATCAGGGTAACGCCTGACGCTTGGCCAGACCTACCCGCCCCGGCCGGCAGCCTGTATGTATGGGATACGCCGCTGAATATAAGCGTCGTTGCCGGGGAGCTGAATAAAGCCAACGCAGCGTTCGTGCTGCAAACCCTGGCCCGTGCAGGACAAGGCTGTATCGACGGCGACTTTGCGGGAATGATCACCGCCCCTGTGCACAAGGGTGTGATCAACGACTCCGGCATTCCTTTTTCAGGCCATACCGAATTCCTGGCCGACCTGACGCACACCGAACAGGTTGTGATGATGCTCGCTACCGGGGACTTGCGGGTTGCGCTGGTCACGACTCACTTGCCATTGCGTGCTGTTGCTGACGCGATCACTTCTGAGCGCCTCGAGCGGGTCACGCGAATACTGCACGCCGACTTAGTCCATAAATTCGGCATCGCCCAACCACGTATTCTGGTCTGCGGGCTTAACCCTCATGCCGGAGAAGGTGGCCATTTGGGCCGCGAAGAAATCGACATTATTGAACCTACTCTGGAGCGCCTGCGCAGCGAGGGCCTTGATTTACGGGGCCCGCTGCCTGCCGACACTCTGTTTACCCCCAAATATCTGGAGCACTGCGATGCAGTGCTGGCGATGTACCATGACCAGGGTTTGCCTGTACTGAAGTACAAAGGTTTCGGCGCCGCCGTCAACGTGACCCTCGGCCTGCCGATCATCCGCACGTCGGTGGATCATGGCACCGCGCTGGATCTAGCTGGCAGTGGCAAGGTCGATACCGGCAGTTTGAAGGTTGCCCTGGAAACCGCCTATCAGATGGCCGAGACCCGTCAATGACCGAGTTATTTCAACACAAGGCGCGTAAGCGTTTTGGACAAAACTTCCTGCACGACGCTGGCGTAATCGACAAAATCCTGCGGGCTATTCGTGCAAAACCGGAAGACCGTTTACTGGAAATCGGGCCGGGCCAAGGCGCCCTGACCGAAGGCCTGCTGAGCAGCGATGCGCAACTGGACGTGGTTGAGTTGGACAAGGATTTGATCCCAATTCTGATTCACCAATTCGGGAGTAAGCCCAACTTTCGTTTGCATCAAGGTGATGCATTGAAGTTCGACTTCACCAGCCTGAATGCTGCACCGAGTAGCTTGCGCGTAGTGGGAAACCTCCCATACAACATCTCGACACCGCTCATCTTCTTGCTGTTGCAAAACGCGGGCTTGATTCGCGACATGCACTTCATGCTGCAAAAAGAAGTGGTTCAACGCATGGCTGCAGGCCCAGGCGGTGGTGACTACGGCCGCCTGTCGATCATGGTCCAGTACCATTGCCGCGTTGAACACTTGTTCAACGTTGGCCCCGGTGCGTTCAACCCGCCGCCGAAAGTTGACTCAGCGATTGTCCGTCTGGTACCACATGAAATCTTGCCACACCCGGCAAAGGATCACCGTGCGCTTGAGCGTGTTGTCCGCGAAGCCTTTAACCAGCGTCGGAAAACCTTGCGCAATACCCTAAAAGCTCTGCTGACCAACGACGAGATCATTGCTGCTGGCGTCGATGGCAGTCTGCGACCTGAACAACTGGATCTCGCCGCCTTCGTCCGACTCGCGGATAAACTCAGTGATCAACCTATCACCGAGTAGAGCCCAAGGCCTTCATCGAGGCCAACGGCCGGCACATTGCTAACAAGGATTGGTTTTTATCTCGGCTTTTTTTATGTTGAGAATGCCCTAAACTGAATTTCACCGGTATTGTCCGAATTTTTCCGCTTTTGCTTTTAAGGCGTATTGCATGTCCGATCCTCGCTATCAAGTAGACGTCAGCGTCGTTACGCGCTTCCTCGTAGAGCAGTCACAACCCGAGCAAAATCGTTTTGCTTTTGCATACACGGTCACCGTTCATAACAGTGGAGAGTTACCGGCCAAGTTGCTTTCCAGGCACTGGGTCATCACCGACGGTGATGGCCATGTCGAGGAAGTTCGTGGCGATGGTGTAGTTGGGCAGCAACCCCTGATCAAGTCGGGGCACAGCCATACCTACAGCAGCGGCACCGTAATGATGACTAAAGTCGGCAATATGCAGGGAAGTTATCAAATGCTTGCAGAAGACGGTAAGCGCTTCGACGCCGTGATAGCCCCATTTCGTCTGGCCATGCCGGGCGCCCTGCACTGATGGCAGTGTATGCCGTAGGTGACCTTCAAGGCTGTCTGGAACCGCTGCAGTGTTTGCTTGAACACGTTGCCTTTGATCCGACCAAGGACCACCTCTGGTTAGTAGGGGATCTGGTAAACCGTGGCCCGGCCTCGCTGGAGACCTTGCGTTTCCTCTACGGCATGCGCAATTCGCTAGTATGTGTTTTGGGCAATCATGATCTGCATTTGCTGGCCGCAGCTCGTACTATCGAGCGGCTAAAGAAGAACGACACGTTGCGCGAGGTGCTCGAAGCCGCCGACCGCGACCTATTACTTGAATGGCTGCGCCAACAGAAACTAATGCACTACGACCCGGTGCGTAAAATTGCGATGGTTCATGCGGGAATCGCCCCACAATGGACACTAAACAAAGCCCTTTCGTATGCTAAAGAAGTTGAATCTGCTCTGCGCGATGACAATTTAGTCGAGCCGTTTCTCGATGGCATGTACGGCAACGAGCCCGCCAAATGGCAGTCCAGCTTGCAAGGCGTAACCCGCTTACGGGTAATCACCAACTATTTTACCCGCATGCGCTTTTGCACCAGTGACGGAACCCTTGATCTGAAAACCAAAGAAGGTGTTGGTACCGCCCTCCCAGGTTACGCCCCTTGGTTCAGTCACCCGGAACGCAAGACCAAAGGCCAAAAAATAATTTTTGGACACTGGGCCGCACTTGAAGGCAAATGCACCGAACCCGGCATATTTGCCCTCGATACCGGCTGCGTCTGGGGCGGTGCAATGACACTACTTAACGTTGATACTCTCGAACGCCATAGCTGCGAATGCGATGCTAAGGGGATGGCCGACGCTAATCCAGTCTCATCAAAGCGCATTGGCCTACACACCATTAGCAAGGGTTAAAATCTACTCGTTGCTAGTCATCAGGAGTTCCGATTATGACCGAATTCAAACGCATCCCCCCTGCACACGCCCACTTGCTACTTGAAGAAGGCGCAGTACTGGTCGATGTCCGAGATCAACAGACATATGCAGCCAATCACATTCCTGGCGCGCAGCATCTGGATAGCCACTCTATGGCCGGCTTCATTGCCAACGCCGACTTGGACAAGCCTTTAGTAGTAGTTTGCTATCACGGCAACTCCAGCCAAAGCGCTGCCGCCTACCTCATCGGCCAAGGTTTTTCGGATGTCTACAGCATGGACGGCGGTTTCGAGCTATGGCGAAATACCTATCCCGATGAAACCGTTCAGGCGCGTTGAAATTTTTTTTTACCCCCCTTCTATCCCGCACCCTGAGCGGGCTCGCAAGCAAACTGACGAACGGCTAGCGTTACTAATCAATCAATACTCGTTGATCTCTGTAATTCCGAACTATCCTTAACCTCAGGCCATCCAAATCAGGGGAGAGCCGGTACACCGGCGCGCGGGTCATCGGTAGTAATTTTATGGTGTTCTGGGGGGTAAACTGCATCTGGACTTTTCAGCTGCATGCCAGCATCGACTGACGATCCGCCGCCGGCTCAACGTATCGAGCGAGGTGACGTCATGAGTATTTTTAGCCACTTCCAACAACGCTTCGAATCAACACGTCAGGAAGAGCTCTCGCTACAGGAGTATCTTGAGCTCTGCAAAAGTGATCGCAGTGCTTACGCGTCAGCAGCAGAACGTCTTCTGTTGGCTATCGGCGAACCTGAGTTGCTCGACACGTCGGCCAACTCTCGGTTGTCGCGCATATTTTCCAACAAAGTGATTCGTCGCTACCCGGCGTTCGAAGACTTCCATGGCATGGAAGAGTGCATTGACCAGATCGTCTCTTACTTCCGCCACGCCGCTCAGGGCCTGGAGGAGAAGAAACAAATCCTCTATCTGCTCGGCCCGGTGGGCGGCGGTAAGTCCTCGCTGGCAGAAAAACTCAAACAGCTGATCGAAAAAGTACCGTTCTATGCCATCAAGGGTTCTCCGGTATTTGAATCGCCGTTGGGCTTGTTCAATGCCACCGAAGATGGCGAGATCCTCGAAGAGGACTTCGGTATTCCCCGACGCTACCTCAGTACGATCATGTCGCCGTGGGCGACCAAACGTCTGGCTGAGTTCGGGGGCGACATCAGCCAATTCAAAGTGGTCAAACTGTACCCATCTATTTTGAATCAAATTGCCGTAGCGAAAACCGAACCCGGCGATGAAAACAACCAGGATATTTCTGCGTTGGTCGGTAAGGTCGATATTCGCAAATTGGAAGAATTCCCACAAAACGACGCCGACGCTTACAGCTACTCGGGCGCACTCTGCCGGGCTAACCAAGGCCTGATGGAATTCGTCGAAATGTTCAAGGCGCCGATTAAGGTCTTGCACCCCCTGCTTACCGCCACCCAAGAAGGTAACTACAACAGCACCGAAGGGCTCGGGTCGATCCCGTTCACCGGCATCCTGTTGGCCCACTCCAACGAATCGGAATGGCACAGTTTCCGCAATAACAAGAACAACGAAGCCTTCATTGACCGGATTTACATCGTCAAAGTGCCGTACTGCGTACGGGTCAGTGATGAAATTAAAATTTATGACAAGCTGCTCTTCAACAGCTCCCTGGCCAAAGCCCACTGCGCGCCCGACACCCTGAAAATGCTCGCGCAATTCACCACGCTGTCACGTCTCAAGGAGCCTGAGAACTCGAACATCTATTCGAAGATGCGCGTTTACGATGGCGAAAACCTGAAAGACACTGATCCGAAGGCCAAATCAATTCAGGAGTACCGCGACAACGCAGGCGTGGATGAAGGCATGAATGGCCTGTCAACGCGCTTCGCGTTCAAGATTTTGTCGAAAGTCTTTAACTTCGATCCGCACGAAATCGCGGCCAACCCCGTGCATCTGCTGTACGTACTGGAACAACAAATCGAGCAGGAACAGTTCCAGGCCGAGACCCGTGAGCGCTACCTGCGCTTTATCAAAGAGTATTTGGCGCCGCGGTACATCGAGTTCATCGGCAAGGAAATCCAGACCGCGTACCTGGAGTCCTACAGCGAATACGGACAAAACATTTTTGACCGCTACGTGCTTTATGCAGACTTCTGGATTCAGGATCAGGAATATCGTGATCCTGAAACCGGTGAAATTCTTAACCGAGTTGCGCTGAACGAGGAGCTGGAAAAAATCGAGAAACCGGCTGGCATTAGTAATCCGAAGGATTTCCGCAACGAAATCGTTAACTTCGTGCTGCGTGCCCGCGCCAATAACAACGGCAAAAATCCTACCTGGCTCAGCTATGAAAAATTGCGGGTCGTCATCGAGAAGAAAATGTTCTCGAACACGGAGGATCTGCTGCCGGTCATCAGCTTCAACGCCAAGGCCAGCAAAGAGGATCAGCAAAAGCACAACGATTTCGTTACTCGGATGGTCGAGCGTGGTTACACCGACAAACAGGTACGGCTGTTGTCTGAGTGGTATTTGCGGGTCAGGAAATCGCAGTAAGGCAGCGGCAAGCGGTAGGTTGCAAGCCACAGGTACGCGCACGCGGGCGTGCCTGCGCTTATTGCGGCTGACCGCTTGTCTTTAAGCTTCCAGCTTACGGCTTGAAGCTTGTAACTTAATGCTGCCCGGAGGGCCACGTATGAGTTATGTGATCGACCGACGTCTCAATGGCAAGAATAAAAGCACGGTGAACCGCCAGCGCTTCCTGCGGCGTTACCGTGATCACATTAAAAAAGCAGTCGAAGAAGCCGTCAGCCGCCGTTCCATCACCGACATGGAACACGGCGAACAAATCAGCATCCCCGGTCGGGATATCGATGAACCGGTTCTGCATCATGGTCGCGGCGGCAAACAAACCGTTGTCCACCCCGGCAATAAAGAATTTACCACCGGCGAGCACATTGCCAGGCCACAAGGTGGCGGTGGCGGGAAAGGGCCTGGCAAGGCGAGCAATTCCGGCGAAGGCTCCGATGAGTTCGTGTTTCAGATCAGCCAGGAAGAATTTCTCGAGTTCATGTTCGAAGACCTTGAGCTTCCCAACCTGGTAAAGCGCAACCTAACCGGTACCGACACGTTTAAAACCGTGCGGGCGGGCATCAGCAACGAAGGCAACCCGTCGCGCATCAACATCATCCGCACCCTGCGGTCTGCCCATGCACGGCGCATCGCACTCTCTGGCAGCAGCCGCGCTAAGTTGCGTGAATCAATCACCGAGCTGGAACGCATGAAGCGTGAAGAGCCGGACAATTTCGGCGATATTCGCGACTTGGAAGCTGAAATAGAACGGTTGAAAACCCGTATCCACCGGGTCCCTTATCTGGACACTTTCGATCTCAAATACAACCTGCTGGTCAAACAGCCGAGCCCCAGCTCCAAAGCCGTCATGTTTTGCCTAATGGATGTTTCCGGCTCCATGACTCAAGCGACCAAGGACATCGCTAAACGTTTTTTCATTCTGTTGTATCTATTCCTCAAGCGTAACTACGACAAAATCGAAGTCGTGTTCATTCGCCACCACACCAGCGCCCGCGAAGTGGATGAAGAGGAGTTTTTTTACTCACGAGAAACCGGCGGCACCATTGTTTCCAGCGCACTGAAACTGATGCAGGAAATCATGGCCGAGCGCTACCCCACCAACGAATGGAACATTTACGCGGCCCAGGCTTCCGACGGCGATAACTGGAACGACGACTCACCGATCTGTCGCGATATTTTAATCAGGCAGATCATGCCCTTCGTGCAGTACTACACTTATGTAGAAATCACTCCACGCGAACACCAAGCGCTGTGGTTCGAATACGAACGCATCAATGACGCATTCCCCGACACGTTTGCCCAGCAACAGCTGGTATCTGCCGGTGATATTTATCCGGTATTCCGAGAACTCTTCCAGCGCAGGTTAGCGACATGACCGCTAGAGAGCAGAAGCGTCAACCGCTGTCCACGGGTTCAGAATGGACGTTCGAGCTGATCCAGGCCTACGACCGGGAAATCAGCCGCATTGCCGAACGTTATGCGCTGGACACTTACCCCAACCAGATCGAGGTGATCACTGCCGAGCAGATGATGGACGCTTATGCGTCTGTCGGCATGCCGCTGGGCTATCACCATTGGTCCTACGGCAAACACTTCCTCAGTACCGAGAAGTCCTATAGCCGAGGCCAAATGGGCCTGGCGTACGAGATCGTGATCAACTCCGATCCATGCATCGCTTACTTGATGGAAGAGAACACCATTTGTATGCAGGCATTGGTGGTGGCGCACGCCTGCTACGGACATAACAGCTTCTTCAAGGGCAATTACCTGTTCCGCACCTGGACGGACGCCAGTTCGATTATTGATTATCTGGTGTTCGCCAAGCAGTACATCATGCAGTGCGAGGAACGCCATGGCATTGATGCAGTGGAAGATTTACTGGATTCCTGCCACGCACTGATGAACTACGGAGTTGACCGATACAAACGTCCCTATCCGATTTCTGCCGAGGAAGAACGCCGTCGGCAGAAAGACCGTGAGGAACATTTGCAGAAGCAGATCAACGATCTGTGGCGCACCATTCCGAAAAGTGCAGATAAAAATAGCGAGAAGGACAATGCTCGCTTCCCTGTCGAACCTCAGGAAAACATCCTCTATTTCATCGAAAAACACGCGCCACTGCTTGAACCGTGGCAGCGTGAAGTGGTGCGGATCGTTCGCAAAATTGCGCAGTATTTCTACCCACAGCGTCAGACTCAGGTCATGAACGAGGGCTGGGCAACCTTCTGGCACTACACGCTAATGAATGATCTCTACGATGAAGGCCTCGTCACCGATGGTTTCATGATGGAGTTCCTGACGTCGCACACCAGCGTTGTTTACCAACCAGGGTTCGACAGTCCTTACTACAGCGGCATTAACCCCTATACGTTAGGGTTTGCCATGTACCGGGATATCCGACGCATTTGCGAGCATCCTACCGATGAAGACCGCCACTGGTTTCCGGACATCGCTGGCAGCGATTGGTTGGCCACCATTAAGTTCGCCATGAGCAGCTTCAAGGACGAAAGCTTCATCCTGCAATATTTGTCGCCCAAGGTAATTCGAGACCTCAAGTTGTTCAGCATCATGGACGACGACCAAAAGGATGATCTGCTAGTGCCGGCCATTCATGATGAACCCGGATATAAGACGATTCGTGAAACATTGGCGGCCCAATACAACTTGGGTAATCGCGAGCCTAACATTCAAATCTACAGCATCGACCGACGCGGCGACCGCTCGCTGACGCTACGTCATCAACAACATGACCGTAAACCGCTGGGTGACTCCACTGACGAGGTGCTTAAACACCTGCATCGCCTATGGGGCTTTGATATTCATCTGGAGACGTTGCAGGGCGATCAAATTATGAAGACCCATCATGTCCCGCCAAGAGGCGACCACGCTGATAGTGAATATCCCCGGCTCGATTTGGCGGTCGTTCACTTATAAGACATAAGAGGCAGGCCTCAAGTTTTTACCGGTAGCTTGAGCTTTGCTCCTTGCCCCCATAACCATTGTTTTTTCGCTTTTGCCTCCGTAAGTAACGACTCAAAGGTTTATCCTGTCGCGCTTACGGAGGTTTTTTATGCAAATTTATAAAGTAGGCGGGGCGGTGCGTGATCGCCTTCTCGGTAAAGCAGTGGCCGACACTGACTGGGTCGTCGTTGGGGCCACTGCCGATGAAATGCTCGACAAGGGGTATCGCCCGGTTGGCTCGGACTTCCCAGTGTTCCTGCACCCCAAAACCGGTGAGGAATATGCCCTCGCCCGTACTGAACGAAAAAGCGGCATTGGCTACGGCGGCTTCACCTTCCATGCGAGTCCAGAAGTAACGCTTGAGGACGATTTGGTCCGGCGAGATTTAACCGTGAACGCGATTGCGGAGGATATTGATGGAAATCTAACCGACCCCTATAACGGCAAAAAAGACCTAAAACTCCGAATTTTACGTCACATTTCTCCGGCGTTCGCAGAAGATCCATTACGGGTACTCCGCGTCGCTCGCTTCGCCGCCCGTTACGCCCCCGATGGTTTTACAATTGCGTCCGAAACCCTATTGCTGATGCGACAGATCAGTGAGTCAGGCGAATTACAAGCGCTGACGGCCGAGCGTTGCTGGAAAGAAATCTCTCGCGCACTAATGGAGAACCAACCGCAAGTGTTTATCCGCGTACTGCGAGAATGCGGTGCATTGGAGGAGTTATTGCCCGAAATAAATGCGCTGTTTGGAGTACCGCAACCAGCCGTTCACCATCCCGAAATTGATACCGGCGAGCATGTCCTCAGTGTTTTGGAGCAGGCAGCCATTCATCACCAACCTTTGAGCGTCCGCTGGGCTTGCCTACTGCATGATGCGGGCAAAGGTTTAACACCTAAGAACGAATGGCCAAGACATATCGCGCACGAACACACCGGGCTGCGCCTGATTAAAGCGGTCAATACGCGGTTCAAGGTGCCGCGTGAATGCCAGGAGCTGGCGCTGCTGGTCGGTCAGTACCACACGCATAGTCACCGAGCCATTGAACTGAAAGCATCAACTTTGTTCGAGCTGCTGCAAAGCTTCGATATCTATCGTCGACCGCAGCGCTTCGAAGAATTTATCGCTGCCTGCGAAATGGATGCGCGGGGTCGGCTTGGATTCGAACTGCGCAATTATCCACAAGCGGACTATCTTCGCGGCGCGGCTAACGCAGCGCGAGGTGTGCCGGTACAGCCGTTGCGCGAGCATGGATTTGAAGGGCCCCAGCTGGGTGAAGCGCTAAAACGTGAACGCCTGAACGCAGTCAAAACGTACAAAGACAACTGGCTCGATTAGCCTGCGAAGCTAGCTTCGATCTGCGGACCGAATTCATTCTGAACGGCGTCAAATCTGGCATTGACGTCGCCGGGAGGTAACCTATCCCTGAATAAATTCGACACCACTATTGCCTAAGAGGTCAATTGCCGCCCGCGCCACTCAAACGAAACCGGCGCCAACACCTGGTCAATTCGCGACTCTCGCCATAACACATCAAACGTCTTATTAACCCCAGGATGCAGCCGTCCCGGCGCGATTAACGACAGTGGCCATAGAACAAAGGCATTTTTGAGAATTTCTGCGCGAGGCAAGATCAGGCCATCGAAATTACCGACCTGCTCGCCAAACAGGAGCACATCAATGTCCAACGGCAAGCCCTTACGCTCAGGGGCGTAACGGCCATTGTCCGCTTCGATTAACTTCAAACGACGGTCTAGTTCTATCAGTGACAGATCGGTGTACGCCGTCACCACCAGATTGAAAAATGGACCGCTTTTGATACCTACCGGCTGGCTTTCAAATACCGAAGAACAGGTAACGCCCAGCAAAAAACCGTCGAGCGCCTCGAGTCCCGCGTGCAGGTTTTTCTCGCGCTCTATATTGCTGCCCAAACCAAGGAATATCTGAGTTAGCGGCATCCGCGCTCGATCTCCACGCCCACGCCCGACGCCGCTGCAACGGCGCCGGGCTTGGTCAATCTGAGGTGCATCCAAGGAATATGGAACTCACTCATCAGCACCTCGGCTAGCCGCTCGGCGAACGTCTCCACCAACTGAAATTGTGCCTGTTCGGCAAAGACCTGAATTCGCGCCGAAACGCTGGCGTAATCGAGCGCTTTACTCAGGTCATCACCTGCCGCAGCAGGCTGATTGTCCCAAGCAAAGCTCAGGTCGAGACGCAGGCACTGGCGAATGCCACGCTCCCAGTCGTAGGCACCGATAACGGTATCGACTTCCAGACCCTCGATGAAAACTCTGTCCAAGCACTGTTCTCCGCTGCACGACAAGGGCGCAATGCGCCGTTAGAATCAGGGCAAACTCGCCCGGAGTGGTTAGCATGTTCTGGTTACTTGCAATCCTTGCCTACCTACTTGGCTCACTGTCCTTCGCTATCTGGCTCAGCCAACTCACCGGCAGCCCAGACCCGCGCGCCAGTGGTTCAAAGAACGCCGGCGCGACCAATATGTTGCGCCTGGCCGGCAAAAAACTCGCGGCATTGACCCTCATCGGCGACTTGTGCAAAGGCCTGCTTGCCGTGCTCGCCGCCAAACTGCTTGGTCTCAACCTACAAGAACAAGCATGGATAGGTATTTGCGCCGTGCTCGGTCATCTTTTTCCAGTGTACTTTCACTTTCGTGGCGGCAAGGGCGTTGCAACAGCCGCCGGCGTGCTGGTAGGCCTCTATCCACCCGCCGCTGCCGTAGCGTTCTGCGCCTGGGTGCTGGTATTACTGCTGACTCGTACAAGCTCACTTGCCGCGCTGATTGCGCTGCCACTGACTTTGCCAGTGCTGGCTTGGCAGGAGCCGCAAGCGCTGCTGCCCATGAGCCTTCTCACCGTACTTATCGTATGGCGCCATCGCGGTAATTTACGCGACCTGCTGACAGGGCGCGAACGGCATTTCTGAAAGTTCGCGAAGCCCCCGCTTTGACACCCATTACAACCCAGTCAGTTGCTCCATGGGCCACCGCGCCTGCACACTGATACTCAGTGCTTCTTTTTGCCCGGCTTGCAAACGCTGACACCCGGCGAACGCGATCATCGCACCGTTATCGGTGCAGAACTCGGGCCGCGCATAGAACACCTCGCCTTTTAGCTCGCCGAGCATTTTTTCCAGCGACGCGCGCAAAGCCTTGTTAGCACTCACGCCACCAGCGATGACCAGTCGTTTGAGACCGGCTTGCTTGAGTGCGCGCTTGCACTTGATGGTCAAAGTCTCTACCACCGCATGCTGGAAGGCCAGAGAGATGTCGCAACGGGTTTGCTCACCGTCGTCTCCAGCACTTTGCCGCTGTTGCCAGGTGTTCAGAGCGGAGGTCTTCAACCCACTGAAACTGAAATCCAAGCCTGGCCGATCAGTCATAGGGCGCGGAAAAACAAAACGCCCCGGTACACCCTGACTGGCCAGCCTTGCGATTTCTGGACCGCCGGGATAATGCAGACCCATCATCTTCGCCGTCTTGTCGAATGCCTCACCCGCCGCATCGTCCAGCGTCTCGCCCATCAACTCGTAAACACCAATGCCGTCGACGCGGACCAGTTGTGTATGGCCGCCAGACACCAACAAAGCGACGAACGGAAATTCTGGTGGTCGCTCCTCCAGCATAGGTGCCAGCAAGTGCCCTTCCATGTGATGCACACCCAGCGCGGGAATATCCCAAGCAAATGCCAGCGCTTGGGCACACGACGCACCTACCAATAAGGCACCCACCAGGCCCGGACCAGCCGTGTACGCGATGGCATCGATATCGGTGGCCGCACACTCGGCTTCGGCCAATACCTGCCGAATTAACGGCAACATCCGCTTGACGTGATCCCTTGACGCCAATTCAGGCACAACGCCACCATACGCCCGATGTAGATCGATCTGGCTGAATAACGCGTCGGCCAGCAATCCTTTTTCACTGTCGTATAGTGCGACACCCGTTTCGTCGCACGATGTCTCTAATCCCAGTACTAGCATGGGTTTGCGCCTTTCAGAGGCTGAATCGAAGGCGCGCATAATAGTCGCCGCTCTATGCGCCGACCAGCGCTTTTCGATCAGAGGCTTTGCATTCCTCTCAATGAGGGGTTAACATCCGCAACCCTTAAAAACCGACGTACTTAAGTGCAGTTTTGCACCAGACGTTGACCCCGGTAATGAAAGAAGGTAGCTCTGGATGCCAGCCGTCAAAGTTAAAGAGAACGAACCCTTCGACGTAGCTCTGCGTCGTTTCAAGCGCTCCTGCGAAAAAGCCGGTGTTCTGGCTGAAGTTCGTAGCCGCGAATTTTACGAGAAGCCGACTTCTGAGCGTAAGCGTAAAGCAGCAGCCGCTGTTAAGCGTCATGCCAAGAAAGTACAGCGCGAACAGCGCCGCGCCGTTCGTCTGTATTAATTTACAGACAACCGTCGCAAGCTTCTGCCAAGCCCGGCCTTCCAAGCCGGGCTGTTGGCAGTTGCATATAAAGCCCCACGCTTTATTGACAGAAGCTGTCTAAGCCGCCGGTGCACGCTGACTGCGACTCGGACAAATCCCGTCAAAATACGTCAGCTCTGATTCCGAAAAGACTCAGGCGGTATTGATCACGTCTACACTGACAATGACCAATGCATATGACGAGCACGCCTAATTGATCTTCGCGAGGAGTTCAATCAGGCAGCGTCTCCCAATGTCAGCTTAGTGAACACACTGGCCCGCAATGGCCGTTGTTGTTACGTTTTAGTTTCGCCGCGAGTTTGCTGGCGAGCAGTCTGATAATGAGAACGCCATGGCAGGGCTAATTCCCCAGAGCTTCATTGACGACCTTCTGAACCGCACCGACATTGTCGATGTTGTCAGCTCACGTCTGCAATTGAAGAAAACCGGGAAAAATTACAGCGCCTGCTGTCCGTTTCACAAAGAAAAAACCCCATCGTTTAGTGTCAGCCCCGACAAGCAGTTTTATTATTGCTTTGGCTGCGGCGCAGGTGGCAACGCACTGGGCTTCATGATGGATCACGACAACCTGGATTTCCCCCAGGCCGTTGAAGAACTTGCTAAAGCCGCAGGCATGGAAGTGCCGCGCGAGCAGAGCGTTAAAGGACAAAAGCCCCGTCAGCCAACCGACTCACCGCTTTACCCGCTGCTGACGGCAGCCGCCGAATTTTATCGTCAGGCACTGAAAAGCCATCCGACACGCAAAGCCGCCGTCGACTATTTGAAAGGTCGTGGCTTGTCAGGTGAAATCGCTCGCGATTTCGGCCTTGGCTTTGCTCCACCCGGCTGGGACAACCTGCACAAACACTTGAGCAGTGACACGCTTCAGCAGAAGACCATGATCGATGCGGGCCTGCTGATCGAAAATGCCGAGACCGGCAAACGCTACGACCGTTTTCGTGACCGCGTGATGTTCCCCATCCGCGACAGTCGCGGACGCGTCATCGCCTTTGGCGGCCGGGTACTGGGCGATGACAAACCCAAGTATTTGAACTCACCGGAAACGCCGGTATTTCATAAAGGACAAGAGCTGTACGGCTTGTTCGAAGCGCGAAAGTACAACCGCAGCCTCGATGAAATAATCGTCGTCGAGGGTTACATGGACGTCATCGCCCTCGCCCAACAAGGCTTGCGCAATGCCGTGGCCACGCTAGGCACCGCTACCAGCGAAGACCACCTGAAAAAGCTTTTTCGAGTGGTACCCAACGTACTGTTTTGTTTTGACGGCGATCAAGCGGGCCGTAATGCCGCTTGGCGCGCCCTCGAGGCAGCGCTGTCGAGCCTTCAGGATGGACGCCGCGCACGCTTTTTGTTCCTGCCCGAGGGTGAAGATCCGGACACGTTGGTCCGCTCAGAAGGGACAGACGCGTTCAAGGCGCGGATCAATCAGCACGCGCAACCGCTGGCTGACTACTTTTTCGAGCAGTTGACCAAAGAAGCCGACCCGCGTTCGCTGGAGGGCAAAGCCCATATGGCAACCTTGGCCGCGCCGCTGATCGACAAAGTGCCGGGCGCCAACTTACGCACACTCATGCGGCAGCGCCTGAGTGAAATAACCGGGCTCAATACCCAAGACATGCATCAGCTGGTGCAGAGCGCCCCGCAAGCGGCCTTGGCTAGTTACGACCCTAACATCGACTATGATGCCCTACCGGACTACGCTGATTTTCAGCCAACTTATGCTTATGAAGCGCAGCCGGAATGGGTCAACAAAACCAGTGGTCAGAAAAAGTGGGATAAAAAACCTTGGGACAAGAAGGGCAAACGACCTGACTTCGAACCCCGTGGACCTCGTACTCCCGCGACAGTAGAACCGCCGACACTGACCGCACTCAGAACGCTTCTACATCATCCGCAACTGGCAGAGAAAGTCGAAGATGCCAGCCACTTTGCTGCAGAAGATCATATTTACGCGCAATTACTGGTCGCTCTGCTTGAAGCACTGCAGAAAAATCCGAAGCTGCGTTCACTTCAATTGATTGCGCGCTGGCATGGCACAGAACAAGGCCGACTGTTACGCGCATTAGCAGAGAAAGAATGGCTGATTGAGGCCGACAACCTTGAACAACAGTTTTTCGACACTATAACTAGGTTATCCGTCCGCCAACGCGAGCGCAGTCTTGAACAGCTAATCAGGAAAGAAAAACAGGCAGGGCTGAGTGCTGAAGAGAAAATTCAGCTTCTTGCTCTGTTAAATCGCAAAGTTCCTGCACAAAACCCGACCTCAACTGGCGCGTGAGGTCATAGCTCGGGTATAATCCTCGGCTTGTTTTTTGCCCGCCAAGACCTTCAGTGGATAGGGTGTTATGTCCGGAAAAGCGCAACAGCAGTCTCGCCTCAAAGAGTTGATCACCCGAGGTCGTGAGCAGGGTTACCTGACTTACGCGGAGGTCAACGACCACCTGCCCGAAGATATTTCAGATCCGGAGCAAGTGGAAGACATCATCCGCATGATTAACGACATGGGGATCAACGTATTCGAGAGTGCCCCGGATGCGGATGCACTACTGTTGGCCCAAGCTGACACCGATGAGGCGGCCGCAGAAGAAGCGGCCGCAGCGTTGGCGGCAGTCGAGACCGACATTGGTCGCACCACCGACCCCGTGCGCATGTATATGCGTGAAATGGGTACGGTCGAGCTTCTGACTCGTGAAGGCGAAATTGAAATCGCCAAGCGTATTGAAGAAGGCATCCGTGAAGTGATGGGCGCAATTGCGCACTTCCCTGGCACGGTTGACCATATTCTTTCCGAGTACACACGTGTCACGACCGAAGGTGGACGCCTTTCTGACGTTCTGAGCGGTTATATCGACCCGGACGACGGCATCGCGGCTCCCGCCGAGGTTCCACCTCCTGTAGACCCCAAAGCGGCGAAGCCAGAAGGCGACGACGACGAGGAAGAAAAGGAAGAGGGAGCAACCGAGGAAGAAGAAGAGGTTGAAAGCGGCCCTGACCCGATCATCGCAGCAGCGCGCTTCGGTGCGGTTTCCGATCAAATGGAAATCGCCCGCAAGGTGCTGAAAAAGCATGGTCGCGGCAGCAAGCAAGCAACTGCCGAACTGGTAGCGCTGGCTTTGCTGTTCATGCCGATCAAACTGGTTCCTAAACAGTTTGAAGGTTTGGTCGAGCGTGTTCGCGGTGCTCTTGAGCGGCTACGTGCTCAGGAACGCGCCATCATGCAGCTTTGTGTGCGTGATGCACGTATGCCGCGCGCCGACTTCCTTCGCCAGTTCCCAGGCAACGAAGTCGACGAAAGCTGGACCGACGCGCTGGCTAAAGGCAAAAGCAAATACGCTGAAGCTATTGGCCGCTTGCAAGTCGACATCCAGCGTTGCCAGCAGAAGCTGACCGCACTTGAAACTGAAACAGGTTTGAAGATTTCCGAGATCAAGGACATCAACCGTCGCATGTCGATCGGGGAGGCCAAGGCCCGCCGCGCGAAGAAAGAGATGGTTGAAGCGAACTTGCGACTGGTGATCTCCATCGCCAAAAAGTACACCAACCGTGGCCTGCAATTCCTGGATTTGATTCAGGAAGGCAACATAGGCTTGATGAAAGCGGTGGACAAGTTCGAATATCGTCGTGGATACAAGTTCTCGACTTATGCTACCTGGTGGATTCGTCAGGCGATCACTCGCTCGATCGCTGACCAGGCTCGCACCATTCGTATTCCGGTGCACATGATCGAGACGATCAACAAGCTCAACCGTATTTCTCGGCAGATGTTGCAGGAAATGGGCCGCGAACCGACCCCGGAAGAGCTGGGCGAACGCATGGAAATGCCTGAGGATAAAATCCGTAAGGTATTGAAGATCGCTAAAGAGCCGATCTCCATGGAGACGCCGATTGGTGACGACGAAGATTCGCACTTGGGTGATTTCATCGAAGACTCGACTATGCAGTCGCCAATCGATGTCGCCACGGTCGAAAGCCTCAAAGAAGCGACGCGCGAAGTGCTCTCGGGCCTTACCGCTCGCGAAGCCAAAGTACTGCGTATGCGCTTCGGCATCGACATGAATACTGACCACACGCTGGAAGAGGTTGGTAAACAGTTTGACGTAACGCGTGAGCGAATCCGTCAAATCGAAGCCAAGGCACTGCGCAAGCTGCGGCACCCGACGCGAAGCGAGCACCTGCGCTCGTTCCTCGACGAGTAAGTAGACAGGCAACACCAAACCCCCGGCTTGCCGGGGGTTTTGCGTTATGCAGAATTAACTTTTCGTGCGCCTTCTTACCGGCTTGGGCCCGACTACACTCGTCTCACTCCTGACTGCCTGGATTGAGAACGCCATGTCACGACTGTCGGCCGTTATTTTTCTCTACATGATTGGCACGACAGTAACGGCTAACGCGCTGACGCTTTCAGATGAGGAGCGAAACTGGCTTGGCTCACACAAGGAACTTCGTCTGGGCGTCAACGGTACATGGCCGCCATTCGAGTTTCTCGACGCACAAGGTAACCACCGAGGGCTCGCGTCGGAATATGTAGCGCTCATTGAAAAACGCCTTTCCATAACGTTTAAGCCCGTTACGTCAGAGAATTGGAATCAGGTACTCAATAGAGCCAAAGCGGGCGACATCGATCTACTGCCCGGTGTTATGTCAACGCCAGAGCGGCAGCGATACTTGTCGTTTACCCTTCCCTACCTCGATTTCCCGATTGTTATCCTCGCTCACGAACACGGGATGCACCCGCACAACGTAAAAGAGTTACAAAACCTGAAGATTGCCGTCGTTAAAAACGGTGCTCCCCATGAACTGCTTCGCACACAACACCCCGAACTTAATCTGATTCCCTTCCCCAACGTCAGCTCTGCCCTGCAGGCCTTGGCCACAGACGAGGTTGACGCGATAGTGGGTGATCTGGCGTCCAGCGTCTGGAGCCTGCGCCAGCTCAAACTGGACGGCATTTATGTCAGCGGCGAGACGCCCTATCGTTATCAACTGGCTATGGCCGTTCCGCAAAGCCAGCAAATATTGGTCGGCATTTTGAACAAGGTGTTCGCTGAACTAAGCCCTTCGGAAGTTGATGCCATCCAAGAGCGCTGGGTCGGAAGTTCATTTGATCACCCCCAGTTTTGGCAGGATTTTCTGTTCTATGGCCTTCCCGGCCTGTTGTTACTCTCTACCGTACTGGCAGTGGTCATTCGCATCAATCGCCGATTGAGCACAGAGATCGACCGGCGGGTCACGCTTGAACAAGACCTGCGAACCAGCGAATACCATTATCGAGGCCTCATTGAGAGTCTTTCAGCCATCGCGTGGGAAGCCAATGTCAGTGATTACACTTACAGCTACGTATCACCTCACGCAGTTGCCTTGCTTGGCTATCCATTGGCTCAATGGCTGAGCCCCGGTTTTTGGCGAAGCATTGTACACCCAAGCGATATCATTCAAGCGCAGCAATTTTGTGACCAGGAAACGCACCTCGGTCGAGGCCATAGCCTGGACTACCGCGTGTTTCGCGCCGACGGAAAAGTTATCTGGATTCGCGATATTGTCAGCTTGATCGAGCAGGGCTCAGCAAAAATAATGCGTGGTCTGATGATCGACATCAGTGAAGCCAAACAAACTGAAGATGCTCTGCGTTCGTCCGAGGGGAAGTTTGCCTCGGTATTTACTCAATGCCCCGACATTCTGCTAATCGCTCGGTTGTGCGACGGCTGTGTACTCGAAGCTAACAAAGCCTTCGAAGAGCAGATTGGTTTAAAGGCAGATCAGGTCATTGGTCGAGCCGCCACCGACCTGAATATCTGGGGAATACCCGGTATAGGTCCTAGCCTGTTAATGCGCTTGCAGAGCGGCAGCATTCGTAATCTGGAAATGCCTTTTCGGCGTGTAGATGGCCGAATGTTCACTGGCCTGATTTCAGCCAAAACCTTCGACTTGGATTCAACACCCGCACTGGTGGTAGTTGTCCGCGATATCAGTCCGCTTAAAGAAGCCCAGCAGCAGTTACAAATTTCCGAAGAAAAATTCGCCAAAGCCTTCCACTCGTCCCCAGACGGAATGCTGATCACCCGTCAAAGCGATGGCCTATTGATTGAGGTCAATGACGGTTTTACCCGCATCACGGGCTACATCAGCGCGATGTCTTTGGACAACTCGACTATCGACCTTGGCATCTGGGTAGATCTGAAAGAGCGCGACCAGATGATCAAGCTGCTCAAACGCGACGGGTTTGTGCGCGACTTTATAAGCCATATCCGCAGAAGGGACGGCCAAGTAAGGCTGTGTGAAGTTTCCGCGAGACCGCTGCCCATTGGTGGCGAAGATTGCATGCTGACCATTGCTCGAGACATCACCGAGCGCCAGCAGATGCAGGAAAAACTGCTGTTGGCTGCTACCGTATTTGAAAGCACCGCTGAAGGGGTATTGATAACCGACACCCAGCAACGAATCAACGCAGTCAATCGCGCCTTTACAGAAATCACCGGCTACAGCGAACAAGAGGCCCTCAACCAGACCCCCCGATTGCTTGCCTCGGGCCAGCATGACAGCGCGTTTTATGCCGCCATGTGGTACCAGCTGACTGCTGAAGGGCATTGGCAGGGAGAAATCAGCAATCGTCGCAAGAACGGCGAGCTTTATCCCAGCTGGCTGACTATCAGCGCCGTACGAAACCCAGAGCAAATCATTACGCACTTCGTCGCCGTGTTCGCGGACATCTCCAGCCTCAAACATGCCCAAGCGAGCCTCGACTATCAGGCGCACCATGACCCGCTAACCGGCCTGCCCAATCGCACCCTATTCGAAAGCCGTTTGCAAGCGGCGCTCGGTCACAGCCATGAAGCCATTGGCCAAGGTGCAGTTCTATTTCTCGATCTGGATCGCTTCAAACACATTAATGACAGCCTAGGTCATCCGGTAGGCGATCTGCTGCTTAAAGGCATTGCGCTGCGCCTCAAGGAGCAACTACGCGATGTCGATACCGTCTCGCGCTTAGGCGGCGACGAGTTTATTATTTTGCTGCCCGGCCTGCTGCATGCCAACGACGCAGAAACCGTCGCGAACAAACTACTGGCTTGCTTCGGTGCACCGTTTCAAGCGGGAGAGCATGAATTCTTCATCAGTGCCAGCATCGGTACCTGCCTGTTCCCAGCGGATGGGACTGACGTTGCGACGCTAATCAAAAACGCCGACGCCGCTATGTACCGCTCCAAAGCCAAAGGCCGCAACCGAGTGGAAAGTTACACCCGCGACCTGACCTCCCAAGCCAGCGAGCGGATCGCGCTAGAGCATGAGCTAAGACGTGCAATCGAGCGTAATCAACTGAGCCTTTACTATCAGCCGAAATTAAGCCTGCTATCACAACGTCTCGTCGGCGCCGAAGCACTCATCCGCTGGCACCATCCCACATTTGGCGACGTGCCCCCCGAACACTTCATCCCGTTGGCCGAAGAAAACGGCACCATCATGCAAATCGGCGACTGGGTACTGGAGCAGGCCTGCCGTCAACTGTGCGAGTGGAACAAAACCTACCAACCGTTTGGACCACTCTCGGTAAACCTGGCAGGCGCACAATTGCGCCAACCTAACCTTCTACGCCGCATCGAACAGCTGCTTAAAGAATGCAATTTATGTCCTGGCTGCCTACAGCTGGAAATCACTGAAAATTTCATCATGAGCCAAGCCGAAGAAGCCTTGGCCGTGCTGCACAAGCTAAAAAAAATTGGTGTCCAACTGGCCATAGACGACTTCGGCACAGGCTATTCGTCACTCAGTTACCTCAAGCGCCTGCCATTGGACATCCTCAAGATCGACCAATCATTCGTCCGAGGCCTCCCCGACGACCCCCACGATGCCGCCATTGTCCGCGCCATCATCGCCCTAGGTCGCAGCATGCAACTGACCGTGATTGCCGAAGGTGTTGAAACCATTGAGCAGCAGGAGTTTCTCGCGCTGGAAGGTTGTGAGCAGATCCAAGGTTTCATCGTCAGCCTGCCCCTGCGCGCCGAAGAATTCTGCGCTAGGTTTCTTCGTATGAATGTTTCGGACTTTTCGGATAGCACTGCCGAGAAACCATCGCTATAATCCGCGACCTACTGAGGGCCTATAGCTCAGTTGGTTAGAGCAGGGGACTCATAATCCCTTGGTCGTAGGTTCGAGTCCTACTGGGCCCACCATCTTCAAGGCCACGTCTTACGTGGCCTTCGTCGTTTTTGGGGTTTGCTAAACCCACGCGAAAAAACTGCAAAAAGGGCGTTCCGTCCAAGATTCGTCCAACTTCATTTTTGATCGACCATTTCGTCAGGCTCTTTTTTCTCGAAAATCCCGGCTAACGGATTCAACGAGACTACCTCCGCCATATGCCCTGGACTGAAATGCGCGTACTTCTGAGTCATCGCCAGGGTTGAATGTCCAAGCACCCGCTGCAGAGTCAGAATATCTCTGCCGTTCATCATGTAATTACTGGCAAAGGTATGCCGCAGAACATGAGTCATCTGCCCTTCTGGCAACTCCAAGCCGATAGTTTCCACGGAGCGGCGAAAGGTGTTGTAAGAAGACTTAAATGGCAACGCGGCTTTAAGCAAATCTTCAAGCCGCTTTGAGATCGGTACAGATCTGTTCTTTGAGGATTTAGTGCGGCTGTAATGAACAAGTCCGTGGCGTACCTGACGTAGCTACAACTTTTCCGCTTCCCCCATCTTGCGCCTGTGGCGAGACACACTTCAGCAATCAACCCGGCGCCTGAATCGCGCTTCGCCAAGTCGTTCAAAAGCTCTTCGATATGCTCTGTCAAGAGATAAACCATTTCAGTCTCATCAAACTGAAGCTTTCGAATTTTGCCCAGAGGGTTTTCCCCATCCCACTCCCCCAACCGGCCAAGCTCGTTGAACACGGCTTGCAGGTACCGGGGGCAAAGTAAATCAGTAGCCCCTGACGTATGGCTCATCAGACCTCGCTTCGGCGGGGTCTTTTTCTGAGTACCTTCAACAAGGGGAGCCCGCAGAGTTCGGAAAAAATCGTACGTTAAGCGCGTCGACTGTCAGGTTGGGGCCATAGAGGTGGACGCTGGAACGTCAGAAAATTCATAAAGCCACCTTACTCTGACGCGGCCTGAATGGTCGGCCTGACGCCCGGTTGGGGTGTACGTCATCCGGACGTTTGCGGCTGGCTACGTTGGTACTTGGTTCCGGTGTTCCCCAAAGCCGCGAATAGGGAGCGCCGGAACAGAAAACGCACCTAGCCGTGATGCTCTCGACGATTGCAGTTCGCAAGTCACTTCATCGAAAACTTTTATGCTGTAGCGAGGTTATCTTTGCTCGCGCCCTGGCCTTTATTCATCGCGGCTGGTTTCGATATCAGAGGTTTGGCTACAGGACGTTTGGCAGCGGGTTTTCCAGCAGGTTTGGCGACAGCACGTTTAGCAGCAGGTTTAGCTACAGCACGTTTGGCTACAGCAGCTTTACGCGCTTTTGGAGTCGCGGCTTGTGCTGCCATTGGCTGTACGGTGAGTTCTAAACCTATCGCGTTCATCAGCTTCCTGATTGTCTCAAAGCGCGTTTTCGACCCACCTTTAAGCACCTTGTAAAGGCTTTCGCGATTGACACCGGCATCCTGGGCGACTTTGTTCACGCCTTTAGCTTTTGCGACTTCAGCCAGCGCATGAATAAGTGCCGTGTCACCGGCCTTCATACTCTCAGCAAGGTAAGCGGCCATAACTTCCGGGCTATCGAGAAAGCGAGAAGCTTCGTAACGACTTGTGCCAGAAGCGTTGAGATTGAGGATAGGCATATCCTCGGGATTGAATGTCGTTTCGCTCATGTCATTTACCTCTCAGGGCATCAAGGATCTCTTTAGCTCGCTTGATGCCTCGCTTTTGATCCGTTTTATCGCTTCCACTGAGCATCATGAAATCGGTAGGCCCGGAGCGCACAAAATAAACTCTGTAGCCAGGGCCAACAAAAACACGCATTTCGCTCAAACCATCACCCACCGGTTCGCAATCTCCAAAAAGGCCATCTCCGGCGCGGTCCAAGCGGGTCAAGATAGCCGCTTTTCCTAGATCATCCTTCACACCGTCCAGCCAATCATCAAACTCAGGCATCTTTAGAATGTTGTATTTTTTCTTCTCTACCATAGTCCTATTTGTAGCCTACTGGCTACTCCTTGTCGATGCTAGCGAGTGTAAGTCGAGGTGAAATCCAGCACAACATTCCAGTTCAAGAGCAACAGCGCGTTCCTACGTGAAATCTGAGAGTTTCGCGGGGCCAAGGGGCCAGCGCCCTGGAAAAACTTAGCGTTCGATTTTTTCCGAATTCTGCGGGCTCCCCAACAAGCGGATGACGGGTCAAGGGGTTGGTGCGGCCCGCAGAAGCGAAGCGGCGAGGACCCGGCCCCTTTACGCGGCAGAAGCGACCAACGCTCACGGCATGGGTGTAGGGGATCAAGGCCGCAGGCCTCCCCTGCACCCTTGACGACAGAGGGCGACTCGCTCCCTTCCCGCTTGCGGGAAGGGCGGGGGGATGGGATATGAAAGAGCGTTAACACTATGAATTTAATAAACTAATCGCAAAAACAAGACAATTTCAGTGTTCTTGTTTTGATGACCCATGCGTGCAAACCCATCCCGGGACGGGTGGTCACTTGGTCCGGTAGATCCGTCGAAACCAGGTCCTGCCGGTATAAAGGCGCTTACAGATCTTTATGGACAGAACGCCTACCAGTGCCAAGACAATCCCGAAAACAACCCACAACACTGTCGAGTTGGTAGACAGGTGATCGTGAACGAGCTTCGCCGCATACCAGCCTGCTGTCACCGAAACGATAATGAAAACGACGATACTTGCCCGAGGGGTGCCATAGGAAATTTCAGCATGACAGCCTCTACAAACTGAGGCGCCCCATGGAACGTTGTTCATGCAATGTGGGCAACTGACGGTCTGGTTGGTTTGCACCGATTCACTCCTTTGAAAAGCTTCCTTGAAGAACCACTAGTCTAACCGAGGTTCTCCCCAGTAAGGCACCGGAGAAGACGCTTGCACCGGTCAGTAATCCAAACGATGGAAATGTTTGAACACCGGTCTTAAAGCTCCGCGCTCCGCTTGGGCAACCCCTTCGGTTGCATCCCGTGTCCGAACTTGCCGGACTGGCTGCGGGGCAGGCACGGCGGGCGAAGCCCTTGACCTAACTGGCAGGAGCGTGCATGCATATCCGAAGATCAGGCCAAAGAATTTGATGGTTTTTTACTATCCGATGGCGACGTGGTTCTGACTCTTGATCGTCCAATTATCTCGTCAGGATTGAAGTACGCCGTAATCAGGCAGATTGATCTGCCATGTCTGTTGTTGCAGCGAGTAGCAAGGATCTCGCCCTACATAGGGTGCGTTTCTATCGGCTACTTATCGTCATGGATCAATTCTCGTTTTTTTGTTGACTCCATAGATCCAGGTCGCAGTAATGGCGTCCCCCACATTTCGACTACCCAAGTAGCAAACATGGTGTTTGCACTGCCGCCCCTTGCCGAACAACACCGCATCGTCGCTAAAATCGACCAGCTCATGGCTCTCTGCACCCAACTTAAGTCCCAACTCAGCCAAGCCTGCCAGCTCAATGAGCAACTTGTCGCTGCGTTGGTCGAACAAGCCTTGGGAGGAAACAGCAACTCTGCCGATACCGTTGTAAATCAGGAAAAGGCTCGCATCCTTCTCGCCGCTGAAATCGTACAAAAACTCCACTGCGAAAAACGTATGGGGCGAGTAAAGCTCCAAAAAGTCATTTCCCTAGCAGAGCATGTGGCCCGCCTCAAAGAGATTCAAAGCAAAGAAGAGCGCTATGCTGCAGGCCCACATGATCCCGCTTTGATGAGTCAGGCAGTGCAGGGTTTGCGGGAAAATCAGTGGTTCGAGGAATTGGAGCTAGACGATGGGAAACGCTATGAGTATCGCCCTCTGACCCAAGCTGGCGCTCATCGCTCCGCCTACGACGAACTATGGTCTTCTGAACAGCGCCAGCAGATTAACGAGCTGATCGAGTTGATGCGCCCTTGGGATACGGCCCGATGCGAACGCGTGGCCACGCTCTATAGCGCCTGGAATGACTTATTGATCGACGGACGTAAAGCCAACGAAGCCGCCATCCTTAAAGAGGTGTTGCACGGGTGGAATGACAGCAAGTTGAAATACACCGAAACCCAATGGCGAGCCGAATTGGCAGAAATACAACAGCACAGCTTCCTTATCCCCACAGGATTTGGTAAACGAACCAGTGGGGGCAAATTGACGCTCCCAGGTTTCGAGCCGTCGATTTAAACCATAAAGACGTGAAGCTACCACTGGTGGCTGGGGTGATGTGCCGATGACGCAGGGCTATCCTAAACCGTGGTACAGCAGCGGTACAGTGCTCAGCTTTACCGACCTAGCGAAAACTAGCCAAACCTATATGTAATCACTAGTTGAAGCTATTGTACCCATTCGCTACCTAGCCTAAGCTTTGCTAACCACAGTAATTCATCCGGCAACTCATAATCCCTTGGTCGTAGGTTCGAGTCCTACTGGGCCCACCATATAAAAAAATGGCTTACGTCTAATTAACGTAAGCCATTTTTTATTCGTTTCGCCCATCAATCCACCAAGCGTCGAGAAGATGTCAGTGCTACCCCAGTAGTGCATGCTTGAGCACTGAATCCGTTGTGGTTTGATAGTGACTGGACAGCAGCTCACAGGCCTTGTCGATGTCTTTGGCCAGCACTGCGTCCATCAACTGACGGTGTTCGTTGGGCACATCGCGTGCGCTGCTGTCAGCGTAGTGCATCGACAAAAAACGATAGCGGGCCGTCTGATCTCTCAAGGACGAGCACAGGCGCAGCAGCGTGGGCGAGTTGCAACTGGAGATTAGCGCCTGATGAAAAACTTCGTGAGCGTTTTCCCATTCGGGCTTGAGCAGTCGCTCCGGGCCTTCAACGATCGTCAGACGATCCAGTCGATGGTGGGCCGCAAGAACGCGGCTCTCCCACTCCACATCGCCCTGACGAATCGAATCGGCCAGCGTCTTGCACTCAATGTGCAGTCGAGCGGCGGTGATGTCGGCAATTTCTGCCGCAGATATACGGCCGACGCTGAAACCTTTTTGATCGGCCGCCGAGACGAAGCCGCTGCTCGCAAGGCGCGACAGCGCTTCACGCAACGGGATGACCCCACCCTCATAAGATTCTGCCAACTCCTTGAGGCGCAGGCGACTGCCTGGCGCTAACTGGCCATTGATGATGTCCTGACGAATCCGGGCTTCCAACTGCGAAGCCATGGTGCGCTTTTCAGGGGGATCAGCCGATTGCCAGTTAATTAGAGGGGAATTCAAGGTCGACTCCATCTTCACATGTCTGTGCGGATAATACACAGGGCTGGTAATTTATCAAATTCCATAAAATATATATTTTTTTGTTGACGATATATTTTTTTGGCTCTAGCTTTGTACCACGCAGTCGGTGCTGCCCTTCATGACCGACGCTTACTAAAACCTATAAGAGAAATCTTTCATGCGTTACGTTAGCTTCCTCAATCAAGGTCAACCTGTCCTAGGTGTCGTCACTGCAAGCGGCGTACGCGTACTAGGAACCGAATCTCTAGAATCGTTGTTAGCGCGAGGCGTCGATCTGAGCACCTACGGTGCCGATGCCAGCGGTGAATTGGTCAACATTGCTGAAGATGCGTATCTGCCATTGATGCAGCGTCCGACCAAAATTGTTTGCGTGGGCCTGAACTACGCCGACCACACGAAAGAGTCCCCTTACGCACAACCGACCTACCCGACATTATTCCCTCGTTGGAATTCCAGCCTTACGGCCCACAACAAGCCGCTGATTCGTCCGCGAATCTCCGACACCCTCGACTACGAAGGTGAAATGGCTGTGGTGCTTAAAAGCGGTGGTCGTCATATCTGTAAGGAAGACGCACTCGATCACGTCGCCGGTTATGCGCTTTTCAACGAAGGCTCGGTACGTGATTATCAATTCATTTCGCCCCAGTGGACGGTTGGCAAGAATTTCGATAACACGGGCGCATTCGGACCGATACTAGTAACAGCCGACGAGCTACCTGCCGGGGGCAAAGGCTTGTTGCTCGAAACGCGCGTCAACGGCAAGGTTGTACAGTCGGCCAATACCACGGACATGTTGTTCGACGTCGCCACAATCATCTCGACGCTGAGCGAAGCAGTAACGCTCGAAGCTGGCGACGTGATTGTCAGCGGCACCCCCGCCGGGGTCGGTTTTGGTATGAATCCGAAGGTCTACCTGAAAGCGGGTGATGTGGTCGAGGTATCGATCGAAGGCATCGGCAAACTAGTTAATCCAGTCATTGATGAAGTCTGATACCTAACACTGATTTGAACTCAGCTCAGGGCCGATATTGCCCCTGGGCCCCACAATAAGAATAATTTAATGGAGGCAATCATGAGCGTGTCCCATGGTGTGCATTCAATCGATCATTACGCGTTGAACGTTCCGTCACTGGCCGAAGCCTACCAATTCTTCAAAAGCTTCGGCCTCGATGTTCAACGTGAACCCAATCAACTCCTATTGAAAGCAATTGACGGCCATGTCTCGGCAAAAATATTTCCCGCCGCGTCCAAGTCGCTCGCGTATCTGAGTTTCAACTGCTACGAGCAGGATTTCAGCGCCCTACGTCAGCAGATCGAAACCGCTGGTGGACGTTTTGCAGACCGTCCCGAACCGGGAATTTGGTTCCATGACCCTGACGGTAACCTGTTGCAGGTCAAGGTCGGCGAAAAAACCATGCCAAATCAAAAGTCCGATCACCAAAACACTATCACCCCGCCCAACCGCCGCGGCGCAACGACCCGCGACGCCATGGTACAAATCCGACCTCGCCGCTTGTCCCATGTTCTGTTGTTCACCCCCAATGTGCTTGGCGCGCTGCATTTTTACGAGCAGGCCCTAGGCTTGAAGCTTTCAGACAAGTCGATGGACATCATCGCCTTCAGTCACGCACCCCACGGGTGTGACCACCATCTGGTGGCGTTCGCCAAGAGTAGTGCCAAGGGCTGGCACCACGCGGCTTGGGAAGTGGACAGCATCGACGAAGTCGGCGCAGGCGCGTCGCAAATGGCGAAGGCAGGGCACACGAAGGGCTGGGGCACCGGTCGTCATTGCTTGGGCTCGAACTACTTTCACTACGTGCAGGATCCGTGGGGTTCGTTCTGCGAGTATTCGGCAGACATGGACTACATTGGCGAAGGCGTTGAATGGCCTGCCGGCGACTATCCGCCGGAAAACTCGCTGTACCTCTGGGGACCAGACGTGCCGGACAACTTCATTTTCAACACTGAAGCGGATACCCCGGCACCTGCCTGAGTCGCTCGGCTCTTATTACAAAATTGACACTCCTGCATTGCGCTAGCCTCCCCGCTCGCGCGACGGGTCCGGCCCTGCCCGGAAATCATTGAGAAGTACACGAGGCACAGATCATGAATCAGCAAACTACAGTCGATATTGCCATTGCCGGATACGGCCCAGTTGGCCAGACGCTGGCCATCCTGTTAGGCCAGATGGGCTACTCGGTCGCCGTATTCGAACGCTGGCCCGCGCTATATCCGCTCCCGCGTGCAGTATTTTACGATCATGAAATTCGGCGAATTTTCCTCTCTATGGGACTTGGCGAGGAACTGGCAAAAATCTCTCAACCTTCGGCACGCTATCAGTGGTTCAACGCTGATTGGAAGGTCTTGGTAGAGATAGATTGGTCCGCCGAATCGATCAGTGACGGGCCGTTCGGTTACTTGTTCAATCAACCATTGTTGGAAGCTGCCCTGGACCGCAAAGCCAAAAGCATCGGCAATGTGCAAGTCCATCAGGGTTGGGAAGCGACAGCGCTGAAACAAGATAACCACGGCTGCGACATGGTTCTTAATCGGGTTATTCGCCAAGACGGTAAGTTTTTACTCGGTGAAGAACAGCAAAGTGTTCGAGCGCGCTATGTGATCGGCGCCGACGGCGCCAATAGCTTCGTGCGCCAGTCGCTAGGCATTGAATGGCAGGATCTGGGCTTTCAGGAAGACTGGCTGGTGGTCGATCTGCAACCCAAGCCCGGTGTACCACTGGATGTTCCGGATATCGGCCAGTGGTGCAACCCCGAACGCCCCACCACAATGGTTCCCGGCGGACCTGGTTATCGGCGTTGGGAGTTTATGCGTCTGCCCCACGAAGCCATTGAAGACCTTCAAGATACCGACAAGGTCTGGTCGTTGCTGTCGCGCTGGGTCACGCCGGACACTGCAACGTTGGTGCGCCACGCGGTCTACCAGTTTCGTTCGCGAATTGCCTCCAATTGGCACAGCGGTCGGGTGATGTTGGCTGGCGATGCGGCCCACGTGATGCCACCGTTCATGGGCCAAGGTATGTGCTCGGGAATCCGCGACGCATGGAATCTATCCTGGCGGCTCGATTTGCTGATGCGCGGCTTGGCCGATGAAACGCTGTTGGACGGCTATACACTTGAGCGCAAACCGCAGATCCGCGCCGTTATAGAAGCGTCCATGGCGATGGGGAAAGTTGTCTGCGTATCAGACCCGGTCGAGGCGGCCGAACGCGACGCCGCCTACCTGAGCGGTAATGTTGCGCCGCTGCCGCCGTTCCCGGGTTTGACCGATGGACTACTGCCAAAGGCTGGCCCATTGCGCGGCACGCTTGGAGTGCATGGATCAATCGAGATCGGTGGCAAGGTCAGCCGCTATGACGACGTCATCGGACGCGGTTTTCACTTGCTGGTGAGTGGCGAGCTTGACCCTTTGGTGCTGCTCAGCTCGGAACAGTCGAGATTTATTAGCGACTACGATCTGAAGGTCGTTCGACTTGCACAAACGGCGGACAGTAGCAAAGGCATCTATCGAGACGTCTCTGGAAAATACCTGCGATTCATGGCAGAGGCCGGACTCGAAGCCCTCATCGTGCGACCTGACTACTACTGCTATGGCGGCGTCGCAGCGTTGTCGGCGCTGCCAAAATTAATCGACACCCTGCGCGATCAGCTACAAAGCAGCGGCCAGCAAACCCGTACCAACAACGACACAAAGACCTGTCACGCCTGACACCTGTTTTCCGGGGGCATGGATGCCCCGACCTCCCAAACTCTGACAACAAAAACAAGAGACAGATAATGATCAACATCAAGGTGAAAACGCTTGGTGCGGTTCTGGCCGCCTTTGCAACGCTTAACGCTCACGCCGCCCAGATCCCTGAGACAGGTGAAGGCACGGTATTTCGAAGCCTATTTGGTGACACCCTGGAAAAGGATTATGGGATTGAGGTTTCTGGCCTGTTTGACGTTGCTTATTCTCGTAACAATCGCTCGACCCATGCTGAGCGTCAGCAAGGCTTAAGCAATCTTCCGGTCGTTGGTTTCGCGGACGAGGGCCTGGAATGGGGGAGCTTGCATCTATTCATCGACAAGCCGCTGAAGGGCAACATGGTGCCACGTATCACACCGTTGCCAGGGCCATCGCCGAGCGAAGCATCTTTCGGATTTACATTCGAATTGAACTACGGGCGTAATGCCCAATTCGCTCGCACCACGGGCTGGGACATGCACTGGGATGTCAACTCGCCTGGTGATACCAACCTTGCCAAGGCCCAGCGCGACAAACAAAAATTCCTCGCGATTCCCAACATCGCTGCCACCGCCTATCTGCCTTATGGTCCTGGTATCACGGCCATGGCTGGGATATTCGGACCGGCCATGGGCTATGAAATCCCGCCCAACATTCGCGCTGCTCGTAATCCGTTTGCGAGCAAGACCTATGCCTTCGTTAGCGAGCCGGGAACTGTCAGTGGCGTACTCCTTGGCACTCGCTTGTACAACGGCAAATCATCAATTCTCGGCGCCGAACTAGGGGTAGTCCAAGGGTGGAACAACCTGAGCGATAACAACAAACAGAAGTCGGTGATGGGGGCCTTGCGTTGGCGCACATCAGACATGCAAACCTGGGTCGACTATGAGTTCATCCTCGGCGATGAACAGAATGACACGTCCAACGACGTACAGGCTCCAACGTCGCGCCTGATATCGCCAGAAGGTCAGTTCAAACAACAACACTCGCTCAACGGCTGGCATCGCTTCGACTCAAACTGGTCGATGGGCGCCGAGGTCGTTTATGGCCATCAGGAGGGTGACGGCAAGGCAACAACCCTCGACATCATTAACGGTCCTGGTTTTGATGGCGCCCATTGGTGGGGAGCCAACGCGGTACTCACCTATCAGCAACGTACGGATCTCTCCTACTCGGTACGAGCCGAGCATTTTGCCGATCCCGATGGGTTCATCCTGCTGCCGGTATCCACTGCTCGCGGCAATTTCAACTCCCTCACCACGGGCTTGCGCTATGACCTGAACAAGTACGTCTCGTTGCGCCCGGAAGTGCGTTACGACGTATTTGATGGCAATACAAACGATCACCCTTTTGGCGCAGGTCGCAACAGTACGCAGCTGACGGGTCTTGTTGAAGCGCTGTTTTATTTCTAAACCCTTGGCGGCCAAATTACCTAAGGCCATTAATCTCCATTACATCTGAGTAGCAACCATGAATAACAATAAGCATGCGTGGGATGTGCGGTACGAGTTTACAGCGGTCGCCCTCTTGGCCTTAGGCTTCGGCCTTGTGGGACTGGACCGATTCATCATCCTGCCGCTATTCCCGGTGATGATGAAAGACTTGGGCTTGAACTATCAGGACCTGGGGAACGTGACAGCAATACTCGGTTTGGCGTGGGGCATTTCTTCGATTTTCATGGGACGGCTATCTGATCGTATCGGTCGGCGCAACGTGCTGATTCCAGCAGTACTGGTATTTTCACTTCTTGCGGGCCTCTCGGGCCTGGCGACCGGTATGGGCGGTTTATTGCTGATCCGGGCGATTATGGGCATCTCCGAAGGCGCCTTTACTCCAACTGCGTTAGCGGCTACGGCGGAGTCGTCCCATCCGCGACGTCGGGGTATGAACATTGGCATTCAACAGGCGTTCTTCCCGATCCTGGGTCTTGGCCTTGCGCCAATTCTCGCCACCCAATTGCTAACGATAGTACCGTCCTGGCGCTGGGTGTTCATGATAGTTTCACTGCCAGGTTTTCTATTGGCATTGGCTATGTACTTTTACTTGCGGGAAACCCGAGCGATCACGCCCAAGAAATCTGGAATCAGTTCTGCAGTCAAGCACCCGAGCTGGCTGGATGCACTGCGCTATCGCAACGTCTTGCTGAACATTGTCGGCATGTTTTGCATGCTGACCTGCCTGTTCGTGATTAGCGTGATGATGCCTAACTACCTGATGGACTTTTTACACCTCCCAGTGCAGCAAATGGGCTTCGTCATGTCGGCCATCGGTTTGGGTGGTTTTCTCGGGCAATTGATCATGCCTGCCGTGTCGGACCGCATCGGTCGTAAACCAGTGGTTCTCGTATCATTCATCGCCACCGGTGTGTTTCTCTGGTTGCTGATGGGTACAGGCGCCGAACCGGTAAAGTTGTTCGCGCTACTGTTTCTGACGATTTTCTTCAACTTCAGCATGATCTGCATGACGGTCGGTCCACTCACCAGCGAGTCCGTTCCGGCCGCACTGACGTCGACCGCTACAGGATTAGTGGTGGGAATTGGTGAGATTTTTGGCGGCGGGGTCGCTCCAGCTATTGCGGGATATATCGCTCAGCACCACGGGATCGAAAACACAATGTACCTGGCACTCGGCGCAGTGCTGGTGGGATTGCTAGTCGCAACATGTTTACGGGAAACCGCACCAGCCAAAGTGGCCGAGCCTCCCGTCGAAGGAATAGATCGTGCGTAAAAATCCACTCTTCACGAGATGAGCGCTATTGGGTTGCTGTCAACCTTCCACCTTGATGTGCAACCTTCAGGAACGCCCGCACGGCACCACCAATTTCGTTGACGCGGCTAATAAGCAACAAGTCGGTGTGGGGCTCTATGTCTTCGAATGTCCGGTAGACCAGCCCGGGAATGTTTACCTGCATCAGGGGCGCGGGGACCATCGCTACCCCCATGCCGGCGGCGACTAACGCGAGCACGCTCAAGGTGCTGGTAGTGCGCTGAACCTTCGGCTCCCGCCCCAATGCTTTACGCAGACCGGCCAGCATGTATTCATCTGCTCCGTGAGCGGCATAGATGATCAACGACTCCGCCCTCAACATCGGCACGCGCAATGTTGGCTGGTTCGCCAACGGATGGTCTTCAGGCAATGCAACCACCAGCGGCCAAGTCCCAATGCGCTCAAACAACAAAGCGTTGTCTAGGGCCTGACCGCCATGACTTGGCGCATATCCCAGATCCAGTTGCCCGTTTTGTATCGCCTCGACCTGCTGCTGAGGCGCCAGCTCGCGCAAGATAATCTCAGCATCCGGATAAGCTTTACGAAAGGCGCGAACGTCGGCCATCAACCGACCGCTGAACACGGCGTTGCCGGCAAAACCGATTCGCACACTACCCATCTCTCCACGTAGCGAGCGCTGCACCACGCGTTGCGCATGCGCTGCCTGATCAAGGGTGCGCTGTGCTTCGGCACGCAGCAGTACTCCGGCTTCTGTGAGCTCCACACGACGGCTCGTGCGCAAGAATAAAGCCCCCCCAAGTTCCTCTTCCAGGCCACGTATCTGCATGCTCAGGGCTGACTGAACAATGTGTAGACGCTGAGCGGCCCGGCCGAAATGCCCCTCCTCGGCGACTGCGAGAAAATAACGCAAATGACGCAAGTCCATAGGTCTCCTTATCCATCACAAATAGTGATCAATCGTTCATATCAATCTATTTGAAGTTATCTGTCCAGAAGAAGAAGCTGAAGCTCACATCCACCACCTGCCAAGGTCACCGCATGCAGACTTACCTAGAAGACCGCCTTCAAATTACCGACCTGATTACCGGCTGGATACATCGCGACTTAGGCCAATGGGACCAACTGGCGAACTTGGCCCATCCTGACGGAACCATCGAAGTCACTTGGTTTGAAGGCCCGTTTGCCGAGTTCGTCGAAGGGTCAAAGCGCATGGGCAAGTCAGACTTGCGCACCAAGCATTTGATTGGCACGCCGGTAGTGAGCCTCAATGGCAACAAGGCCATTGTCGAAACCAACGCGGTGATCGTTGCCGATAACACCCGGCTGAACCTGGGTTGCAATGGACACAACCGTTTCTATGACCTGGTCGAGAAACGCCAAGGCCTGTGGAAGCTGGTCAAGCGTCAAAGCATCTATGACATGGCGGGCTTCACCTTCCCTCAAGGCTTAGTCGAGATTGACCATGAAACCGTGGCGCGCTACCCGCGTGAATATGCGCCGCTTGCCTACCTTCTGGAAAAAAGCGGCTTTGCGCCCAATCGGGTATTCGCCACGCGCGGCAGCGACCTGGAACTGACCATGCGAGCCGAGGCCAGCGCGTGGCTCGCTGACTGATAAGCCACTGTCACCGACATTCACAACTGAGATTTTTCTGCACCGACCGCCACATCGATCTTGCGTCCCGAACAGCTCCACTACCGAAAATAATTACAACAGAGGTATTCGCTCGTGAACAATCAACTCGACATCTGCGCGATCGTCGAAAGGAGCCGCCTGAGCGCCTTTCAGATGCTTGTGCTTGGTCAATGCTTTCTGTGCATGGTCGTTGATGGGTTCGACATTCAAGCCATGGCCTACGCGGCACCAAGCCTCATCGCTCAATGGGGTATCCCTAAAGCCAACTTGGGACCGGTGTTCAGCATTAGCATGTTAGGCATGTTGATCGGCTCACTTGCTCTGGGTGCAATCGCCGATCGCGTCGGTCGACGGCCAGTACTGGTTAGCGCCTCGCTGACGATGGCGGTTCTGATGTACTTGACCGCTCAAACCACGACGGTGGACGGACTTCTTGCACTGCGCTTTTTTACCGGTATCGCCATGGGGGCAATCGTGCCTAACGCCGCCACTCTGGTGACGGAGTATGCCCCTGGGCACAACCGCGTGATGTTGTTGACGCTGGTGTCCTCTGGACTGGTCGTGGGTGGTCTCGTCGGTGGCGCGCTCGCTGCTGCACTGATTCCGCAATATGGCTGGCAAGTGGTGTTCTATTTGGGCGCCTTTGCGCCTTTGTGTGTGGGCGTAATAATGCTCTTCGCACTTCCAGAATCGTTGCAGTGGTGCGTGTTGCGCGAACGCCAGCTTGACCGTGTCAGGGCAATCCTCACACGGATCGAGCCCGGCCTGCGAATCAATGAGCACACGACATTACTCATCGCCGAACCGCGCAGAAAAGGCCTGTCGCTTGCTCACTTGTTTGCGGATGGCAGGCTGCCGGGCACGCTGTTGCTGTGGCTGATCAACTTCATGAACATGCTTTGCATTTACTTTCTCGCCTCATGGACACCCGTGCTGATGAGCGGCGCAGGCCATACACCCTCGCAAGCTGTGTTGGCGGGAACCTCCATGTGGCTGGGTGGCTTGGCAGGCGGTTGGCTACTGGGTTGGTTTGTCGACCGACACGGTTTCGGCGCCGTACTGGTTCCGACCTTTATTGTCTCTGCCGTGGCCATTGTGCTGTTCAGCCACTACTACAACTCAATCAACCTCGCTTACCTGACCATAGCCGTTGCCGGCTTCGGCATCCTCGGCGGCCAAGCGGCACTGAACGCCATGACTTCCACCTTTTATCCGACTGCACTGCGCGCAACCGGCACGGGTTGGACGCTGGGACTCGGTCGTCTAGGGGGCATTTGCGGTCCTTTCGTAGGTGCCACGCTGCTGCATCTGCAATGGTCGACGAGTGAACTGTTGGTGGCTGCAGCCATTCCCGCCAGCATCGCAGCCATCGGCATTATCGGCTTCTGGCGCCTGAATCGAACAACGGCTGTACCCATGCCCAACTAAAGCTCCAAGCAGTGGCCAGCGGATGGCCCCCAAATAAAAACAAGAGAAAAACGCATGAAGAACATCATGGTCAAATCGTTTGGCGCGGTTCTGTTCGTCTTTGCAACGAGTCATTGCCTGGCGAGCGAGCCCGTAGAGCTCGGAGAAGGTACATTGTTTCGCAGCCTGTTCGGCGACTCATTGGAGCGCGACTATGGCATCAAGATATCCGGCCTGCTGGATGCTGGTTATTCACGCAACAACAACTCATCTCATAAAGACCGCGAGTCAGGGCTGACCAACACCCCGGTCGCCGGGTTCGGCGACGAAGGGTTTGAACTGGGCAATCTTCACCTGTTCGCCGACAAAGCGCTAAAGACCAATTTTATCCCGCGTGTCACCCCTCTGCCTGGACCGTCACCCACTGAAGCTTCTTGGGGCTTCACGTTTGAGGCTGCCTACGGCCGCAATGCGCAACAGGCCCGCACTTATGGTTGGGACATGCACTGGGGAATAAACTCGCCGGGCGACAATGATCCAGATAAGGCCCGACGCGATAAACAAAATTTTCTCGCCGTGCCCAACATCGCCGCCACGGCCTACTTGCCTTACGCGGGCGGTTTCACCGCAATCGCTGGCATCTTTGGCTCAGGGCTGGGCTATGAGATTCCCCCGAACATCCGTGCCGCACGCAACCCGTTCGCCAGCCGCAGTTACGCGTTCATGACTGAATCAGGTACAGTGTCCGGTTTTTTGTTGGGCAAACGCCTGATTAACAACCAGAGCATGCTGTTGGGTGCTGAATTCGGTGTGGTTCAGGGCCAGGGTAATCTGCGCGACAACAACGACGGAAAATCTCTACTGGGCGCACTGCGCTGGCGCACGCCAGACATGAATACCTGGATCGACTACGAGTTCCTCGTCGGTGATTCAGAGAACGAAAGTCGCAGTGATATTCAAACACCTCGCGGCCGAGTGATTTCTAGCGCGGGCCAGTTCAAGCAACAGCATTCGCTCAATGGCTGGCATCGGTTCGATGAAAAATGGTCCATGGGCGGTGAAATGGTTTATGGCCGTCAAGCGGGTGACGGCCAAGCCTCGACCGTCGACATCGTCACCGGCCCCGGTTTTAATGGAGCGCACTGGTGGGGAGCCAACCTGGTATTGACCTACCAGCAACGCAAAGACTTGTCTTTCTCAGCACGAGCCGAGCATTTCAACGACCCAGAAGGCTACATTTTGTTCCCCTCTTCTACCTCTAGGGGCGCGTTCAATGCGCTGACAACTGGGCTGCGGTACGATTTCAGCAAGTACCTGTCACTTCGTCCGGAACTGCGCTACGACTGGTTTGACGGCCGCGACGGGGGGCGCCCATTTGGGCAACGTGATGCGCGCAACCAACTGACCGGAACAGTAGAAGCACTGGTGTATTTCTGAGGTCTACCACCCGCCTGCATCAGGACTCTGGACCTGAATGACCTCTAGACCAGGCACGGCTAAAAACCGGTGCCTGGTGTCGGTACCCATGCACCTCATCTAGCATCCAAATCTGCGCAGAGGCGAAACGAAAACGCCGGCATGGCGCTGATGATAAGAATTGACCGTTACAGGTAACATGCTCGCTCCGCTGTACCAATGGAGATGACCTTGCCCGATAGCCGCCCACTCGCTCTCGACGAAATTGACCGCCAGTTGATTGCCGCGTTGCAGATCAATGCCCGCGAAAGCGTCGCGATGCTTGCCCGCCGACTGGGGATAGCCCGAACCACGGTGACTTCACGCTTGGCCCGACTGGAAAAGGCCAAGGTCATCACCGGTTATGGGGTGCGTTTGAGTCAGCGCGTAGTTGATGGCGGGTTGCAGGCCTACGTGGGCATCACCGTACAACCGCGCTCAGGCAAAGAGGTGCTGCGCCGGTTGAGCGCCATCGCTCAAGTTCAGCAGCTGTGTGCGGTGAGCGGCGAATTCGATTACGTGGCGTGGCTGCGCACCGACTCACCCGAACAACTGGACCAATTGCTGGATCTGATTGGTAGCGTAGATGGGGTAGAAAAAACCACCACCTCTATCATCCTTAGCAGCAAAATTGATCGAGGGCAGCCAGTTTAAGCCGACCTGGAGCCAATTGGTGGGTGAATAATTCACTGCGGTGTGCAAAACCCAGGGCTCGCCACCACGTTTTCCACCAACGGCTAAACAATCAATATGACCACCAAGCTCGTCATAACGCAGCGCCAGCATTAATAACGACACCACTTTGCGTCTTATTAACGTATCCGCTCTTATCTAGACTGTCCTCTTTTGGTTCCAGCCGAGCAAGGTCAGTTATGAACAACAATCGCCATCCTGCAGACGGTAAAAAACCGATCACCATGTTCGGCCCGGACTTCCCTTTCGCTTTTGACGACTGGATCGAACACCCGGCTGGTTTAGGCAGTATTCCGGCAGAAAATCATGGTGCGGAAGTCGCTGTGGTTGGCGCGGGAATTGCGGGTTTGGTAGCAGCCTATGAGCTGATGAAGTTGGGCTTTAAACCGGTTATTTACGAAGCCTCAAAAATGGGCGGACGTCTGCGCTCACAGGCCTTTGCTGGCACTGACGGCATTGTTGCCGAACTGGGCGGCATGCGTTTCCCGGTCTCCTCTACAGCGTTCTATCACTACGTTGACAAACTTGGCCTGGAGTCAAAACCCTTTCCGAATCCGCTGACTGCCGCGTCCGGTAGCACCGTAATCGATCTGGAAGGCAGCACGTATTACGCACAAAAACTGTCGGATCTTCCTGCACTCTTCCAAGAAGTCGCGGATGCATGGGCTGACGCGTTGGAAGCCGGTTCGCAATTCGCCGAGATCCAGCAAGCCATCCGCGACCGTGACGTCCCCCGCCTTAAAAGCCTATGGAACACACTGGTTCCGTTATGGGATGACCGGACGTTTTACGATTTCGTCGCCACCTCCAAAGCTTTTGCCAAATTGTCCTTCACCCACCGTGAAGTGTTCGGCCAAGTAGGATTCGGCACCGGTGGCTGGGACTCGGACTTCCCTAACTCGATGCTGGAAATCTTCCGAGTGGTCATGACCAACTGCGACGATCACCAGCACCTGATTGTCGGCGGCGTGGAACAAGTGCCACTGGGCATCTGGCGCCATGTGCCCGAGCGTTGTGTGCATTGGCCGGAAGGCACCAGCCTGGCTTCGCTGCACCGTGGCGCACCGCGTTCCGGGGTGAAACGCATCGCGCGTGCTGACGATGGCCGTTTCGAAGTCACCGACACGTGGGGCCACACGCTCCACTACGCTGCCGTGTTGACCACCTGTCAAAGCTGGCTGCTGACCACTCAAATCGACTGTGACGAGTCATTGTTTTCGCAGAAAATGTGGATGGCGTTGGACCGCACGCGCTATATGCAATCGTCGAAGACCTTCGTCATGGTCGACCGCCCGTTCTGGAAAGACAAAGACCCAGAAACCGGCCGCGATTTGATGAGCATGACCCTCACCGACCGCTTGACCCGTGGCACCTACCTGTTCGATAACGGCGACAACAAGCCGGGCGTTATTTGCTTGTCCTACTCCTGGATGAGCGACGCGCTGAAGATGCTGCCACATCCGGTGGAAAAGCGCGTGAAACTGGCCCTCGACGCCCTGAAAAAGATCTACCCGAAAGTCGACATTGCAGCGCACATCATTGGCGAACCCATCACCGTCTCGTGGGAAGCCGATCCGCATTTCCTCGGTGCGTTCAAAGGTGCCTTGCCCGGCCACTACCGTTATAACCAGCGAATGTTCGCGCACTTTATGCAGCAGGACATGCCTGACGAGCAGCGGGGAATTTTCATTGCCGGCGATGATGTTTCATGGACCCCCGCATGGGTCGAAGGCGCAGTACAGACCTCGCTGAATGCAGTGTGGGGCATCATGAAGCACTTCGGCGGCAGCACTCATCCAGAAAATCCAGGCCCCGGCGATGTGTTCCATGAAATCGGCCCCATCGCCTTGGCAGACTGAGGAACATCGTCATGCGCATCGCCCTGTACCAATGCCCGCCGCTGCCGCTGGACGTCAGCGGCAACCTTGAACGCCTGGCACTGAAAGCGTCGCAAGCAGCGACCCAGGGCGCGGACCTGTTGGTGTTCCCCGAAATGTTTTTGACCGGATACAACATTGGCGCAAAAGCGGCATTTTACTTGGCCGAAGCCCGTGACGGTGAATCGGCGCAACGGGTCATGGCGATTGCTCAGGCCGCAGGCATTGCCATTCTGTACGGCTATCCCGAACGGTCCAGCGAAGGGCAGATTTACAACTCGGTGCAGTTGATTGACGCGCAGGGAAAAAGTCTCGCTCATTACCGTAAAACCCATCTATACGGTGACCTGGACCAGTCGATGTTTACGGCGGGCGGCGATGACTTTCCGGTTATCGAACTGAACGGCTGGCGTCTGGGCTTGCTGATTTGTTACGACCTGGAGTTTCCAGAAAACACTCGCAGGCTGGCCTTGGCCGGTGCTGAGTTGATCGTCGTGCCGACCGCCAATATGAAACCGTATGACTTCGTCGCTGAAGTCACGGTGCGTGCCCGGGCGTTTGAAAACCAATGCTACGTGGCGTATGCCAACTATTGCGGCAGCGAGGGCGACATTCATTATTGCGGGTTAAGCAGTATTGCCGCGCCGGACGGCAGTCGAATTGCTCAGGCTGCCGAAGATGAAACATTGATCATAGGTACGCTGGACCGACAGCTGATGAACGGCTCTCGGGCCATCAACACCTACTTCAACGATCGACGTCCGGACTTGTATATCGGGTTGAGTCGCGGCTGATTGTCCTAAACCGAAACATTTCCGCTAGCATGTTGGCTTCCCTCGCTCAAACGCCGGAAGCCTGAATGCCTGCGCTAAACACCCCCGCCGTCGAACACCTCACGTTGCCCAACGGGTTGCACGTGGTGCTTAGCCATGTGCCTGGATTGAAGCGATGTGCGGCGGCGTTGCGAGTAGCGGCTGGCAGTCATGATGTACCGGCACAATGGCCTGGTTTGGCACATTTTCTCGAACATTTGTTTTTTCTGGGCACCAAACGCTTTCCGGCGGCCGATAATTTGATGGCCTTTGTTCAACGTCATGGCGGACAGGTCAACGCCAGCACTCGCGAACGCAGCACAGAGTTTTTTTTCGAGCTCCCCCAGCCGGTGTTTGACCAAGGGTTGGAGCGTTTGTGCGAGATGCTCACCCATCCGCGCCTTGCGCTGGCCGATCAACGACGAGAGCGCGAAGTGCTGCACGCGGAATTTATCGCTTGGTCGCAGGACGCCGAATCCCGGTATCAAACGATGTTGCTGCAACCGCTTTCAGCTCACCACCCATTGCGTAGGTTTCATGCGGGCAATCGCTACAGCCTTCCTGTTCCGCGTCAGGCTTTCCAGCAGGCGTTGCAGGACTTTTATCGACGCTTCTATCATGCGGGGCAGATGGAATTGAGCCTTGTCGGTCCGCAATCATTGGACGATTTGAGGGCGCTGGCAACACGCTACGGCAATGTTTTTGTCAGTGGAAAAAAGTCCACGCAAACTCCAGCGCCACCTCTTTTGGGAACATCGTCTGACCCTCAGCCCATTACCGACCCGCGTCGGCTGCATCTGATTTTTGCGTGCGAAGGCTTTCCTGAGCAGGGTCTCGAAGCATTGGAAGTTTTCCAGACATGGCTGACGGACTCACAACCCGGCGGCTTACTATTCGAGCTGCTTAAACGCGACTTGATCGACTCGCTCAAGATCGAGCCGCTGTACCTTTTTGAAGTTCAATTGCTGCTGAATATTGAATTCGCGCTCACCGAAGTCGGTGCTGCTCAACGCAGTGTTGTCGCCGGATTATTTTTTGACTGGTTGTCGTTTTTCAAGACAAATAGCAGCCATCCGAAACTGCAAAAGGAATACGCGCTGATTCAAGACCGAAGACGAGCGATCAAGGGGGCACTGGCGATTGCGCGGTGTTTCGGGAACCCGTCAAATCCCTCCGCATCCACGCTAAAAGCACTGCTGGACCAGATACGCCCCTCGCAGCTGCTTGATCCGCAGGCTGTGGATAACTTAGCCATTCAACCCACTTCTTGGCGCCTGCCCGCTCCTAATCCTTTTCTAAGCGCCAACATCGATGATGGCACCGAGGGGTCGATTTTCCTGCGTTGGCGTTTGAGCTCGGCGCATTCCGGCTTATGGCAGATGCTAGACAACAGCCTGGGCTCGGTCGTCATCGCGGCACGACAGGCGGGCGTCGATCTCGCTTTCAGCCGGTACGGCCATTTTTGGCAGCTTAAGCTCAGTGGCATTTCGGCACCTATGCCCGCTGTGATCAAACACACGCTGCATGTACTGACTATGCCCAAGCCTGAAACCTTGGGGCGCTACGGACAGCCTCGTCGAGAATCCGCATTGATTCCGATTCGCCACTTGCTCAAGCAACTGCCGGATGCTTGTCTGAGCACAGTGGGCCAGATCGAGGGCAACAACCACGAGCTGTCATCTGTGTGGGCAGATGCGCGGTGGACTACGTTTTCAGTCGGTTTATCCAAAGAAACCGATTTAGCGCTGACCGCAGAACTTGGCGAGATGCCCGGCACCGTCGATGATCGACCGCTAAGGGCCATTGACGTTAAGCCGGGTAAACAGCGGGTAATCGACACGTCTGATGCTTGCGAAAATGCTGTGCTTTTATTCTGCCCCGCGCCAAGCCGATGCGTGGAAGACGAAGCAGCGTGGCGGCTGTTAGCGCACCTTGGTCAAGCGCCTTTCTATCAGCGGCTGCGGGTGGAATTGCAGTTGGGCTACGCGGTATTCAGCGGTTTCCGACAAATAGCCGGGCAAGGGGGCTGGTTGTTTGGGGTGCAATCACCCAGTGCGTCTACAGAAGAAATCGTCGGACATCTGGAGGCGTTTATAAAGCACCTACCTGCGCTAATCGAGACTGTCGATTTAGCACAGCGGCGCCAAGTGTTGGCCGCACAATTCGACATTGCCACGATGGACCCGCTGCAAACCAGTGAATGGCTCTGGCAGGCGCATCTCGCTGGGCATGGCGCACGTTACGCCCAGCGGTTGCAAGCCGCGCTTCTGCGTACTGAAAAATGCGAATTGCTTACTGCTGTTTGTCGATTAGTAAGCGCCGCCGGCGGTTGGCTAATCCTAAGCAACAGGGGCGTTTCTTGAGGACGATGGCGTAGATAAAAAAACCTCTAGTAAGATAGCTGCCTAACCATCTGAACGTCTTCGCTTGGTAAGTGACTAACGAAGGTCATCAACCGCTGTATCTACCTGGAAGGAGTCTCCTATGTCGTGGACTAAACCTGCTTACACTGATCTGCGTATCGGCTTTGAAGTCACCATGTACTTCGCAAGCCGTTGATTCTGACGTGGTGCAACGCCTCGGTTCGCCGGGGCGTTTTTATTCATGGAGCGTAAATGTTCATTCAGATACTAGGTTCTGCTGCTGGCGGCGGCTTCCCTCAGTGGAACTGCAACTGTGCCAACTGCGCAGGCTTTCGCGACGGTAGCCTGCGGGCTCAAGCGCGCACTCAATCGTCCATTGCCCTGTCCGACGACGGCGTACATTGGGTGTTATGCAACGCCTCCCCCGACATCCGCGCGCAATTGCAGGACTTTAAGCCCATGCAACCGGCCCGGACCCTGCGTGACACCGGCATCAGCGCGATCATTTTGATGGACAGCCAGATTGACCACACGACTGGGCTGCTCAGCTTGCGCGAAGGCTGCCCGCATCAAGTGTGGTGTACCGACATGGTTCACGAAGATCTGAGCACCGGTTTTCCGTTATTCCCGATGCTGACCCACTGGAACGGCGGCTTACGTTGGAACCGCATCGCACTGGAAGGCAGCTTTGTCATCCCTGCCTGCCCAAAGCTACGCTTTACGCCGTTCCCCTTACGCAGCGCCGCGCCGCCGTATTCACCGCATCGTTTTGATCCGCACCCCGGCGACAACATTGGCTTGATCGTCGAAGACCTGAAAACCGGTGGTAAGTTGTTCTACGCGCCGGGGCTGGGCAAAATCGATGAAGCGCTGATGCAGCAAATGGCCGCTGCTGACTGTCTGTTGGTGGACGGCACGATGTGGAGCGACGATGAAATGCAGCGTCGCGGCGTCGGCACCCGCACCGGGCGTGAGATGGGCCACTTGGCGCAAAGCGGTCCCGGCGGCATGCTTGAAGTGTTGGAGCAGTTACCCGACCCACGCAAAGTGCTTATTCACATCAACAACACCAACCCGATCCTCGATGAAGACTCCCCGGAGCGCGCTGAGTTGGTCCGCCGTAACGTTGAAGTTGCCTACGACGGCATGAGTATCGAGCTTTAGGAGCCCTTATGAGCGACGCCACTGCATTGCTACCCGCTGAATTCGAGGCAGCCCTGCGCGCCAAGGGTGCCTATTACCATATCCATCACCCGTTTCATGTGGCGATGTACGAAGGCCGCGCAACCCGTGAACAGGTTCAGGGCTGGGTCGCCAACCGCTTTTATTATCAGGTCAATATCCCGTTGAAAGACGCTGCGATTCTGGCCAACTGCCCGGACCGTGAAATTCGCCGGGAGTGGATTCAACGCCTGCTTGATCACGATGGCGCCCCCGGAGAAGACGGCGGCATCGAAGCGTGGCTGCGTCTGGGCCAAGCTGTGGGCCTCGACCCGGACCAATTGCGCTCGCAGGAATTAGTGCTGCCCGGTGTACGATTTGCCGTCGATGCTTACGTCAACTTCGCCCGCCGCGCCAATTGGCAGGAAGCCGCCAGCAGCTCATTGACCGAATTGTTCGCGCCGCAGATTCACCAATCGCGACTGGACAGTTGGCCGCAGCACTATCCGTGGATCGACCCCGCCGGCTACGAATACTTCCGTACTCGTCTTGGTCAGGCGCGACGCGATGTCGAGCATGGTCTGACCATCACCTTGCAGCACTACACCACCTACGAAGGCCAGCAGCGAATGCTGGAAATTCTTCAGTTCAAACTGGACATTCTGTGGAGCATGCTTGATGCCATGAGCATGGCCTATGAACTGAATCGTCCGCCGTATCACAGCGTTACCGACCAACGCGTCTGGCATAAGGGGATCGCATTGTGAGCTTCAATCGACAGTTGATTCCACGCTGGCGCCAGGGTTATCGCTATCAGTTTGAACCAGCGCAAAACAGCCATGTGTTGCTGTACCCGGAAGGCATGATCAAGCTCAACGAGAGTGCCAGCGCCATTGGTGGCCTGATAGATGGCGAGCGCACGGTAGACGCGATTATCGATGCGCTAGACCAACTGTTTCCAGGCTTCCCAGAGCTCGGCGCCGACGTCGAGCAGTTTATGGAGGTCGCCCGTGCTGAACGCTGGATCGAACTTGCCTGACACCACCGTGCGGATTCCGCCGACGCCCGAAACCGGTTTGCCGTTATGGCTGCTGGCCGAGCTGACCTATCGCTGCCCGCTGCAATGCCCGTACTGCTCTAACCCGCTGGATTTCGCCGCGCAAGGTCAGGAACTGACCACCGCAGAATGGTTCAAGGTGATGCGTGAAGCCCGGGAAATGGGCGCGGCGCAAATCGGTTTTTCCGGCGGCGAACCCCTGGTGCGCCAAGACTTGGCCCAGCTGATTGCCGAAGCACGGCGACTCGGCTTTTACACCAACCTGATCACCTCGGGTATCGGCCTTACCGAACAGAAAATCATCGATTTCAAAAAAGCCGGGCTGGACCATATCCAGATCAGTTTCCAAGCCAGTGACGAGCAAGTGAACAACATGCTGGCGGGGTCGAAAAAGGCTTTCGCGCAAAAGTTGGAAATGGCCCGGGCAGTGAAAGCCCATGGTTACCCCATGGTGCTGAACTTCGTTACCCACCGGCATAACATCGACAAAATCGACCGTATCATTGAGCTGTGCATTGCGCTGGAAGCGGACTTCGTTGAGCTGGCCACCTGTCAGTTCTATGGCTGGGCGAAACTCAATCGCGAGGGGCTGCTGCCGACCCGCGATCAACTCGTGCGCGCCGAGCGCATCACCAATGAATACCGGGCCAAGCTCGCCGCCGAAGACCATCCGTGCAAACTGATTTTTGTCACGCCGGATTATTACGAAGAACGCCCAAAAGGCTGCATGAACGGTTGGGGCAGCGTGTTTTTGACCGTAACCCCAGACGGCACTGCCCTGCCTTGCCATGGCGCGCGCCAGTTACCGATCCAGTTTCCCAATGTGCGCGAGCACAGCATGCAGCACATCTGGTACGACTCGTTTGGCTTCAATCGCTTTCGCGGATATGCCTGGATGCCCGAACCGTGTCGTTCGTGCGACGAAAAGGAGAAAGACTTCGGTGGCTGCCGCTGTCAGGCGTTTATGTTGACCGGCGATGCGAGCAATGCCGATCCGGTTTGTGGAAAATCCCCCCATCACGGGATCATTACTCAGGCCCGCGAAGAAGCCGAGTATGCTACTCAAACCATTGAACAGTTGGCCTTCCGTAATGAACGCAATTCCCGGCTTATCATCAAATCCTGAACCCTTCAGCGCCGCGCAGGCGGTCGCTGCGGGCGTCGACTTTGCAGAACTGGCCGTCAACGCGGCGGGCGTGTTCTGGAACGAATACCGTCCCGAAGACGCGGCTTCGCGGATTTGGCGCTGGCACGAAGGCCGGGCACAGTGCTTGACGCCTGAAGGCTTCAGCGTGCGCAGTCGGGTTTATGAATACGGCGGGGGATCGTTTTGTTTGAGCGACGATGCCGTGATGTTCGTCAACGAGGCCGATCAACAGCTGTATCGACAACTATTTGATGCCTCGGAACCCGAAAGGCTCAGCCACGGCAGCCGACACTACGGTGATCTACGGTTCGGCCAAGGTTGGGTGTTTGCCGTCGAAGAAGAGGGCGACGTTCACCGCTTGGTGGCGTTCGACGCAGTGACCGGTCAACGCCAGTTATTGGTTGAAGGCGCTGATTTTTATGCCGCACCCACGCTCAGCCCAGACGGCCAGCGCTTAGCCTGGATCGAGTGGCAGCGTCCGCATCAGCCGTGGACCTCAACTCAATTAATGTGTGCTGAACGTCAAGGCGATGGCCAATGGGCGACAGCGCGCTGTGTCGCCGGGCTAGACGACGAAGAGTCGATACAACAACCGTGCTTTGATGCTCAAGGCCAATTGTTTTGCCTGACTGATCGCGGGGGGTTTTGGCAGCCTTGGGTCGAGTCTTCCAACGGCTTGGCTGCATTACCCGCTGCTACGGCGGATCACTCACCTGCGCCGTGGCAATTGGGCGGCTGCACTTGGTTACCACTTGCCGGGCACAGCTACGTGGCGACGTGGTCCGAGGAAGGTTTTGGGCAACTCGCTATTCGTTCTGCTGACGGTTTGACAGACGACTTCACCGGAGAATACAGCCGCTTTCGCAGTCTAGCGGTGGACAAGCAGTTTATTTATTGCATCGCTGCTTCGGCGATCAGTCCGTCGGCGGTTATCGTCATTGATCGCCAGAATCATCAGGTTCAAGTATTGGCCGGAGGCGTAGCACCGCTCCCGGTTGAACGTATCACGCGCCCACAAGCCCTGCGTTATCCCAGTGGCATTGGCGAGGCGCACGGCTTTTTTTATCCTGCCATTAATGGGCTGGAGATGCCGCCGCTGGTGGTATTTATCCACGGCGGCCCGACCTCGGCGTGTTATCCGGTACTGGACCCACGCATTCAGTATTGGAGCCAGCGTGGATTCGCTGTTGCCGACCTCAACTACCGAGGCAGCACCGGTTATGGACGCGCCTATCGGCAGGCCTTGCATCTGAACTGGGGCGATGTCGACGTAGAGGATGCCTGCGCGGTGGTGGCTTACTTGGCCGAGCGTCAGATGATCAATCCCGACCAAGCCTTCATCCGCGGCGGCAGCGCGGGCGGGTACACCACCTTATGCGCACTGGCCTACCATCAGGTATTTCGTGCAGGGGCCAGTTTGTATGGCGTTAGCGATCCTATCGCGTTGGCCCGGGCCACGCATAAATTCGAAGGCGATTACCTGGACTGGCTGATCGGTGATCCCGATAAAGATGCCGAGCGTTACAAAGCCCGCACACCATTACTGCATGCTGACCACATCACAGTGCCGGTTATCTTCTTCCAAGGCGAACTGGACGCAGTGGTTGTGCCGAAACAGACCCGTGACATGCTCAAGGCGCTCCTCGACAACGGCATTGCAGCCGAAGGCCACTTCTACCCTGATGAGCGCCATGGTTTTCGCAAGGCCAGCAATCAGGCCCACGCGCTTGAGCAAGAGTGCAATTTCTATCAGCGGATAATGGACAACTGATGGCGTTGGCCCGATACCAAAAACTACCGTAAGAGCGCTGTCCCCGGATGGCGCGCAAAGCGATCCCAACTATCCCGTTCCACGGGAAGATCTGGGCTGCCAGATTTACGAGTGCGTGCAGCCGATCATGGGCAAACGCGCGCCTATAACGGCCGTGTTTGCTAAACGGTTAATCGCGTTTGGCGATGATGTACACCGCATGGATGACACCGGGGAAGTAGCCCAGCAATGTGAGCAAAATATTTAACCAAAAAGCACCGGCGAAACCGACCTGTAGGAATACACCCAGCGGTGGCAGCAAGATGGCGATGATGATGCGGACGATATCCATAAGGTAGGGCTCCAGGTTAAGACGGCTTTCACAACCGTACAGCTAATCGACCCGCTGCCAAGGACAGGGTTCAACACCGCCTTAACCCTTAAGCCGCAACAGTACCCCAATTTCCGGGTACCGATCCCAGGGAGCGCTTTTCTGCAACAGGAGTGCCTCGCGCCAGAACCGCCGCTCCTAACCTGCCGCCTTCTGTGACACTGCTCAGCACTACAATATCGGCGCGAATAGCGTAGCGGTCCTCGCACAGCAAGGTCTCATGACGGCCCAGGCCGGTACGGGTTTCGTCGAGGATCAACAGGATTTTCAATTCCCGGCACAGCTGCGCGGCACCTTGGAAATACGTGAAGGTCGCCGCCATATCAACATCGCTATTAAGGCGGGGCTCAAGGACGACGGCGACGGTCCGCGAATCTACCGCAGCATGCAGCGCTGCCAGATCGTTGAGCGCTGCGCCCATTGAATGTGGGCTACTGTTACAGGTCGAGACAATACCAATCGCGCCTCTGCGATGCAGCTGACCCCATTTTCGGGTCAAACCAACGGCCACTTCTCTAGCCTCGGCCCCGGTGTCGACAAGGTGTACGTGATCGTTGCTAGTGCTGCGGCGTAACAGCTCCGCAAGACTGGGGCCAGCGTCATCATCGCTACTGTCCCGTTCCAACCTGGCAGAAGGGGACGAAGTGTCCAGCTCTCGACGATTGAACAGCAACTTGAACAGACTCATGCGCGCAGCCCTTCCAACGGCAGTCCGAGTAGGCGCTCGGACCAGTCCTCAACGCTACCAGTGCGCAGACGCTTGAGCGCAATGTCACGCCAGCGAGACGACAGCGCCGGGCAATCCACCAGTTTCTTCAGGCCGGCATGTTCCAGCGGCTCGATATAAAAGCTGCGTAACGCCCATGCCACGGTCAAGCCGGGGTAGCTGCGTTGCATCAATTCAAACGGATCAGTGTCGCTGATAAATCCCGGCTTAAGCACACGGTAGAACCAGCCGCAACGGCCGCTGTCCTGAGCCTCTTGCGGCATGTGATCCAAGCCCCAACGGTGAGTCAAGCGATAGCATGGGGATCGCGGCTGACTTATCTGTACCAACGCATTGCCCCAGCGAAATATATCGCCCAGACAGGCGTGCTCTTCAGTGATGCCGTGGGTAGAAAGGTTTTCGCCGAATGCAGGGGCACTCCAGTCGACGTGCGGGTAAAGCTTGCGCCAATAGGCGTAATGTTCAGCGGGATAATGATGCAAGGCGCGTTCTGGACCAGTATGAAAGCGTGGGTCACCGTGTTCGTCGGTGCCTAAGCCCTGCGGCCACAGCCACGTACGGCGTTCCAGGCGTTGCTTATCGATGTCACTTACCAATCCATGGCCGAGGTTTTTTGCTCTCCCTATGTAAACACCGTCGACACATATGCTGTTCATTGCTGTTTCTGGGCCTGTAAGCCTTGAGGAATAGGGCTAGACTAAGCCCTCATCATGGCCCGAGGCCATTTCGTTTTAGTAACATTTTCGATAAGATTTTCTTATGGATTTTCGGCAACTGCGTTATTTTGTCGCGGTGTATGAAGAAGGCCATGTCGGACGCGCAGCAGAGCGGCTTTCTCTGTCGCAACCTGCGCTTTCGCAGCAGATTCGCCAGCTGGAACACAGTCTCGATGTCAGCCTGTTTGAACGTACCAGCAAACGTTTATTGCCTACTTTGGCCGCGCATACGCTATACAACCACGCGCTGCCGCTGCTCGACGGCATGCAAAGAGCCCGCGAGGCGCTACGCAATTTCCGCGGGCAGTCCGTACGAACGTTAGCCATTGGCGTGCTGCAGACCGTGCTCTACCTCGTGCCGCAACTTCTGGAGCAATTGCGCAAAGCGCAGCCGCATCTTGTGGTGCACATTTACGAGTTGTCTGGTCTGGAAATAGAACGACGCCTGCTCAACGGTGCGTTAGATATAGGCATCAGTTTTTTGCCCGCCCATCAACCGGGCCTGCACAGCCTGGTGCTCTACGAGGACGAGTTGCAACTGGTGATCCCGGCCGATCATTCGCTGCGGGAGTTTAAGAAAGTGTCCGTCAGCCAGGCAGCAGAGTTACCGATGTTGTTATTGGGTGAGGAATATCAGGTGCGGCAGATCTGGCAGGCACAGCTGACTACCCTCGGGCGCCGCCCCCACGTGCAAGCCGAACTCAATAGCATGGCTGGCATTCTCGACAGTTTGCTCAATACTTCCCTAGCGACAGTACTGCCGGGCCGGGTGCAACAGGTTCAGGGGGACAGTTCGTTACTGTGGAAACCGCTGACCGAACCCCGTGTACCGCTCAAAGTGGGACTGGTGTATCGCGATGCGCAACGGCATCAACCTGTGTTGGAACTGCTGCGGACGCTTTTAGAGGATGGAGGCGCGGGTAGATCAGGAGTACCGGGGCCACTGGACGTGATCAACTGACGCCCGCAGGTTAAATCGCGCACAAAGAAAACCCCGCCGAAGCGGGGTTTTGCAGACTGTTTCCCTGACATCCTTTTCGCCCCACCATCCTGGCAGGCATCCCTACGTGTCCCTGTTATGTTTTTGCGCTTCCTGCGCTACGTCCCTGTTAAGTAGATTAACTTTGGATCCACCTAAGCGATAGGGGCAAAGGTCAGTACGTCATGTAAGTAAATGCTTACACAGCAGAGATCTGCCCTACAACATTTAAAACTGTGAAGCGTCTAGCAGATACAACGACTCGCTGCCGGCTTTGACCGACGCACTCAACGAGTGAATACGCGGTAGCAGCCTTGCGAAGTAAAAACGAGCGGTGCCCAGCTTGCTGGCATAAAAATCTTCCTGCGATTGCTTGCCAAGTGCGGCGCGGGCCATCAATGCCCACATGTAGGCATAGGCGGTGTAGCCGAACGCATGCAAGTACTCGACTGAGGCAGCGCCGATTTCATTGGCGTCGGTGCGGGATCTATCCAACACCCACGCCGTCAGTTCATCGAGATTGTCGAGGGCTGCGCTCAGCGGTGTAGTGAATTCAGCCATCTCGCTACCAGCTTGCGCGGTGAATTTACGTATCTCATCAGCGAACAACGCATAGTAAGCGCCGCCATTTCCGACGATTTTGCGCCCAACCAAATCCAGTGCCTGAATGCCGTTGGTGCCCTCGTAGATTTGGGTGATACGCACGTCACGGACCAGTTGCTCCTGACCCCACTCCCGAATAAAGCCGTGGCCGCCGAATATTTGCTGACCATGTACCGTGGTTTCCAGCCCCAAATCGGTGAGAAACGCCTTGGCGACCGGCGTCAGCAGGGCGACCAGATCGTCGGCACGTTTACGCGCGGCGGGGTCTTCGCTGAATTTTGCAATGTCCAATTGCATCGCCACGTAGGTGGAAAACGCCCGGCCACCTTCATTGGACGCTTTCATGGTCAACAGCATGCGACGCACGTCCGGGTGAACGATGATCGGATCAGCCACCTTGTCCTTGGCTTGAACGCCAGTCGGCGAGCGACTTTGCAGACGATCACGAGCATATTCGATAGCATTTTGATACGAACGCTCGCCAGACGCTAAGCCTTGAATGCCTACCCCCAAACGCTCGTAGTTCATCATGGTAAACATGGCCGCCAGGCCACGGTTGGGTTCGCCAACCAGATAACCTACAGCACTATCGAAATTCATCACGCACGTTGCCGAGGCCTGAATCCCCATTTTGTGCTCAATCGACCCGCAGGTGACCGGGTTACGTACGCCCAAACTACCGTCGGTGTTGACCATAAACTTGGGCACCAGAAACAGCGAAATACCTTTCGGTCCAGCAGGCGCATCCGGCAGCTTAGCCAGCACAAGGTGAATGATATTTTCGGTCAGGTCGTGCTCGCCACCTGTGATGAAAATCTTGGTGCCGCTGACTTTATAAGATCCATCGGATTGCGGCTCGGCCTTGGTGCGAATAATCCCAAGATCAGTACCGGCATGGGATTCGGTCAAACACATGGAGCCAGCCCAAAGCCCGGAGTACATGTTGGGCAGGTAAGTTGCTTTCAGATCTTCACTGGCATGTGTGCTGATGGACACGCAGGCCCCGGAGGTGAGCATGGGGTACAAGCCAAAAGCCAAACTGGAGGAATTGATCATTTCTTCGACTTGCGCCGAAACTGCTTTGGGCATGCCCATCCCGCCAAATTCCGGATCGCCGCCTACGCCAACCCAACCGCCGTCGGCATAAGTTTGATAAGCCTGGGGGAAACCTGCCGGGGTAGTGACTACGCCATCGTTCCAATGGCAGCCTTCTTCATCGGCGCTTCTGCTGAGCGGAGCGATGCTTTTACTGGTGACTTTGCCTGCTTCTTCAAGGATTGCTTCTACCGTCTCGGCATCGACTGTTTCGGCCAGTGCCGGGAGTTGAGCCCAGAGCTTGGCAACCTCGAAAACCTCATTGAGGACGAAACGCATATCGCGCAGGGGCGCTTTATAGTCAGCCATGGCAAACCTCCCGGAATTGAGCCGTTAACATGAAGGCTCCGAGTGTACCCGAACACCATTTGCGACACATAGGGTCAGTGTGTGACCGTATAGCCACATACAGTCACACTTACATCCCACTCATTACAGCGCGAACATCTCCGCTGGTAGTTGCATCAGACAGTCACTGCCCGCTTCAATTGCCGCTTGATGCGCGGAGGTGCGTGGTAGAAGCCGCTTGAAATAAAACTCGCAGGTCGCCAACTTGCCTTGGCAATAGGCAGAATCGCCGCTGCCTTCATCCAGTTGGGTTTGGGCGACCAATGCCATGCGTAACCATAGGTACCCGAGAATGATGTAACCGCTGTACATCAGATAATCAAGGGCCGCCGCGCCCACTTCATCAGGGTTTTTCATCGCAGCTATACCGACTTTTGTAGTCAGTTCGCCCCACTGCTTATTCAAGGCATTGAGCTGACTGACGAAGCCCTTGAGCTGCGGGTGTTCGGCATTAGTTTCACAAAACTTATGCACAATTTCGGTAAAACCACGCAGTAACTTTCCTTGGCTGCCTAATACTTTACGGCCGAGTAAATCCAGTGCCTGGATACCATTGGTACCCTCATAAATAGGGGCGATACGGCAGTCACGAACCAGTTGCTCCATACCCCACTCGCGGATAAAGCCGTGCCCCCCAAAAACCTGCATCCCAAGATTGGTGACTTCTAAACCGGTTTCGGTCATGAATGCCTTGCAGATCGGCGTGAGGAACGCCAAGAGGTTTTCCGCGTCTTCGCGTTGACCCGCATCGTCGCTCATGTGCGCAGTGTCGAGCATCTGCGCGGTGAAATAGGTCAATGCGCGATTACCCTCGTTGAAGGCTTTCATGGTCAGCAACATGCGGCGCACGTCCGGGTGAACGATGATAGGGTCCGCAGCCTTGTCCGGCGCTTTAGGTCCGGTCAGGGAGCGCATTTGCAGGCGTTCGTTGGCGTACTTAATCGCCCCCTGGAAACTGGTTTCGCCCAGACACATGCCCTGCATGCCAGTGCCCAAGCGGGCATGATTCATCATGGTAAACATACAGTTGAGGCCTTTATTGGCCTCGCCGATCAAATATCCGGTGGCGTTATCGAAGTTGATCACGCAGGTTGCAGAAGCCTTTATGCCCATCTTGTGTTCGATGGAACCACACGACACACCGTTGCGCTGGCCGGCATTGCCCGCAGCGTCTGGCAGAAATTTAGGCACGATAAACAACGAAATGCCACGGGTTCCCGCCGGGGCATCTGGCAGTTTCGCCAGCACCAAGTGGACGATGTTCTGGCTCATGTCGTGCTCGCCAGCCGAGATGAAAATCTTGCTACCGGAAATACCATAACTGCCGTCGGCTTGCGGCACAGCGCGGGTTTTGATGATTCCCAAGTCGGTGCCGCAATGGGCTTCGGTCAGGCACATAGTCCCTGTCCATTCGCCTTCGGTGAGCTTGGTCAGGTACGTTTGCTTCTGATCTTCGGTGCCGTGGGTATGAATGGCCGACATCGCGCCGTGGGTCAATCCTGGGTACATGCCCCATGAAGTATTGCTGGAGGCGATCATTTCGCTGATAGCCAGCCCCAGCGATAACGGCAAACCTTGACCACCGTAAGCCGGGTCCGCCGACAAGCCATGCCAACCGCCTTCGACGTATTGAGCAAAGGCTTCTTTGAAACCCTTGGGCGTGGTGACGACACCCTGGTCGAAATGACAGCCTTCTTCATCGCCGGGACGGTTCAGCGGCGACAGCACTTGTTCGCAGAACTTAGCGCCCTCTTCCAGAATCGCGCTGACCATGTCTGGACTGGCGTCATGGGCGCCGAGCGCCTGGTAATGAGCAGGGAAATCGAAAACGTTGTTGATCAAGAAGCGCATATCGCGCAGGGGGGCTTTGTACTCAGGCATGGTCATTTCTCCGGCAGCAGATACCCCAACCTACTGCGCGAAGGGGGTCCGAACAATCACAGTCCAGACGCTGAATACAGGCTCATAACTTAACTGGCAGCGCCAACTAAACGCACCGCGCCGCGCCGATTACGGCCATGCGCAACGACACAATTTCGCCCCGCGCCCTTGGCGCTGTAAAGCGCCTCGTCGGCTGACTTGAGCACTTCCTCGGGCGTACGCTGGTCAACTTGCCGTTCGGCTACGCCAATGCTGACGGTGACCGATACACTCGACGCCTTCGCACCGCTTCGGCGCTGACGCCCTTGCTGGTCGTCATTCGGTCGGTCCTGATTGCGCAATTGAATGTTGTAAACCGCGATAGCGTCGCGCACCGACTCCAGATGCGGCATGCACTCTTCCAGCGTCTGCCCGGCAAACACCAGTGCAAACTCTTCGCCGCCATACCGGTAGGCTCGACCGCCACCGGTCACTTTCGATAACTTGCTCGCCACCAGTCGCAGCACTTGATCGCCAACATCATGCCCATGGGTGTCGTTGAATTTCTTGAAGTGATCGACGTCGGCCATGGCTAGCACGTAACTGCGTCCCAACCTTTGCAGTCGTTCATTGAGTGCACGACGTCCCGGCAATCCTGTCAGCTCATCGCGGAACGCCATTTGATAAGCCTCATGGGCGACCGCGGCGGCAATCATCAGCATCACCTCACTGCACATGATGTTGAGGGTGAACGGCAAAATGAAGGTCCTCGGCAACGCCCAAAAAAGACCAATCAAACCGACGATTTGCGCCGCGTGCAGCGGCCGGGGCTTACGCACGTATTGCACAATAATTAACAGGAAGCTGCAAAAGAACACGGGGTAAGCCAGTTGAATCAAACTCATCCAATCGCCGTATAAAGCCGGCCAGCGGATCTCTGCCAACCAATTCAGCAGGGCTTTAGGAAAGCTTTGTTCTAGCGCCAACGCAACGCTGCCAAAGGCGAGGAACACGGCAAATCGGGCAATCATGTCCCGGAACAGGTGCGTACGTTCCTCCCATATGGCGAAAAGTCCGTAGAGCAGTGGCAAAAAGAGACAGCACAAATGAAAAACCACGGCGGCGTCATCACGCACTTTGCCGTAATCGCGGTAGTAGTCGGTTTGCGTATCCAACAGAAAGTACGCGGTGTAAACAGTGATCATCAAAAACAGCTCACGCTGGCGACGATAAACCGAGCAATACGCACCGCCCAACAACAGCACCAAAGTCGGCAGTACATTGAACAGCGACGTAAAAAATACATTAAGGTCTTTTACATACGCGGCCGCGAGCCCCGCTAATAGTAATAGCAGCGAGGGAACGAAATGACTGAAACGTGCGGTCGAAAAACGCTGCAAAGAGGATGGCTCCTGCCCAACATGAAACGTTGCATGGCATTGTGCCTGTACTGTTTCAGTTAAGCACTCAAATGGCTCAAATACCTGACTAATCCTCTTTAACGGCCGTGAACTTAAGAAGTTGACGATAACGCCTGCAACTACCCTCAGCCACCAGATACAAAATAACCGCTTCCCCAAAAGGAAAAGCGGTTATTTAAAAACGACGCAGCTTTAATAGCCCAGTGCGAAGTTCTCTTCTTTCATGTCCATCAGGTTGTTAGCGCCTGAAAGCATGGTCACCACGTGAGTACGGGTGCGCGGCAAGATACGCTGGAAGTAGAAGCGCGCCGTTTGTAACTTGGCCGTATAGAACGCTTCTTCGGTAGTACCGGCAGCCAATTTTTCAGCTGCCAGTCGCGCCATGTCAGCCCAGAAATAAGCCAGGCAGGCATAACCGGAGTACATCAGGTAATCCACCGAAGCGGCACCGACTTCTTCACGGTCTTTCATAGCGGCCATACCGACCTTCATGGTCAACTCGCCCCATTCTTTATTCAGCGCAGCCAAGGGTTCGACGAACTCTTTAACCGCTTCATTGCCTTCGTTGGTCTGGCAGAACTTGTGGACGATCTTGGTGAAGCCTTTCAGCGCTTCGCCTTGAGTCATCAACACTTTGCGGCCCAACAGGTCCAGTGCCTGGATGCCGGTGGTGCCTTCGTACAGCATCGAAATGCGGCTGTCGCGGACGTTTTGCTCCATGCCCCACTCCGCGATAAAACCGTGGCCGCCGTAGATTTGCACGCCATGGTTAGCCGCTTCGAAGCCGACCTCAGTCATGAAGGCTTTGGCGATCGGGGTCATGAACGCCAACAGGCCGTCCGCTTGCTTCTTCTGCTCATCGTCTTGACCGTACTTAACGATATCGACCAGCTTGGCAGTGAAGTAAACCATTGCCCGGTTGCCTTCAGCGAAGGCTTTCATGGTCAACAGCATGCGGCGTACATCAGGGTGAACGATGATCGGGTCTGCGGCTTTCTCGGGCGCTTTCGGGCCGGTTAGCGAACGCATTTGCAAACGATCACGGGCATATTTCAAGCCGCCCTGAAAGCCGATCTCGGCGTGGGCAAGGCCCTGAAGTGCAGTCCCCAAACGCGCGGTGTTCATGAACGTAAACATGCAGTTCAGGCCTTTGTTCGGCGCGCCGATCAAGAAGCCCGTGGCTGCATCGAAGTTCATCACGCACGTTGCGTTACCGTGGATACCCATTTTGTGTTCCAGGGAACCGCAGCTGACCGCATTGCGAGCGCCAACGCTACCGTCAGCGTTTGGCATGAACTTAGGCACGATGAACAGCGAAATACCTTTAGTGCCCGCCGGTGCATCCGGCAGGCGGGCCAGCACGATATGGACGATGTTGTCGGCCATGTCGTGTTCGCCAGCAGAAATGAAGATCTTGGTGCCGGTCACTTTGTAGGAGCCGTCAGCTTGCGGTTCGGCCTTGGTGCGCAACATGCCCAAGTCGGTACCGCAGTGCGATTCGGTCAAGCACATGGTGCCGGTCCATTCGCCCGAAACCAGCTTGGTCAGGTAAGCCTGTTGCTGTTCTTCAGTACCGTGCTCGGAAATGGTGTTCATCGCGCCGTGCGACAGGCCGGGGTACATGCCCCACGACCAGTTGGCTTCGCCGACCATTTCACTGACAGCCAGGCCGAGTGACTCTGGCAGGCCTTGACCGCCATGGGCCACGTCGTGCGCCAAGCTAGGCCAGCCGCCTTCCACGAATTGCTGGTAAGCCTGCTTGAAGCCCGTCGGGGTTTTCACGCCGGACTCGCTCCAGGTGCAGCCTTCAGAGTCGCCGACACGGTTCAACGGTGCCAACACCTGCTCACAAAACTTGGCGCCTTCTTCAAGAATGGCGTCAACCATGTCTGGAGTAGCGTCCTGGCAAGCCGGCAGGCTTTGATAATGCGCTTCGTAGCCGAGCAACTCGTCACGAACGAAGCGAATATCACGCAAGGGGGCCTTGTAGTCCGGCATAGCGATAACCTCTGCTGAGAATCCTGGAGCGAATGATCGGTCGATCAAACAGTTGTTTGAAACATACGTTTACGTCTAAACCTTGTCAAGCGCAGCGCGTGCTCCGTTCATCGCCCACAAGGCTTTAAAATGTCCACGCGAACGCCGCAGCCGTAGCGCAGGCACGCTATCAGGCCGATTAAGTTTAGTTGAGTGAAACGCAAATGCAGGAGCTAGAGGAGTAACCGGGTGCGACGAGGCGCACCGCGAAGGCAGCGATCAGGCGTGAGTATCGATAAACGTGCCGAGCATTTCGTCGGAAGCCTTGGCCACTTTAACGCCGAGTTCGGCTTGGATTTTAGCCAAGGAGAGTTCTACTGCGCTGGTCGCTAGATCAGTTTGCTGACTGCGGTCAACCGAATGCAGACGCTCGACTTGTTGGTTCGACGATTGACTCCTCGCGGAAGCATCGCCCGTACTTGTGGAGACGCTGCCGTTGGACGCATCGCTGGAAACGCTAGCGTTGGCAATTTGTACAGCTGCTTGATCAACCCGCGCCAACCCGGCCTGGACCAGGCTAATACTCGAAGAAAAAGCGCTGTTGCTGGAAATTTGCATGGAATTAACCTCAGTTCATATAACGAACAGCCACCATTGAAACAGACCAAGCCGTAAAAGACTCGACAAAAAGACTAATGGCAATTGGCCGGTTGATAGTTAAAACAGGCTGCCCTTGTTGAATGTAAATTGCAAAGGCCCTACCCAATATAAATAGACCCCTAATCCAACAACTCCAAATGCAGAAACTCAGCCACCGCTTCCGCTGTCGGTTTTTTCAACCGTGGCACACGGCCCAAACACGGCGCGGGCAAACGTTCAGCCAAGGTGGCGAGATTTTCTTCCAGACGTGAAGTCTTGCCGTCGATGATATTGGCCACCCACCCCGCCAATGGAAGGCCGTCGCGGGCGATGGCTTCGGCCGTCAGGAGCGCATGGTTGATGCAGCCCAAACGGACACCGACCACCAGAATCACGGGCAACTGCAACGCCACTGCAAGGTCTGACAGGTTAGCCTGGTCAGCCAGCGGTACTCGCCAACCTCCAGCACCTTCGATCAGGGTGAAGTCGGCCCCCTTGTTCAGCACATTGCGCATGGGTTCGAGCAGCGCTTGCACGGACAGCACTACACCTGCTTCGCGCGCAGCCAGGTGCGGGGCAATGGCCGGTTCGAACGCTATCGGATTGACTTCGTCGTACGTCAGTTTTACCGAACATTCCGCCATCAGCGCCAACGCGTCACTGTTGCGCAAGCCATCCGGTCCGACAATGCAGTCTGAAGCGACCGGTTTACCGGCTGCAGTGCTTAAACCGGCCTGTCGTGCAGCATGCAGCAGCCCGGTCGCAATGGTGGTTTTACCGACATCCGTATCGGTGCCCGTGATGAAGTACGAACTGCTCATCTCAGTGCCTGCTATTCATGGTTTTTCCAACACCGCGTAGACCACTTGGTAAGTGGCCGGCAGCCCTTCGCTGTGGCGAAACCGTTCATAAGCGTTGATCAGCCCCATTATGCGCGCGCGACCGGTCAAACCACCGGGCCGACCCGGATTTAGATTGTGGGCGCCCAAGGCTTTCAACTCATGGGTCAGGCTGCGAACATCAGGGTAATACAACACATGTGGCTGCACGCCTAAACTGTGAATTCGCAAGCCACTGGAGGCACAGAGCTGCTGATAATCCTCGAATTGACGGAAGCGATTGACATGGACCATTCCATCTACCGCTTGCCAGCTCTCTCGCAGTTCATACAAGGTGCCCACGCATAGACTGGCAAACGCCAACACACCGCCCGGTTGTAATACCCGCCGCGCTTCGCTAAGCACCGCGCCAAAGTCCGCACACCACTGCACCGCTAGGCTGGAAAAAATCAGCCCGCAACCTTGATCCCTCAGCGGCATTTGCTCGGCATCACCCGCCACAAAATGCTCGGCACCGCCCAAGGGGCGCGCATGGCGCAACATGCCTTCGGCTATGTCCAGAGCAACACCTTCGCTCTCGGTGAACGTTTGCGCCAGGATGCGGCTGAAATAACCGGTGCCGCTGCCCAGGTCCAGCCAGCGCGACGGTTTCAATTCAGCGGGAAAACGTGCCAGCAGTTCGCTTCCGACCGCGCGTTGTAACTCGGCCACGCTGTCGTAACTGGCGGCGGCGCGGGAAAAAGACGCCGCTACCTGACGCTTGTCGGGCAACGCGCCGGTCTCGACGCTGGTTTTTTTGAAGAAGGACAAATCAGTCATCACCGGACTCATGTAAAAACGCCTGGATTGCCGCAGCCACCCCGTGTGGATTTTCCAGAATGAAGGCGTGGCTGGCCTGTTCGATCAGGCCGATTTCCACATCGGGCAGAATACTCAGTAGATCGCTTGCCGCTTCGGCCGGCACCAGTGCATCAAGGCCCGCAAACAGATGCAGTTGAGGCCCGCGATAAGCTTGCAAAGCATTGCGGGTGTCGAGTTGTGCCAGCAATTTCAAGCCATGCAGCAGCCCATCGGGCGAGGTATGCGGGGCGGCAGCGTTTAACAACCGGGCCAAACCACGAGGGTCTTCGGCGCCTTGAACGCACAGCAGGCTGAAACGTTTTAGTGTGCCCTGCGGATCAACCGAGCACCCGGCGAGAAACGCATCGAATGCCTCGGGCGACATCGCATGGGGCCAGTCGCTACGAGAAACGAAGGAGCTGTTACTGGCGAACGTCAGCAGACCACAGCAACGATCGGCACGACGCGCGGCCAGTTCCGTCGCCAACATCCCACCTAAAGACCAGCCGCCGAGCCAAGCATTGTCGGGCAATGTGGCATCGAGTTCATCAAGCACTTCGCTCAGCTCGATGTCGCCGAAAGCCGACAATTGGACATCGGGCAACGGTTCGATTTCTACCCGCAAATGCTCGTCGAGACCGCGCAACGCAGCGGCCAACGGCTCTAACGGTGAGATCCCTAAACCCCAGCCTGGTAGCAAAATCAGACGATCACGCATGGTCCACTTCCACCAATTCGTGTTCACCGAGCAGCGGATAACACTGCGCCAATGCATTCAACAATAGCTGCACTTGCGCTTCGCTGTGGGCGGCGGACAAGGTGACACGTAAACGCGCACCGCCGGCAGGGACGGTTGGCGGGCGAATAGCGGTCACCAGCAGGCCACGATCACGCAACATCTGCGACAGATGCAAAGCGCGGCCACTGTCACCGATCAGAATTGGCTGGATCGGCGTAAAGCTGTCCACCAACTGCAGACCGATCTGTTCGGCACCATGGCGGAACTGCTGAATCAAACGTCGCAGGTGCTCGCGACGCCAGTGTTCGCGGCGCAGTATTTCAAGGCTTTTTAGCGTGGCGCAGGCCAGCGCAGGGGGTTGGCTAGTGGTGTAAATGTAGGGCCGAGCGAACTGGATAAGGGTTTCGATCAACTCTTCACTGCCCGCGACAAAAGCACCGGCAGTGCCGAAGGCTTTGCCCAACGTCCCGACCAACACCGGCACGTCTTCCATGCTCAAACCGAAATGTTCTACAGCGCCCGCACCGTTGGCGCCCAGCGGGCCAAACCCATGGGCGTCGTCCACCATCAGCCATGCACCTTTGGCTTTCGCCGCTTGGGCCAACGTCGGCAGGTCAGCTAAATCGCCATCCATGCTGAACACGCCATCGGTGACCACCAGCGTATTGCCGCTGGCTGTCTCCAAGCGTGAGGCAAGGCTGTTGGCATCGTTGTGCAGATAGCGTGAAAACCGCGCGCCGCTGAGCAAACCCGCATCCAGCAAAGACGCATGATTGAGCCGGTCTTCCAGCACCGTATCGCCCTTCCCGACCAGCGCGGTGACCGCACCAAGGTTGGCCATGTAGCCGTTGGAAAACAGCAAGGCACGGGGACGACCGGTCAAGTCGGCCAAGGCTTCTTCGAGTTCGTGATGCGGGCTGCTGTGACCGATCACCAGGTGCGAAGCGCCGCCGCCCACACCCCACCGATCAGCCCCCACTTGCCAGGCAGCAATCACTTCAGGGTGATTGGCCAAACCGAGGTAGTCGTTATTACAGAACGCCAACAGCGGCTGGCCATCGACCACTACTTCAGGGCCTTGGGGACTTTGAAGCAATGGGCGATGACGATAAAGCTGTTCAGCGCGACGAGCGGCCAGACGCGTGCGGAGATCGAAAGACATGCAGGCCTCGTGGGTGTTTGGGTAGCGTTCCTGTAGGAGCCAACGTGTTGGCGATAGGCCTTGCGCGGTGTATCAGACACGCCGCCTCGCCAACGTTGGCTCCTACAGAGGTAAAGGCAGAATCAGACCGCAGTAGCGTCGTAAAACATTTCGCTGCTCTTTTGCTCGATCAACGCCTGCTCGATAGCGGCCTGATGCACTTCGTCTGAATGCTCCACCCCGGCCTCCGGAAGAATGCCCAGACGCGCAAACAGCTGCATGTCCTTGTCGGCCTGCGGGTTAGCAGTAGTCAGCAGCTTGTCGCCGTAGAAAATCGAGTTGGCACCGGCAAAGAAGGCCAATGCTTGCATCTGTTCATTCATCGCTTCGCGGCCCGCGGACAGGCGCACGTGAGATTGCGGCATCATGATGCGCGCCACCGCCAGCATCCGAATAAAGTCGAATGGGTCAATGTCTTCAGCATTTTCCAGCGGCGTACCGGCCACCTTGACCAACATGTTGATCGGCACCGACTCAGGATGCTCCGGCAGGTTGGCCAATTGCATCAGCAGCCCGGCACGGTCATCAAGGCTTTCGCCCATGCCAAGGATTCCGCCGGAACAGATCTTCATTCCCGACTCACGCACATAGGCCAAGGTTTGCAAACGCTCGCTATAGGTGCGGGTGGTAATGATGCTGCCGTAGAACTCAGGCGAGGTATCTAGGTTGTGGTTGTAGTAATCCAGCCCGGCGGTGGCCAATGCGGCGGTTTGATCCTGGTCGAGACGGCCCAAGGTCATGCAAGTTTCCAGGCCCATGGCCTTAACGCCTTTGACCATTTCGAGCACGTATGGCATGTCTTTGGCAGAAGGATGCTTCCAGGCCGCCCCCATGCAAAACCGCGTGGAGCCGATGGATTTAGCGCGAGCGGCCTCCTCCAGAACTTTCTGCACTTCCAGCAGCTTCTCTTTTTCCAGCCCGGTGTTGTAGTGGCCAGACTGCGGGCAGTATTTGCAATCTTCCGGGCAGGCACCCGTTTTGATCGAAAGCAGCGTTGATACCTGAACCCGGTTGGCGTCGAAATGAGCACGGTGCACGGTCTGCGCCTGAAATAACAGGTCATTGAATGGCTGTACGAACAGCGCTCTGACCTCGGCTAAAGTCCAGTCGTGACGCAGAGTGGCGGTGATGCTGGCGCTCATTGGGCGGCTCCTTGTTTGTTCTTGGCTTGCGCGAATGAGCGCGGTTAGAACACACGGTCATTCGGACTACACGGATGTTCGGCATATTTAAGGAAGAGCCATGCGCTGTCAACCACAGAGCACGCATCAGGTTTACATCTGGTTAAAAAACAAACAAACATGTTTATTGTGCGACGAGACCACAGACGCGTTATTTCCTATCTGTACCGGCTGTGAAACCGACCTGCCTTGGCTTGGGGACAGCTGCGAACGTTGCGCGCTGCCCATGCCAATGGCCGGTCTGACCTGCGGCCAATGCCGCCGACAGCCACCCGCATTCAGTGACGTCGTGGTGCCATGGCGTTACGACTTCCCCGTTGATAGCTTGGTTACACGCTTCAAGCATCAGGGGAAATGGCCCATGGGGCGGCTGCTCGCGCAGTTGCTTGGGCAAGCTCTGCAGCACCGTTTCGCTGAAGGTCTTGCGCGTCCGGATTGCCTGCTGCCGGTGCCGCTTGCGAACAAAAGGCTACGCCAGCGTGGTTATAACCAAGCCGAGATGCTAGCTCGCTGGCTCGGTACGCAATTGGATGTGATAACAGACGAACATTTGTTGCTTCGGGTATTGGATACTCCAGCGCAGCAAGGATTGGACGCCAAAGCCCGTCAAAGCAATTTGCGCAAAGCGTTTGCCATCCGTCCCGGAGCACAGATAAAGGGCAAACATTTTGCGGTGGTGGACGATGTGTTAACCACCGGCGCAACGGTGAACGCCCTGTCGCGCTTGCTCCTGGACGGGGGAGCAAGGCGGGTGGATATTTATTGCCTCGCGCGAACGCCAAAGCCTCAGGACTGATGCATGGCCAAGTCTCAACCTGTTTGCGGGGCTGACTTCTTCGCCAACACGTTGGCTCCTGCAGCGTCGGGCAAATCAGCGAATGTGTCAGGCGCAGCCTCATTGCGCTAACATATCGGGCCCGACGCGGCAGCCTGCTGCGCGCAGGAGTAAGCATGGCCCACCCGTTTGCAACACTCACGCCTGATCTGGTGCTTGATGCTGTCGAAAGCATCGGCTTTCTCAGCGACGCCCGCATCCTTGCGCTCAACAGTTACGAAAACCGTGTGTATCAAGTCGGCATCGAAGACGGCGAGCCGCTGATTGCCAAGTTCTACCGGCCACAGCGCTGGACCAACGACGCGATTCTCGAAGAACACAGCTTCACCTTCGAATTGGCCGAAGTTGATATCCCAGTGGTTGCGCCCATGATCCATAACGGCCAAACCCTGCATGAACACGCGGGCTTTCGCTTCACCCTGTTCCCACGTCGCGGCGGGCGGGCGCCAGAGCCGGGCAACCTGGATCAACTGTATCGCCTCGGGCAACTGCTAGGCCGCATACACGCAGTGGGCGCCACCAAGCCGTTCGAGCACCGCGAAGCGCTCGGCGTTAAAAACTTCGGTCACGACTCGCTGGCGTTTCTGCTGGAAAACAACTGCATTCCGCGCAGTTTGCTGCCCGCTTACGAGTCAGTCGCTCGCGATTTGCTCAAGCGCGTCGAAGACGTTTACGCCGCCACGCCGCATAAAAACATCCGTATGCACGGTGATTGCCACCCCGGCAACATGATGGCCCGCGATGAAATGTTCCACATCGTCGACCTCGATGATTGCCGCATGGGCCCGGCAGCACAGGACATCTGGATGATGCTCGCGGGTGATCGCCAGGAATGCCTGAGCCAGTTGTCAGAACTGATGGATGGCTACAGCGAGTTTCACGATTTCAACCCCCGCGAACTGGCGTTGATCGAACCGTTGCGCGCGTTGCGCCTGATGCACTACAGCGCATGGCTCGCCCGGCGTTGGGATGACCCCGCCTTTCCACACAGCTTCCCTTGGTTCGGTACCGAGCGTTATTGGGGCGATCAGGTGCTGGCATTGCGAGAACAATTGTCGGCGCTCAACGAAGAACCGCTGAAGCTGTTTTAAGCCGTCAATCCAGCGCCGCGGCCTGCGGGTAACGGCCCTATTCAAAGAAAAACTGCCCGACCATTCGCTGCGTAAGGAACATGCATGCAAGCCGTCAACCCGCGTCGCGGGTACATTCTGGGCCTAACGGCCTACATCACGTGGGGCTTGTTCCCGCTTTATTTCAAAGCCATCGCCACTGTCCCGTCAGTAGAGATTATTGTCCATAGGGTGCTGTGGTCCGCACTGTGTGGCTCCTTGCTGTTGCTGGTGTGGAAACACCCAGGTTGGTGGCGAGAGCTGCGTAACAATCCACGTCGCTTGGCCATCCTCACGCTGAGCGGAAGCCTAATCGCCATCAATTGGCTGACCTATGTCTGGGCGGTCAATAACGGACGCATGGTTGAAGCCAGTCTGGGCTACTACATCAACCCACTGGTCAATGTCTTGCTGGGCATGCTGCTGTTGGGCGAACGCTTACGGCCTTTGCAATGGCTGGCGGTAATTCTGGCAACGGTGGGCGTTGCGCAGCAAGTATGGCAAGTGGGCAGTCTGCCGTGGGTATCGCTGGTACTGGCGTTAAGTTTTGCCTTTTACGGGTTGATCCGCAAAAAGGCGCCCGTGGCGGCACTGCCGGGACTGGTGGTGGAAACTTGGTTACTGGTGCCATTGGCAATTGGCTGGATGTTGTTTAATCCTGCGGCCGTCAGCGCTCAACCCAGTTTCTGGACCACCTCTGAGGCTTGGTGGCTGGCAGCTGCCGGGCCAATAACGGTCATGCCACTGATTTGTTTCAACGCGGCAGCGCGGCACTTGCCCTACACCACTCTGGGCTTTCTACAATACGTAGCGCCTACACTGGTGTTGGCGTTGGCCGTGCGGGTTTATGGCGAGCACCTTTCAAGTACCACATTGCTAGCCTTTGCCTTCATATGGGCGGGACTGGCGGTTTACAGCGTCGATATCTGGCTGCGATCTCGCTGAAGCGCTCTTTAATTACTGGTCAATAAATGAACATCGCGCTGTAAGCCACAAGGCGCGTGGCTTCCGGCGGTCTCTCCAGGTTATCCACGGGCAGATGCAGGTAAAAAGTGGATAACCTTTGTTGGTAATTAACAAGCGGCGCGATTTGTCTGAAAGTCCGCGGCTTTATTCTTCGACTTTCAACACCAGCTCTACCATCAAATCGTCTGCCAAAGTTTCCAGGCGTTTTTGCAGCACGTCTAATGACAGCGTCAGCGGCACGCCCAGGATCGCGTCGGCGTGGAACAGCAACTCGCTGCTCATGGGTGCAGGGCTCACGCTGGTGACCAATCGCTCAAGATTAACGCCCTGCTCCGCCAGCACCCGAGTAATGTCACGGACGATGCCAGGTCGATCATTGCCCACCAACTCCATCGCAATGGGTTTCCAACTGCACGACTGTTCAATCTCACTCTGGGCGACCAGTACCCGAATGCCGTGAGCCGATAAGGCTTGCAAGGCATCCAACATTGCCTCTTGGGATTGGGCAGGCACGCCGACCCTTACTACCCCGGCAAATTGCCCGGCCAAGCGTGACATCCGGCTTTCCAACCAATTACCGCCATGTTCAGCGATGCATTCAGCAATGCGTTCAACCTGTCCCGGTTGATCGGGGGCAAATACAGTGATGACGAGATGATCCACGGTCAATCCTCTTATTCTGGAAGCGCCAACTCGGTGAAGACGCAATGCCACTGGGTGGTCGATCAAGTATAGGCATGGGCCGTAATCTATGAGGCCAAACTAATCGTGTACTATTTTAATAATTATCTGGAACAATCCTTGCCGTTTTTGAGAACATCCTTTTCTTAAATGGCTCGTACTTGTTGTGAGCCACTTAATGACGTTATTACCCAGATTTTCACAACTCAATGCTTCATGTAGTATGCCGCAGCACGCACTACATAACGTTTGATCGATGAAAAGCTAACCGCTGAACAGAGTGAGGCAAGCAATGACTGAACACCTTCAAGTCGGTGGCCTTCAGGTCGCCAAAGTCCTGTTGGACTTCGTTAATAACGAAGCCATTCCAGGAACCGGCCTTGATGCCGCCACGTTCTGGACCAGTACCGAAAAGCTCATCAATGAGCTTGCGCCGAAGAACAAAGCTCTACTCGTCAAACGCGATGATTTTCAGGCGCGTATAGATGCCTGGCATCAGTCTCAAGCAGGCGCTGCCCACGACGCGACGGCCTATAAAGCCTTCCTGCAAGAAATAGGCTATTTGTTGCCAGAAGCAGCGAATTTCCAGATCACTACACAAAACGTCGACGATGAAGTTGCCCGTATGGCGGGTCCACAGTTAGTGGTCCCGGTTATGAATGCGCGCTTCGCACTCAACGCATCCAATGCACGTTGGGGTTCGCTTTACGACGCTTTGTACGGCACCGACGCTATCAGCGAAGCCGGGGGCGCGGAAAAAACCAAAGGCTACAACAAGGTTCGCGGCGATAAGGTCATCGCCTTCGCCCGCGCCTTCCTCGACGAAGCCGCGCCATTGGCTGCCGGCTCCCACGTCGACTCCACCGGCTATAAGCTGATTGACAGCAAGCTGGTCGTTTCGCTTAAGGGCGGTAGCAACTCGGGCCTGGCCGACGATGCACAACTGATTGGCTTCCGCGGCGAAGGCTCGGCGCCTAGCGCCATCGGGCTTAAACACAACGGTCTGCATTTCGAGATCCAGATCGACGCTAACAGCCCCGTTGGCAAGACCGATGCGGCGGGTGTCAAAGACGTGCTGATGGAGGCTGCACTGACCACCATCATGGACTGCGAAGATTCAATTGCCGCCGTCGATGCCGACGACAAAGTCGTGGTGTACCGCAACTGGCTCGGCCTGATGAAAGGCGACTTGGCCGAACAAGTGTCCAAAGGCGGCGAAACTTTCACCCGCACCATGAACGCCGACCGCACCTACACCGCACCCAACGGTGGCGAGGTCAGCTTGCATGGCCGCTCGCTGTTGTTCATCCGCAACGTCGGTCACCTGATGACCATCGATGCGATTCTCGACAAAGACGGTAACGAAGTCCCGGAAGGTATTCTCGACGGCTTGCTCACCAGCCTGGCCGCCATCCACAGCCTCAACGGCGAAAGCTCCCGCACGAACAGCCGCACCGGTTCGGTCTATATCGTCAAACCGAAAATGCACGGTCCGGAAGAAGCAGCGTTCACCAACGAGCTGTTTGGCCGTGTCGAAGATGTGCTCAAGCTGCCACGCAACACGCTAAAAGTCGGGATCATGGACGAAGAGCGCCGCACTACGGTCAACCTCAAGGCCTGTATTCAGGCGGCGAGCGAGCGCGTGGTGTTTATCAATACCGGTTTTCTTGATCGCACGGGCGATGAAATCCATACGTCCATGGAAGCAGGTCCGGTGGTGCGTAAAGCACAGATGAAAGCCGAGAAATGGATCAGCGCATACGAAAACTCGAACGTCGATATCGGCTTGAGCTGCGGCCTGCAAGGTCGTGCACAAATCGGTAAAGGCATGTGGGCCATGCCTGACCTGATGGCCGCAATGCTTGAGCAGAAAATCGCTCACCCATTGGCGGGCGCGAACACCGCGTGGGTGCCTTCGCCAACGGCTGCTGTGTTGCACGCGCTGCATTACCACAAAGTTGATGTGTTCGCCCGCCAGGCAGAGTTGGCCAAACGCGCTCTTGCGTCAGTTGACGACATTCTGTCCATTCCACTGGCACCGAACACCAACTGGACGCCCGAAGAAATAAAGAACGAATTAGACAACAATGCTCAGGGCATCCTTGGCTATGTAGTGCGCTGGATTGATCAGGGTATTGGTTGCTCGAAAGTGCCGGATATCAACGATATTGGCCTGATGGAAGACCGCGCCACACTGCGAATTTCCAGCCAGCACATCGCCAACTGGCTACGCCATGACGTGGTTAACGAGCATCAGGTACTCGAAAGCCTCAAGCGCATGGCGCCTGTAGTCGACCGGCAGAATATCAATGACCCGCTGTACCGGCCCTTGGCGCCGGATTTCGACAGTAACATCGCGTTCCAGGCAGCACTTGAACTGGTAATCGAAGGGACTAAACAACCCAACGGCTATACCGAGCCCGTGCTGCACCGTCGACGTCGTGAGTTCAAGGCAAAAAACGGGCTGTAATTAAAGGTTCCTTGCGGTCTATCGCGATCGCGAGGAGCTGCATTCGCGAATAAATTCGCTCCCACTGAGATTTCTGAACTGCGCCCCAAATGTTGGACAGTGATTGAATAAGCTACGCGGCCTGAGTTCTGTATGCCACTGGACTCAAGCCGTTGAGCTTCATTTTGATACGTTCGTGGTTGTAGTAATGGATGTATTCATCCAGTCCAGCCTCTAACTGAGCAACGCTGTCGAAGCGCTCCCGGTAGAAAAACTCTGATTTCAGTGTGCCGAAAAAGCTCTCCATCGTGGCATTGTCATGGCAGTTACCCTTGCGCGACATACTCTGTTCCAAGCTCATTTCTTCCAGACGATTTCGGTAGATGTGGTAGCGGTACTGCCAGCCCTGATCCGAGTGCACCATCGGTTTGGCGCCCTCTGGCAAGCGCTTCAACGCCTTTTCCAGCATGTTGCCCACCAAGGCGTAGCGAGGGCTGGTGTCTGTCTGGTACGCCACGATCTCTCCGTTGTACAAGTCCAGTATCGGCGACAGGTAGAGCTTTTCACCGGCTACCTTGAACTCGGTAACGTCGGTCACCCATTTCTCATTCGGCTGGTCGGCCTCGAATTGCCGAGCCAACGTGTTAGGTGCTACCTGCCCCTCAGGGCCTTTGTACGATTTATACTTCTTGGCTCGCACCGTGCACTTGAGGTTTAGTTCGGCCATCAGCCTGCGTACCGTTTTGCTGTTCACTATCCACCCGCCCTTGAGCAGCGTGGCGGTCATCCGGCGATAGCCATAGCGGCCCTTATGCTGGTCCTGGATAGTCTGAATAGAGGCTTTCAGCGGAGCAAATTTATCCCCGGCAGCCAGTACCTTGACCTGATAGTAGTAAGTACTGCGTGCCAAGCCGACCAGCTTGAGCAGGGCGTCGATTGGAAAATCGCTCCTCAGCTCAGTGACTACCCAGGCTTTTTCTTCGCTTCTTTGTCCCGCCTCATCGCCTCCTCGCCTAACACCTTTAACTTTTTTAGGTAGGCGTTCTCCATGCGCAGGTACTGAAGTTCGTCGAGCAACTCTTTGTGGGCGCGCTCTTCGTCGGTGAGCACTGCCGGTTTGCGGGGCTTGGCGGGGGGCTTTGGCATAACGTTACGTGGGCCTTTTTTCCCTGACGTCAGGGCTTCGATGCCGCCACTGTAATATTGCTGCTGCCATCTGCCTATCTGCGTTGAATTGCCCAGATTGAAAATCGCAGCCGTTTGCCGAAATGACAACTTCTCACGCTCCATGTGCTGGACAACGGACAGTTTGAACTCGGGACCATGTTCCTTCATACGCCCCTGCAGGCTGGCTTCCCCGTGCAGCTCGTAGGCCGCCACCCAACGACGGAGCAACGTAGGGTCCATCTGAAATTGAGCGGCTATGTGACGAAAACCTTGACCGCGCTCAAGGAAAGCATTGATGGCGGACCGCTTGAACTGCGTTGAATATTTACCCATGAAAAACACCCCGGTAGTTGGATGGGTGTCCAACATTTGGGGCGCAGTTCATTCTGTGGGAGCGAATTCATTCGCGACGCCTTTTAAGCGATTCTCAACTCCTTGCGGATCAACTCCAGTAACCGCTGGTTATCAATCGGCTTCAGCAAAAAATCCACAACGCTCAAATGCATTGCCTCAATGGCATCTTTAACGTCGGCTTCGCCAGACACTATGATGATTGGCAACCCCGCCCTTGGCGATTCCCTAACCTGACGGATCAGGTCCAGACCACTGCAAGGCGCCATACGCAAGTCAGTGATCAACAGCCCAATGGACCTGCGGTGTTCAAGCAAACTAAGTGCCGACGTACAATCGCTAGCGGTAAGGCAACTAATGCCATTCAAATTAAGAAATTCGGCAAGCAGCCCCCGTTCGTCTTTGTTGTCATCGACGATAAGCACTCGTTGTTGCTCGAGCGGATCGGACGTTTGCATCGCCTCGTTGATCGCTTCGCGCTCTTCTTCACTCAACAGGTCGAGCTCAGTCATACAGGTCTCATTGATTCCTCGCACTTATAGGACAGCGAATCAAAGATGATGCGCTGTACGCTTCGCCCGCTTTGTACCTGATCTTCACTCAAAACTCACGCAAAAATCCAAGCACACGAGTCAGGTATTCATACTCTAGCCCATTACTCGACCCTAGACTTACGTCCAATGGGCACTTGCCCGCTAGCGGTCGACCATGAGTGTCGAAAACCGACTCTAAAAATTGTTCTACATAAGCGGTCATGGTCATGAGCAAGGCAGATGCTTTCACCCAGGCAGGAAAGACAGCGGTGCTGCAAAACATACACGGCACCATTCAATTCCTGCAAAAGTTTCCACCGTTCAACCAGATGGAAAACGCCCATCTCGCGTACTTGGTCGAACAGTGCCAACTGCGTTTTTACGCGGCTGATGAAAGCATTATCAAACCCGCAGACGGCCCGGTAGAGCATTTTTACATTGTTAAAACCGGCCGGGTCGTAGGCGAGCGTACGCACCCTGCGAAAAGCGGAACCGAGACCACATTCGAGATTTCCACCGGGGAGTGCTTCCCGCTGGCTGCGTTGCTAGGCGAACGCGCCACCCGCACCGAGCATCTGGCGGCTGAAGACACCTTTTGCCTACAACTGAATAAATTAGCGTTCATCAAATTGTTCGCACTTTCCAGCGTGTTTCGTGACTTCGCTTTACGTGGCGTCAGCAGCCTGCTCGATCAGGTCAACCAACAAGTTCAGCAACGCGCCGCAGAAGCACTTGGCACTCAATATTCGCTGAACACTCGACTCGGCGAACTGGCCATGCGTCACCCCGTGACGTGCAGTCCGGGCACCCCGCTACGCGAAGCGGTCAAGCTGATGCACGAGCAACAAGTCGGCAGCATAGTGATCGTCGATGAACGCAAGGCGCCGCTGGGTATATTCACTCTGCGCGACCTTCGCCAAGTAGTGGCCGACGGCACCGGCGACTTCGGTTTGCCCATTGAAAAAAACATGATTCAGAAACCGTTTTTTCTGAGCCCCGATGCCAGCGCATTCGACGCCGCTATCGCGATGACCGAGCGGCATATCGCACATGTCTGTCTGGTCAAGGAACAGCGCCTGTGCGGCGTGGTATCCGAGCGCGATTTGTTTTCTTTGCAACGTGTGGACCTGGTGCATTTAGCGCGGACTATTCGTAACGCACCGAAAATTGAAAGCCTGGCCAATTTGCGGGGCGAAATTGTTCAACTGGTCGACCGTATGCTGGCCCACGGCGCTTCGTCGACACAGATCACCCAGATCATCACACTGCTAAACGACCACACAGTGTGCAGAGTTATCGAACTGACGGTGTTGGAAAAAGGCGACCCTGCAATCCCCTTCAGTTGGTTGTGTTTTGGCAGCGAAGGTCGCCGCGAGCAAACGCTGTTCACGGACCAAGACAACGGCATCCTATTTGAAGCCAGTGACGCAGCAGAAGCTGCGGCCATACGCGCGAAATTGCTGCCCTTGGCGCAACAGATCAATCAAAGTCTCGCGCAGTGCGGATTTACCCTGTGCAAAGGCAACATCATGGCCGGCAACCCTGATTTGTGTTTGTCGCGCTTAGAATGGTCACGGCGGTTTGCGGCGTTTATCCGGGAGGCGACACCTGAAAATCTGCTGGCCTCCAGCATCTATTTTGATCTGCGGGTGGTGTGGGGCGATGAACGCAGCGTTGATCAACTGCGCAGCGCCATTCTTGACCAGGTGGCTGACAACAGATTATTTCAACGCATGATGGCCGAGAACGCGCTCCGCCAGCGGCCGCCAGTCGGGCGCTTTCGTGAATTTGTGCTCGCTCGTAAAGGCAGTGAAAAAGCCACACTGGACCTCAAAACCCAAGGTTTGACGCCGTTTGTCGACGGCGCCCGTCTGCTCGCGCTGGCCAATGGCATCGAAGCCAACAACACCCTCGAACGCCTGCGCCAGTTAGTCGACAAAGAAGTCATTGAGCCGCTGGACGGCGCGGCCTATGAAGAGGCGTACCATTTCATTCAGCAAACCCGGATGCAGCAACACCAACTGCAAAGTCGGCAGAACTTACCCTATTCCAATCGTGTCGACCCGGACATTCTCAACCAGCTGGATCGGCGTATTTTGCGCGAGTCGCTGCGTCAGGCTCAACGCCTGCAGAACAGTCTGACGCTGCGCTATCAGCTATGAATTTATTTGCGTGGCTACGCGGTGCTACACCTTCTCTCGACGCCCGCCAACAACAGCGCCTGGAGAATCTGGCGACCTGTGCAACCGTCAATGATCATCCCTTGCGCCAACAACGTTGGGTCGTGCTTGACCTGGAAACCAGTGGCCTGAACCTGAACCGTGACGTGGTGTTATCCATCGGTGCAGTGGTAATCGAGGACGGCGCCATTGATTTGGGCCAGCAATTCGAACGCACGATTCTGCGGTCGGATCACAAGCTCAGCCCCAGCGTGCTGCTGCATGGCTTAGGCCCCAGCGCTATCGCGGCGGGGAGCGACCCTGTCGATGCTTTGTTGGACCTTATGGAGTTTGTCGGCAACAGCCCGTTAATGGCCTTTCACGCCTCATTCGACCAACACATGCTAGGCCGTGCGTTGAAAGATAGTCTTGGGTATCGCTTGCAGCACCGTTTTTTTGACGTGGCGCAAATGGCACCGATGCTGTTCCCTCACGCGAATATCCGGCAAGCAGGCCTTGATGACTGGACCGCATTTTTTGGTTTGCACGCGGGCGAACGTCACCACGCCAGCGCCGATGCGTTGGTCACTGCCGAATTGGCATTGATCCTGTTCAGCCATGCTCGCAAGCAGCAAATGGACAGCTCTGCACGCTTGGAACAAAGCCTCAGCCACTGGCGCAGACGTCAGCAATCGCATTCGTTTTAGGCCCCGCACTGGCGGACAGGAAATTTCCTACGCAACCTATCTGACGCGCCCGATATACATCTTCGACATCGCCTCGCAAAGTTGCCGCATCTTTTCGACACGAAGAAATGCGTATGTCCCAGGCCACCGCTCCAACCTTCACCCTAAGCATCAAAGGTCTTGAAGATCCTCGCTTGCAGGTGCTTGCGTTCGAGGGCGCCGAAGCCGTCAGCACGCCCTACGCCGTTACCGTCGAACTGGTCAGCCGGGCGGGGGATATTGAGCTTTCAGACCTGCTGCACAAGGCCGCTTTTCTCAGTTTCGGCCCGGACGGCGAAGGTCTGCATGGGCACATCCACTCGATCCATAAAAGCAACTCCGGCGCGCGGCTGACGCACTACGTCGCGGTGTTGAAACCTTATCTGGCGTACCTGGAACACAGCAGCCATCGCCGCTCGTACCAACAGATGAGTGTGCCGGACATCATCCTTGAAGTGCTCAAGGAACACGGCCTGTTTAGCGGCTTGGATGTGCAGTTCCACGGGGACGTGAGCCGCGCCACGTCGCGTGAGTATTGCGTGCAATACGATGAAAGCGACCTGCACTTCGTGAATCGACTGTGCGAAGAAGACGGCTGGTTCTATCGTTTCGAGCATTCGGCTGACGGCCATCGGTTAATTTTCGCCGATGACGAAGGGATGTTTCCCCATAAAGCAAAGGTGGCGCTGCCGTTCAAACCGCTTAGCGGCATGGTGCCCGAAACGTATTCGATCCATGAGTTTGGCGTGCGCTTGGCGGCGCGCACCAGCCATGTGGTGCATCGGGATTACGATTTCCAAAAAGCCGGTTCTCTACTGGAAATCTCGAGAAAACCCTGGCCGACCCAAGCCCAAGCGCAAAGGGGTGAAGCCCTGCATGTCGAGCCGAAACTTGAGCATTACGTCTATCCCGGGCGCTTTCTGGAGGACGATCACGGCAAAAAACTATCCACCCACGACCTGCAACGCCACCGCACCGACTTTCAACTGGCTGACGGCACCAGCGATCAACCGCTGTTGCGCAGCGGGACGGTGATCCAGCTAGAAAAGCATCCGCAGTTCAAATGGAATAACCCGTGGGTGCTGATTTCGATCCGACACGAAGGGCGCCAGCCGCAGGTGTTGGAGGAATTGGGCGCGGATGTTCCGGTCGCCGCCGGAAAAATCACTCAGGGGTATCGGAATTCCTTTACCGCCATCCCGGAAACGATCCAGTTTCGTCCCGCCCTGCGCCATCCCAAACCGCGGATTCACAGCACCCAAACCGCCAAGGTCACGGGTCCTGAAGGCGAAGAAATCCACTGCGATAAATTCGGCCGGGTGAAGGTCAAGTTTCACTGGGATCGTCTTGGGCCGGAAGACGAAACCAGCAGTTGCTGGGTGCGGGTGGCATCAAGCTGGGCAGGCAACAATCATGGCGCGGTGACCCTGCCTCGGGTCGGCATGGAGGTGTTGGTTTCTTATCTGGAAGGCGACGCCGACCGGCCAATTGTCATGGGCTGTTTGCCGAACAGCCGAAATCCAGTGCCTTACGAGTTACCGGCGAACAAAACCAAAAGCGTGTTCCGTAGCCGCAGCTCCAAGGCCAGTCAGGGCTTTAACGAAGTCTCCTTTGAAGACCGCAACGGCGCTGAGTTGGTCTACCTGCGTGCCCAGCGCGACATGCAGCAACTGGTCCAGAACGACAGCCGCTTGGAAGTACGTGGCCAGCGCTTGGAAACGATCAAGGGCAACAGCGTTTCAGTGCTCGAAGCCGAACACCACCAAACCATCAGCAGCGACCGCAAAGTGCAGTTGTCCGCGGGGGATCATTTGCAAGTCGCAGGCTCCAGCCATACCCGCGTGGCCAGCGCTTTGGTGATCGAAGCCGGGCAAGACGTGCATTACAAGTCTGGCGTCAATTTCATCGTTAACGCCGGGGTCACCCTGACCTTGGCGGCGGGTGGGCAGCATCTGGTCATCACGCCGGCGGGCATTTTCTCCAGCGTGCCCATTATGCTGGGTGGCGCGCCGCTGCCGGGCATGCCCGCGGCTCCAATGGCGCCGGGCGGTATAGATGGGTTGGAGGCTGCAGTACTTGCCCCAGTCGCTATGCCCGATCCGGCTATTCAGCAAAAGCTGTCTGGCACAGACACGATGATCGAATTGTGCCAAAAGCCCAAAGACGGCACGCCGATGGACTGCCCGCTTGCAGACTGTCCTTGCCGAGAAGCCATGAGCAAGGGGGCGCACGCATGAGCATCTGGATGCTGCTGGAACCTAGAAAATCGCTGCTGGCCGAGCTATTTCGGCAGGTCGACCATCCGCAATTAACGCCACTATTTGCTTCGACAGAGATGGCTGCATACGTGGATTCAAGCCCACTGTTAGTAACGGACGACGCTAAACAGGCACTCTCGCACTCAGTGCGGCAGGCGCCTTGTGATTGGCCAGGGCTGATTATCGAAAGCGAAAATTCCCACGACGCGTTGCTGGCGCACTTGCGACACCTCCTCATCGTCCGCTTTGAGCAGACCCGCATAGGCATGTTGCGCTACTGGCATCCCGCTGTTGCAGAGCGGCTCTTTTCAGCCTGTACCGATGAAAATATTGCCGACTGGCTCGGCCCAATTGACCGTGTGCATTGGTACTCGGCCGACGCGACCAAATGGCAAACCCGCAACAACCCTCATGCCGCTCATTGGCTCCCCGCCAACACCCCCTCCTGGTTATCGATCAGCGTCGAGCAAAGCCAATCTTTGAATCAGCCACTTCAATCAACGATTTCCAACGGACAGGAGTCCTGACATGACGCAGAGCACACTGAGCAGCGGCCCTTGCTGCGAAGTCAACAAGCTGATCGTGCAGGTCACCGGCAACGGCCATCCCGATACCCAGCGGCTGGCGTTTTATGAGCACGACAGTTTGAAACGACTGGATGCCCTGACTGATTCGGACCGCCCCGAAACCCTCACCGGCGAGTATTTACTGAACAGCGCTCTGCACGTCTGGAGCTGGTCCAGCACCTTCAAACACCGCGTGTGGCTGGAGATCGCCAGCGTCGAAGGCGCACCGATTCGGGTGCCGCTGCCCCCGGTCTCAATCACTCCACGTCAGTTCGACGGCCAGTGGAATCAGATCGTCCCGGTGGTGCCCTTCGTCGCGCTGCCCGGTGTCAACAGCACCCACGATAACGGCACCCCAGTGTTGTGCCGCGCGGGTTTCATCTACGTGTTCCTCAACGGTCGAGTGTGGCGCGAGCTGGAAGTGCGGGTCGACGATGAACGGACCACCTACCACGACGTCGATTTCAATGAATACCGCATGGGGGACGAAATCGAACCCCGTTCACGGCTCGCGACTGGCCAAGCGCTGGAAGATATCTGGCTGCCGTCTAGCTGGAATAACCTGCCGGTAGCGCCTCAACTGTGCTTCAGCGAAATCCAATTGTCCGGTCCGCGATTGCGCTGCCTGGAGAACGACTCGGCGCTGCGCAGACAACGCTGCCAAAGCCCGAACCTGCGAAGTTCTCTTGCCACGTTCGAGCGGCTTTTTCACAACAAACCCGATGGCACTGCAATGCTTGAGGCATTGGGTGCACTTAACGCTCACGATAACGTGCGCCCTCAAGCAGCCGCCGATGCCCACGTCAGTTGGCTACATTACGACACTCACGCATTTCCAGTCAGCAGGGTCGCGCCACAACGGGCACGCCAGCCAGGTTATGAGTGGCTGCTGGACCAACCGGCGCGTTATCTGTGCGACTTGAGTGGACAGTTTCCGGTTATTGCGCTGAGCGAAGCGCACGCCCACGTCACCCGCTCTGAGCGCGGTGAGGCGGCCTACCAAGCGACAGCCCTCGAAACCGGTGCGTGGGCGCATTGGATGGGAGAACTGTGTACGCCGCAGCTTGGCGACGAGCTCTGGCACGAACAGCCCGAAGTCCCGGACGTGCTACACCGCGCACGCCAACGCAATCTGTACGGCGTTATGCTGCAAGACCCGCATTATCGGCTGCGCCACCTGCACACCCGAATCAATGATCAACAGAATCTGCTGCAACTCTGCGCCGCCCGCGCCAGCCGCTACGCGCATCACGCCAGCGCCTTGCTGGTGCAACAACTGGTCGTACCATCCACCCTGGGCGGCGGTATCAATCCGCTGCATAAAAACCTGAATGCACTGAAGCTTCAAGGTCGGATCGACGTCAATCGGTTCACCGCCAGCAGTGAACGCCAGCAGCTCTGGCGGTCGCTGGAGATGAGCCAGGCACTGCTGAGCGAATGCCTGACAACCCGGCGAACCCAACAGACCCTTGCTGATCACCTGAGCATGGAAGGCTTCGATTATGTCGCCGCGCTGCATTTTGTCAGCCAACTGTTTGCCAGCTTGGCGACCCGGCCCTCTCAGACCGACCCCCTGGCAGTCAATGGTGAGGTCGGCGACGCCGTGACGGGTCTGAGCAAAAGCGACTCAGACCCCAGCGACGGACAACGGCTAATCCAACACATTGCCAATGATGAAACCCATCCGCTGCATCGGATGTTATGGCCAGCGCTTGAGTCCCAGGATACGAACGCGCCGTATGTTCAATCCGCCGTCCCAGACATCAACAGTGGCGATGGGCTGTTTCGGCCCAATGCACTGCTGGCCGCTGTCAGTTGTGAGGTCATTGACCCGAAGCAACTCAATACGCTCGACGCTTATTTACTGGCCGGTCTGGTGGAAAGCGGCAGCCTCAACAACACCCTCACCGGCACCCTAAAAGCAGCGGCCGCCGCGCTGGGAAATCTTTTTGAAAACCTGCAAGGCTCGGTGGATACCGCAGAGCGCGCGGTGCAGGCAGCACGAAATATTCCAATATCGACCACATCCCCAGCCCCAGTAGTAAACCTGACGCAGCAAAAGCGAGCCGTGGCGCAATTGCGCAGCATGCTGCCGGGTGGTTTCGGTGCCCTGCACTTCCTCACCCATCAAGAGGCCAGAAACAAGAATCTGTACATCTTTGGCTTGACCGACCTGCCGGAAATCCCGGAGCGCCTGCGCAGGCCGAGCCTTGACTATCGATCCGCGTCCGACATATCGATGGTTGAACCTCAGCACTATCGCAACGGCGGCGACCTACGCCCCAACACGATCGTCATTGCCATGCCCCGCGAGCATCGGGTTGCCCAGCTGGTTAGTAGCGTGAACCAACGAGTAAATGCGGCGTGGCAGGAGAATATGGCCGAACAAGAAAAGGTCAGGGGCAATGCGATTCAGCAGGCGGTTAAACACCAACAGGCATTGAAGAGCGAGTGGATGTACAAGGCGCTGAACTCCACACCGTTTGCCGCGATGGTGGGGATGTTAGAGGTTTGGAATTTGAGGAATGAGTGGGTAGCGTGGGATGCCGTCGAGCGAGAAAAGGGACAGTTGAGGGCTGTAGGTGGCGCAGCCGGAGCGGGATTGGACTTATTAATCGCTATGGAGGCGTTAACTGTAAAGTTAGCAGGTAGCCAACTCATTCTCTCAGCGGCCAATAAAACCCTATTTGTCATTCCCGAAGCATTTGGCACCCGAGTACTGGGTGCAAAGCTCGCCCAACGTCTGGTCAAAAATATAACCGCCAGTCTGCTCGGTAGAATTACAGCCGGATCAGTCTTCGTCGGCCTCAACCTGTATGACGCATGGTATGCCCATCAATGGGGAGATGATGCCAAGTGGGGCCACCTGCTGATGGCCGCCGGGGGACTAACCGGTATCGCAAGTACGATGACCGTCGGTGGCGCCACGCTCCTTGGATTAGGCCCTTTGGGCTGGATTACCCTGATATTTGTCAGCATCGGTCTCAGCTTGGTGTACTGGCTGGGTTCGACCCCCATCGAAGACTGGCTAAGCGCAGGCCCCTTCGGTCCAAACGCTGATCGCGCACCCCATCTCCAATCGCCGGAACCGGCCTTCTACTACTTGGTCAGCCTAATCGCCGACATTCGTATCACCGTTGAACGCAACCCGGAATACACCGTCCCCGCCTACAGCGAACACTACAATCCGGTACCCAAGTATGTGCGTGAGGCAGACACGCGTATTCGAATAGAAAGCAACTTGCCCGGCCTCCTGACGGGACCGGGCGACCTCAGCACCAAAGCATCGTGTGCGCTGATGATGGTCCGTCGATTCCAGACTCGTTTTGATGGCTCCCCTCGCGTAGAAACCCAGCTATATCCCGAGACCAAACCGATTACGTATCGGCGGACAATTAACGGCTTAGAAATCTTTATCGTGACACCGTGGGAGAGGTACGCCGAAACAGCTCGCTCTAACGATGCAGTGTCGGCGCATATCGAATGGCAAGTCCGTGCCCAACTGACATTAAGCGATGGCGATTCGTCGTGGGTATTCCCGGCGCCAAAGCCTAAAGACCCGACGCCGTTCAATTCCACCCACGCAGCACCTAACTTCAAGGAAGTTGGACAACTCTACTGGGCTGATGAAACCACCCATAGGGCAAGGGGCGACAATTGAAGTCGCTCAACTCGCCTTACTACGCGGCGACAGCGTATCGAGTAGATTGCATCCCCAAGCAACAACCATCAGCTGAGCGTTCGTGGATACGGCGCTTTTCCAAGGTGCGTTTGCCGTGGGGACTAACTCAACAAGTCGCACCCGATGATTTTTTGACAGAGGCGTCACCTGAGGATCTCCGACGGGTAGAAAAAGGCTTGCAGGAAAAAAAGGAAAAGGTGGCTTTAGGTACTTATGTACCAGCGCCATACGAACACGTGGACTTCCATGATCGGCACGATAATGAACGCTTCAGGTTTTCGTTGTGGTCAAAAAGATCTCAGTTTTGGATCTATCTAAACCTATTCGGAAAGTGGGGATTCATTATCGTACTTCCCGTGTATTTAATGACTATCTTCGCTGGTGCCACTAAATCTAGAGAACCCTATCTAGACGCATTAGTTTCGTTATTCGAAGCATCAGCGCATGTACTTCTACTGCCGCAACTTTTCTGCTGGGCAATCGCCGCCCTAGTCATTCGCTTCCTCCCCCACCTCTGGGTCAAACCCTCCCGAGGCCCCATCTGGGAAATTAACCGCCGTACCGGTCTCGTCACACTCTTCGATTACGACAACAACGGCGAGTACAAAAACAACGGCACCATCGGTGAACTCACTGCGCCGTTTTACGAGTTCGACGCCTACATCGCCACCATCCCGGACCGCCAAGGCTTAGTGACGAACGTGCTGTATATCGCCCACCGCTACCGCGACATCGTGATTAACTTTCGTCCTTTGCTGGCACCCGGCGAAGGTCAGTTGTGCTGCGCGTTATGGGACTTTTTACAAAACTACATGGACACCAGCCGGCCGCTACCGGACTTGCCGCGCTATGAACAATACCGCCACCTCGATCCAACAACGGCTGAATACGACCGCAAAATCGGCCGCGACCCAAGGTTTTGGATCGATATGGACGATGCCGCATTCAAGCAAGCACTCTACGACATGCGCGGCAAGATCGATCAGATCGACACCTTCCAGCGCCCGAACTTGATGGCGCGGTATGTGGAGTATGTGGATTGAGTCCCTCGAATGCCATGTGGATTAGTGCGGGGCCCTTCGGCCCTAACAGTGACCGAGCGCCCCATCTGCAAGCCCCGGAAAATGCGTTCTACTACTTGGTCAGCCTGTTTGCCAACATTCGGATCACCGTTGAAGCCAACCCGGAATACTGCCTCCCGGCCTGCATCGAGAACTATAATCCGGTGCCCATGGATATACGCGCATCTGATACCCGCATCCGAATCGAGAGCAACCTGCCCGGCCTATTGACCGGACTGGGCGACCTCAGCACCAAAGCCTCGTGTGCACTGCTGAAAGTTCGCCGATCCCGCGTTCGCTTTGATGGGCCGCCTCGCGAAGAAACCCACCTATTTCCCGAGGCCAAGCCTAAGGCGTACCGGCCGAAGCCCGATGGAATGGAAATATTCTTGCAAACACCTTGGGAAACGCTGGTTGAAGTTTCACGCTCAAACGACACCGTGTCGGTTCACACACAATGGCAAGTCCGTGCCCAACTGACACTAAGCGATGGCAGTTCATCCTGGGTATTTCCCGCACCTAGGCCCAGAGACCCAACCCCTTTCGGCGCAGCCCACGCCGCACCCAACTTCAAAGAAATCGAACAACCGTTCTGGGCAGATGAAACCACCCATAAAGCGCATGACGACCAATGACTGCAATAAATTCGTCCTATTACGCCGTCACCGCATACCGCTCTGACCGGATGCCCAAACAACCACCTTCAGCAGAGCGCTCGTGGATACGGCGCTTCGCTAAATTTCGCCTCCCTTGGGGGCTAACGCAAGAAGTTGCGCTGGACGATTTTTTGAGCGAAGCAGCGCCGGTAAAATTACGTCGTGTGGAAAAAGCCGAGCAGGTAAAAAAGGAACAATTAACCCTTGGTACCTATGTGCCAGCGCCTTATGAGCATGTAGATTTCCATGACCGGCACGACCACGAACGCTTCAGGTTTTCTTTATGGTCAAAGCGATCGCAGTTCTGGGCTTACCTCCTAGTATTTGGAAAAGGAGGTTTTTTGTTTCTTCTGCCGATAAGCGTACTTTCATACGTTGTTCTAGGGTTGGTCTTAGACATGTCTTGGGGCGACTTGGCAATAGACGGATTTATTGGCGTTTACTCATGGTTTTTAGGAATCCCATTATTTTCTTGGGCAACCGCCTCCCTAATCATGCGCTATTTCCCTAAACTCTGGGTCAAGCCCTCCCGAGGCCCGATCTGGGAAATAAACCGCCGTACAGGTCTCGTCACCCTTTTCGATTACGACAACAACGGCGAGTACAAAAAGAACGGCACCATCGGTGAACTCACTGCGCCGTTTTACGAGTTCGATGCTTACATCGCGACTATCCCGGATCGTCAGGGTTTAGTGACGAACGTGCTGTACATCGCCCATCGCTACCGCGACATCGTCATCAACTTCCGGCCCTTATTCGCTCCCGGCGAAGGTCAGTTGTGCTGCGCGCTGTGGGATTTTCTGCAGAATTACATGGACACCAGCCGCCCGTTGCCAGACTTGCCGCGCTACGAACAATACCGACATCTCGACCCGACAACAGCTGAATACGACCGCAAGATTGGCCGCAATCCAAGGTTCTGGATCGATATGGACGACGCTACCTTCGACCAAGAACTCTACGACATGCGCGGCAAGATCGATCAAATCGACACCTTCCAGCGCCCGAACCTGATGGCGCGGTATGTAGAGTATGTGGATTGAGAATTTGGCCATTCCAGATTGCCACCCACTCCGGCGCCAATTAGTCTACTCAACTGTCTCGTCTGAGGATTTTCCATGTCCAGTCCCAGCACCACGCTGTTCTACAACGTGGCATCGCCTTTCGCTCGCAAAGTTCTGATCTTGTTGCATGAGACAGGGCAGTTTGAGCGCGTGACGTTGCTACAGACGCTTCCTACCCCGGTAAGCCCCGATGCTGTGCTCATTCAGGAAAACCCAACAGGTAAGCTCCCGACCTTGCGCCTGGCGGACGGAAATGTGATTGATGACAGTCGGGTGATTCTCGACTATTTCGATCATCAACATGCGGGCAATCCGTTGATCCCGCGTGATGGCTCTGCGCGCTGGAGAAGGTTGACCCTGGCGTCGCTAGCAGATGCCGTGCTGGATGCAGCGCTGCTGATTCGTTATGAAACCTTCTTGCGTCCGCCAGAAAAGCACTGGGATTTATGGCTGGATAATCAGGCAGAAAAAATCCAGAGGACGCTCGCCTATTTTGAGCAGGATGCGGTCGCTGAGCTCAGCTCGCAATTCGATATCGCCAGCATCGGCGTGGCCGCGGCGCTGGGCTATTTAGACTTTCGCCAGCCAGATTTAAATTGGCGCAGCAGTTACCCACGCCTGGCCAACTGGTACGCGGACGTAAGCAAGCGGCCGTCGATGCTGAGCACACAACCAAGCGTTTAGGCGCTCAATGGAAATAAACACCTATGCGTGCTGGACCGTGCGGGCTCCTCGCGGGCAAGCCTCCCAAATTATCCGTTGGCTTGCCGACGAAAAAAGTTCGAGCAGACTCAACAATCTGGCTTATCTGCGGTGTAACGCCGAGCCGGATTAACCGCCGCGCCAAACTCTCGCAGGGCTTTGGCGCCGATTAGTAACGGAAAGTTGAAATTACGACGGTCTACCAAATTGACCTCTACCGTTCGCTTGGCCTTGCCCAGGCATAGCTCAAGATCTACAACCGGACGCTTGGCTGGGTCGACCGACTCATCTTCCTCGTCGCCATCAAGACGGCCTTTGATACGGCTGATTCGTGCGACCTTATGTTCGTAAACTTTATCGCTGGCATCCTTGGTCGCCAGGCGGAAACGCACCCAGTCTTCGCCATCTCGCTTGAACAGTTGAATGTCTTTGGCCGACAACGAAGCGGTCAACGCGCCAGTGTCCATTTTGCCCTGGAGCACGACGCCGAATTCCGGCACACCGATGTACTCATAGCGACCATATAACGTTGGCTCCGCAGCCATTACAGGCAGCGCGAGCAAGGAAAACAGCGCCAGAATCGATTTCACGTAGGGGGATTCTCAAAATGAAGACAGCGTGCGGGCCGCCACCGTTAATAGACATCAGCATAAACATGCCGACGTGAAACATTCGTAAACAACGGCATTAATACTCCGCAACATCATGCGTTAGGCCTTTAGCTACCGACGCCCCAGATGCTGCTTAGACTTTTCAAAACCGTGCCGCTGGTGCCTTGGTCACCCAAGTATTTCAGGATCACTGGCGCAAACTGGCTCGCTGTGTCGCCACTAATGCCCAACTTGCTGAAGGCCGAGTTTACGTCGGTCATGCTCTTAACGTTATCTAACGTGCCTGAGACAGATGAACCGCCCGCATTGCCCAACAAACTGCTGAGTGCCCCCGCACCAGAGAGTTGATCGAGGCCCGGAACTGACTTGGTCAGCGCTGAGTAATCTCCACTGCTCAATTTGTTTTGGGCTAGTCCCATTAAAGCGCCCGTGCCGCCGACGGCTTGCGTCGGGGTCACGTTCAATTGACTGCCCAATGCACTCAGCAGACCGGAAGCTTGAGGCGTAGAGGCCGCGTTCTGATTAACTCCGGTGGAACCGGCAACCGCGCCAGCGACGTCACTCAGGTTGAAGGCGAATACCGGGGTCGCGGCCGAGACCATAAGCGTAGCGAGTGCAACAGCGCGTGTGATTTGCATCGATGTAACTCCTTGATTCATGTCCGGCCATGCCGGTAGAAAACTGCCGTTTTGACCGCAGCAGTTCCAGAATTGTTCCCTGGTGCCGGCGATGCCCTATTCCTTAAGTGCAAGAAAAATATAGTTCACGGGTATGCATCCATATCCGCAGGCGCTGCGTATATCAAGCACGGACAGACCTCTGGCCGATTTTCCAACCAATTAATAAGGATCACTCACATGACACGCACTTCGATTAAGGCGCCAATGATTGCCAGCCTCCTAACACTGGCGTTGTCCGCCGGTTTTATGTTTTCAACCGTGCAAGCGGCTGATATGTCGCACATGGTAATGGTTGGCGGCATGGGTATGTCGCCCAGCAAAACTATTGTCGATAACGCCGTCAACTCCGCAGACCACACCACTCTTGTCGCTGCAGTGAAAGCCGCAGGTCTTGTCGACACCTTGAAAAGTAAAGGCCCATTCACTGTGTTCGCCCCGGTCAACTCGGCGTTCGCCGCTTTGCCAGCAGGCACGGTAGACACCCTGCTAAAACCTGAAAACAAAGCCACGTTGACCCATATCCTGACCTATCACGTTGTCGCCGGTAACCTTGACATGGAGGAACTCGCCAAGCGTATCAAGGCGGGCGGCGGTAAAACCGAATTGACCACCGTCAGCGGCGGCAAGCTGATCCTGATGATGAACGGTCCGCATAACATCATCATCAAAGATGAAAAAGGTGGCGTTGCCGACATCAGCACATACGACGTTACGCAATCCAATGGCGTGATTCACGTCATCGACAAAGTGCTGATGCCTAAGAGCTAACGCCCCACTTTGTAGGAGCTGCCGAAGGCTGCGATGGGGTCGGAAACCGGCCGTTTTTTTAACAGCCGAACGTAGTGCCGACCTTATCGCAGCCTTCGGCAGCTCCTACATATCCCGTTGTTGAGGCACGGCCGCACTGCTTCGAAGACGGGACGACATCTCCTACAGGTCACGGATGCTTAGCCACAGCGCGTAAACCGTCCTATGAAGTGAGCATAAAAGGTGAATGGAACAGCGAAGAAACCTGAACTACCCTGCCATGAAGTTGCCAAAAAGCATGGTCAGCACCTTTATCTTGTTTGGAGAGCCACTATTTCTTCTGTCGATGCCGATGAACTCAGGCAATTATTGGCTCAATGTTCGCTGGGCAACCGCCGATCTTTTGAGAACCTGTACCGCAGCGTTTCCGGACGCTTATTCGCTGTCGCCTTGCGTTGTATGAGTCGCAACGATTTGGCCGAAGAAGTCCTGCAAGAAGCCTTTGTCCGTATTTGGCATCACGCCTCGCGTTACGATTCCAATCTTTCGGCTCCAATGACTTGGATGGTCAACATCACTCGTAATATGGCCATTGACCAACTGCGCAAGCACCGGGAAGTCCCGTTGACCGACGACCAAGCCGCTGCGCTTATGGACGACGGCCCATCCGCCCATGAACAACTCGACAGCCAGCGCGAAGCCAATGCATTGCAGCGCTGTCTAGATACCCTTGATGGGATGCAGCGCAAATCGATTATCACGGCGTATTTCCATGGAGTGTCCCACGCTGATCTCGCCACGCAATTGGCCGCGCCATTAGGCACGGTCAAATCGTGGATTCGCCGAGGCATGGAGCGCCTGCGCAGGTGTCTTGAATCATGAATTATCAACAACCCGCACTGCGCCGCGCCCTCGCCGCTGACTACGCCATCGGTTTGATGTCCACTGCCGCGCGCCTTCGTTTCGAGCATTTACTGTTGGATGATCCAGCATTGCGTGCTGAATTGGCTCATTGGCAAAAAACGCTTGCCAGCCTCACTGATCCATTGCCCGAGCAAGCCGTGCCAGAGCGCGTCTGGCTGGCCATTGTGGCGCGGATCAACCCGCAAACGCTGCATGTGCCGCACAAGCGGCCGCTCTGGAGTTGGCTGCGTATCGCTGCCGTCGCCTGCTCGCTGATGATCGCGATTGTTGTGGGTGTGCTCTACAACCGTGACACCCTCACTTACAACGCCACGTTGATGGCCTCAAACCAACAACCGGCGATCAGTGTCAACGCTTACAACCGACATCTGGAAGTGGAGCCATTGACACTGGCATCCGTCAATCCAGACCGCAGCCTTGAACTGTGGGCCATCCCGGCAAACGGCCAACCGGTTTCCCTCGGTGTTTTGCCAGCTAACGCTAAAGGTCGGCTCGACTTGAGCGAAAGCCAACAACGACTGCTGGACAAGCCAGTCACCTTGGCGGTCACTCTTGAACCTACAGGTGGTTCGCCGACCGGGAAACCGACCGGACCGATCTTGTATAAAGGGGCATTGGCAGGGTTGTAGAATTACCTGTAGGAGCCAATTGGTTGGCTCCACAAAAACCATCACTCACAAAAAAGGGCGCCTTCAGGCGCCCTTTTTGTTACCGACAAATCATTACGCCGCACTAAACAACTTATGCGGATCAATCACAAATTTCTTCGGCACACCGGCATCAAATTCGCCATAACCACGTGGCGCCTGGTCCAGGCTGATCACCTCAACGCCGACGATGTCAGCGATATGGATGCGGTCCCACATGATGGCTTGCATCAGTTGGCGGTTGTACTTCATGACCGGAGTTTGGCCGGTGTGGAAGCTGTGAGATTTAGCCCAGCCCAGACCGAAGCGAATGCTCAGGCTGCCCATTTTCGCAGCGGCATCGACGGCACCTGGATCTTCGGTGACGTACAAGCCAGGAATACCGATCTTGCCAGCCACGCGAACCACGCCCATCAGCGAGTTAAGTACGGTAGCCGGAGCCTCGTGCTTCGCGCCGTCATGGCCATGACCGCGAGCTTCGAAGCCAACGGCGTCGACGGCACAGTCGACTTCCGGCTCACCCAGCAGTGCGACGATCTGCTCGTGCAGTGGCGTGTCCAGGGACAGATCGGCGATTTCGAAGCCCTGAGCCTTGGCGTGGGCCAGGCGGACCGGGTTGACGTCACCGATGATCACCACCGCAGCACCCAGCAGACGCGCCGAAGCAGCGGCCGCCAGACCGACCGGACCCGCCCCGGCGATATACACCGAGCTGCCTGGGCCAACGCCCGCCGTGACAGCGCCGTGGTAACCGGTCGGCAAAATGTCGGAGAGACAGGTCAAGTCACGGATCTTTTCCATGGCCTTGTCGCGATCCGGCAGCTTGAGCAGGTTGAAGTCGGCATACGGCACCAGCACATACTCCGCTTGGCCACCGGTCCAGTCGCCCATGTCGACGTAACCGTAGGCACCGCCGGGGCGGCCCGGGTTGACGCTCAGGCAGACACCGGTGTGTTGCTCCTTGCACGAGCGGCACAGGCCGCAGGCTACGTTGAAAGGAACCGATACCAGGTCGCCGATCTTCAGGTTTTCGACGCCGCTGCCCATTTCGATCACTTCACCGGTGATCTCATGGCCAAGGACCAGGCCGACCTGGGCAGTGGTGCGGCCGCGTACCATGTGTTGATCGGAACCACAGATGTTGGTGGATACCACGCGCAGGATGACACCGTGCTCAATCTTCTTGCCGCGCGGATCCTGCATTTTGGGATAGTCGATTTTCTGTACTTCGACTTTGCCGCCGCCGAGATACACCACACCACGATTACCAGACATGCCGTCACCTCTGTATTTGTTGTTGTGAAGAGGAAGGGGGTGAGCTGCAAGTGCAAGCTCACCTCGTACTGCTGTTCTCTTATTGCTTGCAGCTTAAAGCTGCACCTAAAGCACCACCGTCCTGCTTGCGTTCAAAAACACCCGTCGTTCAATGTGATAACCCACTGCCCTGGCCAATGTTTGCGCCTCGATGTCACGACCTTTGGCAATCAGGTCTTCGGGGTAGTGGCTGTGATCGACCGTTTCGACGCCCTGAGCAATGATCGGGCCTTCGTCGAGGTCGTTGTTAATGTAGTGCGCGGTTGCGCCGACCAGTTTTACGCCTTTGTTGTAGGCCTGATGATAGGGTTTTGCACCTTTGAAGCCCGGTAGCAACGAGTGGTGGATGTTGATCGCCCAGCCATCGAGACGACGGCACAGCTCGGGCGACAGCACTTGCATGTAGCGCGCAAGCACCACCAGTTCGGCGCCGGCTTCCTGAATTACTTGCCACACCTGACGCTCTTGTGCGGATTTATCATGGGGATCAAGGGCGAAATGGTGATAAGGGACATCATGCCAGCGTGCCAAGGGTTCCAGGTCAGGATGGTTGGACACCACAGCAACGACATCCATGGACAGTTGCCCGATGCGTTGACGATAAAGCAAGTCATTCAAGCAGTGATCAGCTTTGGAAACCATGATCACCACTTTAGGCCGGTAGTTGGGCGCTGTCAGTTCGAACGCCATCCCGAAAGCCTCACCACGCGCCGCCAAACCTGCGCGGAATGCCTCTTCATCAAAGCCCTCCGGTTGGCGAAACTCGACGCGAATGAAGAACCGGCTCGACAGCCGGTCATCGAAGGAGTGGTGCTCGGTCACGTAACAATTCTGCTCGTACAGATAGCGGGTCACCGCGTCCACCGTACCTAAAACGCTCGGGCAATCGGCAGTCAAAATCCATGTGTCGGGGGCGCGGCTCATTTTCTGTTCCTTGTTTGCAAATTGACCCGTGGGACCGAATTCATTCGGAAGTGGAGCGCCGCGGTGCATCAGTCCAACCCAATTGCCCGCTTCCCGAATGAATTCGGTCCTACAGTGATTAGCCTTGGATACTCAACCCATACTCCGCACTGGCATCTTGCAGCCACATCCACCAGTAATCGGAGAACGAGCGGCGGATGACTAATTCCCAGGTCTGCTCGCCGGTACGACGAATCACCAATTGCGATTTGGCGAATACAGTGCCGATCGCCTTACCCACCGGGAAATTATTCGGGTGCACGTCGTAGCTGGTGGATTTCATCAGCAGTTCGCGAACCTTTGGTCCGGTGAGTTCCAGCAGGCTTTGTCCGCCGCTGACGTTGATGACGGCGATGTGATGCCCGACCAATGCGTCGCGCAAACGCTGCTCAGCGCCCATTTCTTCGCCGCTCGGAACAATCAGCAGCCATTCATCCGGACCGAGCCACTGCAATGAGCTTTCGCCGCTGATCACAACCTTGAGTGCGCCCGGTAACTCCATGCCCAAGGCTTTATGTACACCTGCGGCGAAGGCTGCGTCATGACCATCGCCACGAAGTGTCAGATGGCCCAACAATTTTTTCTCGCGCAGCGTCACGCCAGGGTTGTTGCGGCCCTTGCCGACCAAGCTGCCGAGGTCGGCGTGAAACAACGGTGACTCGGCTTTTTCACCGGTCGTTGGCCGTTGTTGGTAAACGTTGGCTGTGGTCATAGAGCACCTGTTTGAATTCTGTATTGTTGCCAAAACGCGCTCTGTAGAGCCAACTTGTTGGCGAAGCGGTAGATCTGGATTACCGCGTCAAACCTCTCGCCAAAAGTTAGCTTCTACAGGTTAAGCAACCCGCGTCAAACGTTCTGCTGTTCGCCTTTGGGATCGAAGAACACCGAGGAGCAAATTTCGGCTTCGATCACGCTGCCATCGGCCAACGGTGCGAACACCCTTTCACCCATGCGCTTCAAGCCGCCTTTGACCACACCCAGCGCAAACGAATAACCCAGCGTGCCGTTGGTGTAGCTCGACGTCACGTGTCCAACCATCGTCATCGGGATCGACTGTTTAGTGTCGAACACCAACTGCGCACCTTCCGGCAACCATTTGGTCGGATCAATCGGCTTGAGGCCCACCAACTGCTTACGTTGATCACGCACGCAATCTTCACGGTTCATGCCACGCCAGCCCAACCACGAGAACGGTTTGGTCCGGCCAACACACCAGCCCATGTTCAAGTCATCCGGAGTCATCGAGCCGTCGGTGTCTTGGCCGACGATGATGAAACCCTTCTCGGCCCGCAGCACGTGCATGGTTTCGGTGCCATACGGGGTCAGGTTGTACTGCTTGCCCGCTTCGATGATTTTTTCCAGAACGCCCATGGCGTAGTTGGCCTGGATATTCACTTCGTAGGACAGCTCACCGGTGAACGAGATACGGAACACCCGTGCCGGGACGCCGCCGACCAAGCCTTCTTTCCAGGTCATGAACGGGAACGCGTCCTTGTCTAGATCGATGTCGGTGACTTGGCTGAGCAGCTTGCGGCTATTCGGGCCGGATAACGTCAAGGTTGCCCAATGGTCAGTCACAGAAGTGAAGTACACCTTCAGGTCTGGCCATTCGGTCTGTTGATAGATTTCCAGCCATTGCAATACGCGTGCAGCGCCGCCAGTGGTGGTGGTCATCAAGAAGTGGTTGTCGGCGAGGCAAGCGGTTACGCCGTCGTCGAAGACCATGCCGTCTTCTTTACACATCAGGCCGTAACGCGCCTTGCCCACGTCGAGTTTGGTCCAGGCGTTAGTGTAGATGCGGTTGAGAAACTCACGGGCATCCGGGCCTTGAATGTCGATTTTGCCCAGTGTCGAGGCATCGAGCAGGCCGACGCTGTCGCGCACGGCTTTGCATTCACGGCTGACGGCTGCGTGCAGGTCTTCGCCGTTTTTCGGGAAGTACCACGGACGCTTCCACTGACCGACATCTTCGAATTCGGCACCGTTTTTAACGTGCCAGGCGTGCAGCGCCGTGAAGCGCACAGGCTCGAAGATGTGACCGGCGTGACGACCGGCGATGGCGCCGAAGGTGACCGGGGTGTAGTTCGGGCGGAACATCGTAGTGCCCATTTCGGTGATCGACATGTTCAACGAGCGGGCAGCAATCGCCAGACCGTTGACGTTGCCGAGCTTGCCTTGATCGGTACCGAAACCCAGTGCGGTATAGCGCTTAACGTGTTCAACCGACTCAAAGCCTTCGCGGGTCGCCAGTTCAATGGCGGCGGCGGTGACGTCGTTTTGCAGGTCGACGAATTGCTTGGGCGCCCGTGCCGTGGCTTTTTCGTGCGGCACCTGGAACAACGCCAGGGTCGGCTCTTCCAAACGGGTCAGCGCTTTGGGCAATGTGCCTTCAACGATCTTGAAGCCCGCTTCATTGGCTGCGCGAGCGCCGCCTTCAAAGCCATCGGCCAGGGCATCAGCCAAGCCGAACACACCATTGATACCGCCAACGCACACGCGTTTCTGCGGTGCTTCGCCCGGTACGAAACCGAGGATGTCTTCACGCCAGATCGGCTTGCCGCCCAAATGGGAGGCCAAGTGAACGATGGGGCTGTAACCACCGGAGCTGCCGACCAAATCGCAATCGAGCCACTCGCCAGGGCTGGTAACGCGATGGCCTTTGACGTCGATGGCGGCAATCCGCGCGGCAGTTACGCGCTTGGTGCCACGCGCTTCAACTACGGCGCTGGAGGTCAGAATCCGAATGCCTTTGGCCCGTGCTTCTTCAACCAACGCACCGCGTGGATTGCTCCGGGCGTCAGCGATAGCCACCACTTGCAGGCTAGCGTCGAGCCAATCCAATGCAACGCGGTAGGCGTAATCGTTGTTGGTCGACAGCACCAGTTTTTTACCCGGTGCCACGCCGTAACGACGCACGTAGGTGGAAACAGCGCCAGCCAGCATGTTGCCCGGCACGTCGTTGTTGCCGTAAACCAGTGGACGCTCGTGAGTACCGGTCGCCAGCACGACACGCTTGGCGCGAACCCGGTGCATACGCTGACGTACTTGGCCGATTGGCGCACGGTCACCGAGGTGATCGGCCAGGCGCTCGTGAATGGTCAGGAAGTTATGGTCGTGGTAGCCGTTGACCGTGGCGCGGGGCAACAGGATTACGTCCGGCAGGGTCTTCAGCTCAGCCAGCACCGTCGCAACCCATTCGGCCGCCGGTTTGCCATCCAGGCTTTCACGGCTGTCGAGCAGGCTGCCGCCGAACTCTTCCTGTTCATCGGCGAGGATGACCCGAGCACCGCTGCGACCAGCAGCCAATGCAGCAGCCAGGCCAGCAGGGCCGGCGCCCACAATCAACACGTCACAGTGATGGTTCATCGCATCGTAGGTGTCAGGGTCGTTCTCAGTCGGCGAACGGCCAAGACCCGCGGCCTTACGAATGTACTTCTCGTAGGTCATCCAGAACGATTGCGGGTACATGAAGGTTTTGTAGTAGAAGCCCGGCGGCATCAGCTTGCCGCCGACCTTACCGAGAATCCCCATCACGTCAGTGTTTACGCTCGGCCAGCCGTTGGTGCTGGTGGCGACCAAACCCTGATACAGCGCTTGTTGCGTGGCGCGCACGTTGGGAATTTGCGTGGCTTCGGTCGAACCGATCTGCAATACCGCGTTCGGCTCTTCGGAGCCGGCGGCGAAAATCCCTCGAGGACGCGAATACTTGAAGCTGCGGCCAACAATGTCGACGCCATTGGCCAGCAATGCAGCGGCCAATGTGTCGCCTTCATAGCCCTGATAGCTCTGGCCATTGAAGGTAAAATTCAGCACCTTACTACGGTCGATACGGCCACCGTTAGGCAGGCGATTGTTCTGGCTCATGCCTTGTCTCCCAATACCGGAGTAGCCGCTTTAGCGGTGAACTGCGGTTTCTCGCCGATCAGGTAAGTCTCGAGAATTTCGTAGGTCACGGTGTCACGGGTCGCATTGAAATACTGACGGCAACCGGCAACGTGGTCCCACAACTCGTGATGTAGGCCGCGTGGGTTATCGCGGAAAAACATGTAATCGCCCCACTCAGCATCAGTGCAGGTGTTCGGGTCCAATGGACGCGGGATATGAGCCTGCCCCGAAGCGTGAAACTCCTCTTCAGAGCGCAACTCGCCACAGTGAGGACAGAAGATGTGCAACATAGGGATTTCTCCTGTTAGTGGGCGACAGCCGCGGCGCCGTGTTCGTCGATCAGCGCACCGTTGTGGAAACGGTCGATGGAAAATGGTTTTGCCAAGGGGTGCATCTCGCCTTTAGCAAGGCTTGCGGCAAACACGTTGCCCGAACCCGGAGTGGCTTTGAAACCACCGGTGCCCCAACCGCAGTTGAAGAACATGTTGCCCACCGGGGTCTTGGAAATGATCGGACACGCGTCTGGCGTGGTGTCAACGATACCGCCCCACTGACGGTTCATGCGCACACGGGACAACACCGGGAACATCTCGACGATGGCCTGAATCGTGTGTTCGATCACCGGGTATGAACCGCGTTGACCATAGCCAACCCAACCGTCGATACCGGCACCGATCACCAAGTCGCCCTTGTCGGACTGGCTGATGTAGCCGTGAACCGCGTTGGACATGATCACGCTGTCGATAATCGGTTTGATCGGCTCAGACACCAGTGCTTGCAGCGGGTGTGATTCGATCGGCAGGCGGAAGCCCGCCAGTTTAGCCATGTGCCCGGAGTTACCAGCAGTGACGACGCCGACGCGCTTGGCGCCGATGAAGCCTTTATTGGTTTCCACACCGATGCACACGCCGTTTTCTTTACGGAAACCAATGACTTCGGTTTGTTGAATCAGGTCAACGCCCAAGGCGTCAGCCGCGCGGGCAAAGCCCCAGGCCACAGCATCGTGACGCGCAACGCCGCCACGGCGTTGAACGGTGGCGCCGATGATCGGATAACGGGTGTTTTTCGAGCAGTCCAGGTACGGGATTTCTTCTGCGACCTGTTTCTGATTGAGCAACTCGCCGTCCACGCCGTTCAGACGGTTAGCACTGACCCGGCGTTCTGAGTCGCGCATGTCTTGCAGGGTATGGCACAGGTTATAGACGCCGCGCTGAGAGAACATCACGTTGTAGTTGATGTCCTGCGACAAGCCTTCCCACAGTTTCATGGCGTGCTCGTACAAGTGCGCCGATTCGTCCCACAAGTAGTTGGAGCGCACGATGGTGGTGTTGCGCGCGGTGTTGCCGCCGCCCAACCAACCTTTTTCGACCACGGCCACGTTAGTGATGCCGTGCTCTTTGGCTAAATAGTAAGCCGTGGCCAAACCATGCCCGCCGCCGCCGACGATAACCACGTCGTAGACTTTTTTCGGGGTCGGCGTGCGCCACATCTTCTGCCAGTTTTCATGATGGCTGAGGGAGTGCTTGAAGAGGCCGAAGCCTGAGTAATGCTGCATGGATCTACTCCTGACTCAGCGATAAACCGGAAAATCGGTGCACAGCGCGGCAACTTGGCTGGCAACATTGGCCTCGACATCGGCATCGCCGAGGTTGTCGAGAATGTCACAAATCCAGCCCGCCAACTCGACGCACTGGGTCACTTTGAAACCGCGTGTCGTGACAGCCGGGGTGCCTATACGCAGGCCCGAGGTGACGAAGGGCGATTGTGGATCATTCGGTACCGAGTTTTTGTTCACGGTAATGTGCGCGCGGCCCAAGGCGGCGTCAGCTTCTTTACCGGTGAGGCCCTGACGAATCAGGCTGACCAAAAACAGGTGGTTGTCAGTACCGTCGGAAACGACATCGTAGCCACGGTCCATGAACACTTGCGCCATAGCTTGAGCATTGTCGATCACTTGTTGCTGATACACCTTGAAGCCTGGCTCCATAGCTTCTTTGAAACACACCGCTTTGGCGGCGATAACGTGCATCAATGGCCCACCTTGGCCACCCGGGAATACCGCCGAGTTGAATTTTTTCTCAAGTTCTTCGTTGGCTTTAGCCAGAATCAAACCGCCACGTGGACCGCGCAGGGTTTTGTGGGTGGTGGTGGTCACGACGTCAGCGTACGGCAGCGGGTTCGGGTAAAGACCCGCAGCGACCAGACCGGCAACGTGGGCCATGTCGACGAACAGGTAAGCGCCCACTTTGTCGGCGATGGCGCGAAAACGCGGGAAATCCAGAGTCTTCGAATACGCCGAGAACCCGGCGATGATCATTTTCGGCTTACATTCCATGGCGATGCGCTCGACTTCGTCGTAGTCGATCAAGCCCGTGGTGGTGTCGATGCCGTATTGCACTGCGTTATAGAGCTTGCCGGAGAAGCTGACCTTGGCGCCGTGAGTCAGGTGACCGCCATGGGCCAGGCTCATGCCCAATACCGTGTCGCCTGCATTCAACAGGGCCAGATAAACAGCGGCGTTCGCTTGGCTGCCGGAGTGCGGCTGAACGTTGGCGTAATCGGCGCCGAACAATTGCTTGGCGCGTTCGATGGCCAGCGACTCAACTTTATCGACGTGTTCACAGCCGCCGTAGTAACGCTTGCCGGGGTAGCCTTCGGCGTATTTGTTGGTCAGGCCGCTGCCTTGAGCTTCCATTACACGCTTGCTGGTGTAGTTTTCCGAAGCGATCAGCTCAATGTGGTCTTCCTGGCGTTGCTCCTCGGCATTCATCGCTGCCAACAGTGCATCGTCATAACCTTGGATTTGGTCTAGCTTGCTGAACATCGCGGTTCTCCCAGCGGCGGCGCTGCGCCTAGCTTATCGATAGGGCTTGTAAAGCGCCCTTTGGATGCGATGGTAGGTCCGACGCAGACAGGCCAAATGCCTATGGACGCCACGCAAAGGTGCGTTTACGACATGGGTTGGCGCGCAGAGATAATTGGTGGCTAAAGATGTAGGAGCGGGCTTGCCTCCGATGGAGCGCGAGGCGATCCCAAAGGCTGAATTCAAGGTTTACGACTGCTGCGCATCTGATCGCGAGCAAGCGCGCGGTAGGAGCCGCCGTGCGATGAATGTTCGATGCCTACTATTTATTCCGGGCCTGCCGAAATCCTGTGGAAGTGGGCTTGCCAACGAAAGCGTCAATGCAGCCGGCCCAGGTTTTCCGCTCGAAATCAGCGGGGGGGGGCCAGCTACAGTGGCCCGACTGCTGTCCGCAGGGCCAATAACAGCAAAAAATGCACGGGATAGATTGCGTACGCCCAGCGGCGCATGGGCCAAATCGCGATAGGTGGATGAGAGCGCAAGATCGCCAGCCCGATCAACGGCGCAGACAAGCACACGATAATCCCGCCAATCGAGATTGGGTCACCCCAACTGGCGCCGGCAAACATTTGCGGCCAGGCATTGCTTGCCAAACACACTGCCCCCGGCAACAGCGCGGCGTACCAGGGTCTGCGCAGCGCCCATAAAAACGACAACGGTAACAGTGCACCATAAAAGCCGAACATCAGCTGTTCGCGAAAAACCCATGCCAGCAGCAATGCCAAGCCTGCCAGCACCCACGCCGAAACCGTGCGATCAATCCAGCCCCGCGCCACCAGCAGCCCTACAGCCAACGTCGGCATCACGCTCAACGTCGTCGCATCAGCCGATATGTACAGGCGATACGGCAGTTCCGCCACACACGCGAACACCACCATCGATCCCAAATAACGCCACTGAACGCCCTGACCCGATCCTTTACGTGCAAGATTGGCGGCAATCGCCAGGCAAAACCACGGAAAGGCCAAGCGGCCCGGCACGTATAGAATGTTCAGCGACCAGCCTACATAGCGCAGATGATCGAGAACCATGCTCAGCACCGCCAACCACTTCAACAGGTCTAGCGCGGTGTCTCTTGTCATCGTTTGCGACGATCTCATAACGCTCCACAGTCGGGCAAAACCGAACAACCCATGACCTGAACCCGCAATCGTGGGTAAAGTGCGCCATCTTCGATCAAAGGGAATCGGCCATGACAGATAAAAGCCAGCAGTTTGCCAGCGACAACTACTCCGGGATCTGCCCCGAGGCCTGGGCCGCCATGGAACAGGCCAATCACGGCCATCAAAGGGCATATGGCGATGATGAATGGACCGCTCGCGCGTCGGATCATTTCCGTCAATTGTTCGAAACCGACTGCGAGGTGTTTTTCGCCTTCAACGGCACCGCCGCCAACTCTCTGGCGTTGTCGTCGTTATGCCAGAGTTACCATAGCGTTATCTGCTCGGAAACCGCCCACGTCGAAACCGACGAATGCGGCGCGCCTGAGTTTTTTTCAAACGGTTCCAAACTGCTGACCGCCCGCAGCGAAAACGGCAAGCTGACCCCGGAGTCGATTCGCGAAGTCGCACTCAAGCGTCAGGATATTCACTACCCCAAACCCCGGGTTGTGACCCTGACCCAAGCAACTGAAGTCGGCAGCGTTTATCAGATAGAAGAACTCAAGGCCATCAGCGCCACCTGCAAAGAACTCGGTCTGCACCTGCACATGGACGGCGCGCGATTCTCCAATGCCTGCGCCTTCCTTAATTGCACACCCGCCGAGCTGACGTGGAAAGCCGGCATTGATGTGTTGTGTTTCGGCGGCACCAAAAACGGCATGGCAGTGGGCGAAGCGATTCTGTTCTTCAACCACAAGCTGGCCGAAGACTTCGATTACCGCTGCAAACAAGCCGGGCAATTGGCGTCGAAGATGCGCTTCCTCTCAGCGCCATGGGTTGGCCTGCTGGAAAACGACGCATGGCTCAAGCACGCCCGCCATGCCAACCATTGCGCGCAACTGCTCGCGGAATTGGTGAAAGACATTCCCGGCGTAGAACTCATGTTTCCGGTGCAAGCTAACGGCGTGTTCTTACAGATGTCGGAACCTGCGATCAAAGCACTGACGAATAAAGGCTGGCGCTTCTACACCTTCATCGGCGATGGAGGCGCGCGGTTCATGTGCTCATGGGATACCGAGGAAGACCGCGTACGTGAATTGGCGGCGGACATTCGGTTAGTGATGCAGGCGGGATAAATGCAGATTGGTGGCTTTTCTGTGGGACCGAATTTATTCGGGAATTGGGCGGCGCGGACTGTCGGTAACACCGCGTTGTTTCCTTCCCGAATGAATTCGGTCCCACAGAGTTGCACCGCATTACCGGCTCGATTCAGCCCTGAGCAATAGTCTTGGATATCACTTCAACCGTGGCGCTGACTTGCTCTTGATAACGGTTGAGTTCCTTTTTGTGCCGCTGCTTGAGTTCGACTTGCTGCGAACACAGGTTCAACGCGGCCAACACCAGCAACTTGTCACCCATCAGACTGGGGTATTTGCGCTTGGTGTCTGCCAGGGCTGCCTTGAGCATAACCGCGGCTTCCAGGAGGGTTTGCTCTTCTCCAATCGGCGCCTTGATCGAGTAGTCGTTGCCCAGAATCGAGACGACCTTGATCCCGTCCCTGTCGTTACTCATGCGCTGACAGCGGTAACGCGGGTGGCACGATCAACCAGCGCCTGAATCCGGGCAGCGGTCGCGCCTTGTTTTTCTTCTTGCTCCAACACATTCAATTGAAGACTGTCATTTTCATCCTTCACTTGCGCCAGCTCTGCGCTTAGCTGCGAATTAGCGGCTTGCAGCGCCTGATTCTGCTGTACGAGGTCGCCGACCAGTTGTTCCAATTGACTCAGGGATGATTCCAACATTTTGATTTCTCAAGCAAATTTCAAGGGCGCACACGATAAAGAAAAGTCACCCCACCGTAAATGCATAACGAGTGCTACTGACTGCATTTTCCCACTCTGGTTCCTGCTGGTCGTCGGACCTATCCGAAAGACGACAAATACTCGGTCAACACACTCAAGACTTTAGTCTTGCGTCCGATAGGTGATACAGGTTGCTGTCTATTTGCTTCTCGCTGCGCGGAACGCGCCCCTGGAAATCCTATGTCTCTTCGAAATATCAATATCGCACCGCGCGCATTTCTCGGATTTTCTCTGATAGGCGCATTGATGCTGATTCTGGGTGTTTTTGCCCTGACGCAAATGAACAAAATTCGCACCGCGGGCGAGGTCATTACTCAGAACACCCTGCCCAGTATCCGAAACCTGGACAAGCTGATTGAACATAGCGTTCGCTTGCGTGTGCTGTCTTTTCGCCTAGCGCTAAACCGCGATCCGATAGTCCAGGAGAAAACTCTGGACTCAATGACCAAACGCGATCAAATGGTGACTGAAGCTCAAGCCAGTTACGAAAAACTCATCGAAGGTGCCGACGAAAAGACCACGTATAACCAGTTTTTGCAGTTGGTCGCTCAGTACCGGCAGCTTGAAGACCGTATGCGAAGTTTGAGCCGGGCCAATAAGATCGACGAGCTGGAAACGCTGCTCAACGCCGATCTTCAAGATAACTCGGACCAGATGAACGTCATCCTGACTAAATTGGTAGATATCAATACCCAACAGATGACCATTGCTAATGCTGAAGGCGCCGATCAGTATTCGCTGGCGTTCAACATGGTGGTCGGGCTTCTCATCATTGCAACTTTCCTGACGGTGCTGTTCGCTTGGTTGCTAACCAACAGCATCACGCACCCGGTTTCGGAAGCCTTATTGGTAGCCGAAGACATCGCTGAAGGTAACCTGACGCGCCAAATTAAAGTTGAAGGCAGTGACGAAATCGGGCGCTTGCTCAAGGCCATGCAAAAGATGCAGGCAAAATTACGCGACACGCTGCACCACATTTCAGGGTCCGCCACCCAGCTAGCGTCGGCGGCTGAAGAGCTCAACACCGTGACCGATGAAAGTGCTCGGGGATTGGCGCAGCAAAACAAAGAAATCGAACAAGCGGCAACGGCAGTCAACCAGATGACCACCGCCGTGGAGGAAGTCGCGCGCAATGCCGTCAGCACCTCCGACGCGTCAAAAAATGCCACCACATCGGCAAGCGATGGCCGCGAGTTGGTCATGGAAACCGTCGGCGCTATCGAACGCATGAGCGGCGACGTACAAAGCACCGCCGAACTGATCGGCAACCTGGCTAACGAATCCCGCGATATCGGCAAGGTGCTGGACGTGATTCGGGGCCTGGCCGACCAGACCAACTTGCTGGCCCTTAACGCAGCGATCGAAGCCGCGCGCGCCGGTGAAGCGGGCCGTGGATTTGCCGTCGTCGCTGACGAAGTTCGCGCATTGGCGCACCGCACTCAACAGTCCACCAGCGAAATCGAACGGATGATCGGCAGCATTCAGGGCGGTACTGAGCAGGCGGTTAACTCGATGCGCAACAGCACCGAGCGTGCTGAGTCGACGCTGAATATTGCTAAAGGCGCAGGCTTGGCGCTAGACACCATCAACGTTGCCATCGTGCAAATAAACGAACGCAACCTGGTTATCGCGAGCGCGGCAGAAGAGCAAGCGCAAGTGGCCAGGGAAGTTGACCGCAATCTGGTGAATATCCGCGACTTGTCAGTGCAATCGGCCACGGGTGCTACTCAGACCAGCTCCGCCAGCAACGAACTATCGCGCCTGGCGGTGGACCTGAGCAGTATGGTGTCGCGCTTCAGGTTGTAAGCCACTCGCGAATAAATTCTCATACACGTGAACTGCGCCCCGAACGTTGGACATAAGTCCAATTTCCAGGGTGCAGTTCAACGGGTTGGTAGAGCTGTCCACGTCTGAATATTGGCCCGTCTATAGGACCGGCCGAAGGCCGCGATCAGCTTTAAAAATCGATCCGCACATCGCCCTTCGGCACGCTGCAGCACGACAAGATGTAGCCCTCGGCAACGTCTTCGTCAGTGATACCCCCGTTGTGATCCATCTCTACTTCCCCGCCCAACTTCATCACCTTGCACGTGCCACAAATTCCCATACCGCAGGCTTTTGGAATCAGCAGACCGAGCTTGGCGGCCGCTGCGTGCACGGTTTCGCCCGGCGCGACGCGAATGCTCTTGCCGGAAGAAAGAAATTCCACTTGGTGCAAGTCCGCCAAATCAACTTCCGGGGCGTCAGCAGCGATTTCGGCTTGCTCCACCGCATCCGCGCGCGCTTCGGGCGGGGTCGCACCGAATGACTCTTCATGGTACTGAGCCATGTTGAAACCATTAGCTTCCAGCAAGCGTTTTACGGCAGTCATGTAAGGCGTCGGCCCGCAACAGAAAACTTCGCGATCCAGAAAATCAGGAACCATCAATTCCAGCATCTTCTGATTCAAGTAACCGCGATAACCGGCCCACGGCTCACCCAAACCATGCTTTTCACAAATCAGGTGCAGACTGAAGTTATCGATCCGCGACGCCATGTGCTCTAGTTCGCGGTGATAGATGATGTCTTTGGGCGTACGGGCGCTGTGCACGAAGACCATGTCGACATTGGCGTTGGTGTCGTAAAACCAGCGCGCCATGGACATGACCGGCGTAATACCAACGCCCCCGCTGAGGTAGAGAATCTTCGGGTTCGGGAAGTCCATGGCGTTGAACAGCCCCACGGGACCGTGTACTGCCAACTCCTGACCTTCATGCAGCGTGTCGTGCAGGTAATTGGAGACCTTGCCGCCGGGCACGCGCTTGATGGTGATCGAGAAGCTGTACGGCACGGACGGTGAGCTGGAAATGGTGTAGGAACGCATCACCGGCACGCCGTCTATCTCAAGCTCTAATGTTACGAATTGACCAGGCTTAAAGAAAAACAAGATTGGCTGGTCGGCCATGAAGCAGAAGGTTCGCACGTCCCAGGTTTCCTGGATCACCTTAACGACGCGCACTGGGTGACGGCCATTAGCCCAAGTCTGGGTAGTTACCGGATTAAGGAAAGTGTTGGACATGCTTATCTCCACGGCCGAATGTCGGCCTTATAGTGCGGATTTTGCTTAAGGAGCAGTATGACCACTTACCTATCTGCGACATTGACGTACTTATCGCAACCAGCCCCCAAAGACTGGGCTTAGCGCGTCGGGAACGGATTCGGCCATGTCGCCCATGGATAAGGATCAGTCAGCGCCCGACCGCACACTCGGCGCTAAGAACTTGTGTGCTTTTTATAAGAGATCTGTCAGAGCGCCATTCATAAGCATGGGCGGCAATCTACTGACACCTTGCGTGCTAACGCTATAAAGAACCGTATTAGCCCTATTCGCCGACCGCTCGAAAACGGTCATGAGGACTTGAAAGATGGACGTCACCGCAACCTTGAGCTTGGGCGATCCGCTGGAACCCGCACGTAAGGCCACCGCCGAGATGCTGCAGAACCGCGAGCGCACGTTTTCGCTGCCACAGCCTTTCTACAGCGATGAACGACTTTATGAAATCGACATGCAGGAAATCTTTCAAAAAGAGTGGCTAATTGCAGGCATGACCTGCGAGATCCCTGGCAAGGGTAATTACCTGACGCTGCAAGTAGGCAAAAACCCGATCATCGTGATTCGTGGCGCCGAAGGTCAGGTGCATGCGTTCCACAATGTCTGCCGCCACCGGGGCTCACGCTTGTGCACCAGCGACAAGGGCAAGGTTGCCAAGCTGGTATGTCACTACCACCAGTGGACTTACGAGCTTGATGGGCGTTTGTTGTTCGCCGGTTCAGAAATGGGCGACGACTTCGACATGAAGCAGTACGGCCTCAAGCCGGTGAACGTGAAAACTGCCGGCGGCTACATCTTCATTAGCCTGGCTGAAACACCGCCGGCCATCGATGAGTTCCTGCAGACGCTGACGCACTACATGGAACCGTACGACATGGAGAACACCAAGGTGGCGATTTCCACTACCTTGTTCGAAAAAGCCAACTGGAAGCTGGTGCTGGAAAACAACCGCGAGTGCTACCACTGCAACGCGGCGCACCCGGAACTGCTGAAAACCCTGCTGGAGTGGGACGACGTCACCGATCCACGGGCCGACCAAGCCTTCAAGGATCACGTTGCCGCGTCCGCTGCTGCGTGGGAAGCCGAGAAGATTCCTTACGCACATGCCAGCTTTGGCTTGCGTAACCGCATCGTGCGCATGCCGCTGCTTAAAGGCACGGTTTCGATGACCCTGGACGGCAAGCAGGGCAGCAAAAAACTTATGGGGCGGATCAAGAATCCTGATTTGGGCTCGATGCGTATCCTGCACCTGCCCCATTCGTGGAACCACTGCATGGGTGACCACATCATCGTCTTTACAGTGTGGCCGTTGGGCGCGCAGGAAACTATGGTCACCACCAAGTGGCTGGTACACAAAGACGCAGTGGAAGGCGTGGACTACGACGTCGAACGGATGCGCCAAGTGTGGGACGCAACCAACGACCAAGACCGTCGCTTGGCCGAAGAAAATCAGCGCGGTATTAACTCCGACGCTTACCAGCCAGGCCCTTATTCGAAGACGTATGAGTTTGGTGTGGTCAACTTTGTAGATTGGTATAGCGCTCGGTTGCTTGAAAATCTCGGCGCGGCGCCAGCGCCGTATTTGAAAGGTGTGGCGGTCAATCACGAGTGACTAAATGGCGCGGTGTCCCAGTTATACCGCGCCATTTTCTTCGTCAATGAGTTCGCTCACAGGAATTGCGTTTTCCAGCGAAGCAGAATCCTTTAGAAAGACCGTGGCTGAACACCAATAGATCAAAATTCAACCAACAGCCGCTAACACTAACCCCGCCGCCCTTTCCAGCCTTTCGCCAACAAGTTATCCACAGACCCACCCACAGCAATTGTGGGCAAGTCGGATTTTGCCTGTGGAAAAAGCCAAGAAAAACCGTGACTTATCTGAAAGCATACCTACAGAACACTATTGATCACTTTTTGATCATGCGCCGCAACGCCACGAGTAACGGGGCTTATAGAAGACCGTGAACATGTTATCCACAGAAGCGCCAACAGAGATTGTGGGCAAGTATTTCGATGTAGTACGGACCTTTTTTGTGGGCAGCTGCTCACAAGCAACTTCTACACTCAATCTCCATCAACAATAACGTCGCTATGACCTGTATTTACGATAATGTGCGCCTATTCCAAAGCCAGCCACCGCTCACGGAGCAACTGCATGCAGACGTATAGAAAGTTTGTCCTGACCGCCATAGCCGCGCTGGCGTTCGCGAACGGTGCGGTTGCTGCGGACAAAATGAAAATAGGCGTCCAGGCCGCTTACCCACCCTTCAATAACAAAGACGCCAGCGGTCAAGTCGTGGGCTTTGATGTGGATATTGGCAATGCACTGTGCGCTAAGATGAAGGTCGAGTGCGAGGTAGTAACATCCGATTGGGACAACATAATTACGGCCCTGAACGCTGATCAGTTCAATTTTCTGGTGTCGTCTATGTCGATCACCGAAGCGCGCAAACAAGTGGTCGACTTTACTGACCCCTATTACTCCAACAAGCTGCAGTTCATTGGCCCGAAAGCCACTGAACTGAACATTGATAAAGCCACCCTCAAAGACACTCTGAACGGTAAAACCATCGGCGCCCCACGTGGTACCTTGGCCGCGACTTGGCTAAACGACAACCTCGGCGTTGGCGCTGTCATCAAGTTGTATGACACCCAGGCGGATGCCTACGCCGACCTGAGCGCCGGCAATCTGGACGCCGTGCTTGCAGACAAGTTTGTCAGCTACGAATGGCTGAAAAGCGAAGCCGGAGAATCCTACGAGTTCAAAGGTGCGCCCGTCATCGACAACGACAAGATCGGCATCGCCGTGCGCAAAGGAGACCCGCTAAAGGAACAGTTGAACGCCGCACTGAAAGACATCATCAACGACGGCACCTACAAGAAAATCAATGACCGCTATTTTCCCTTTAGCATTCTTTGATCGGCGTACTTCAGGGCGACCAGATTCGGAAGCGGTTTCGCGAACTCGACGACTTTCTGGTGGCCCACCAAACACTCTGGCGGCCACGTCCGTTTACTCACCACCATTTGCCGTGGGAGCCTGAGCACGCCGAGCTGGCGACTTGGCTACGTTCGCGCTCACTGGCAGATGCTGAAGCCGCGCACAATCATCCACAGCGTTTACGCGCCCCAGCCCCGTTTGCACAATTGGCGGCACAGTCCATCGCACTAAGCGAGATAGGCGATTTACCATCCACCGCGCCGGGGCAATGGCCATCACGCCTAGGCACCGACGTGCCGGGGCGTAAATGGCAGCAGATCAAAGCGTTCGCCGATGCTTTGAATTTTCGACGCACTCCTGAGCATTGGCTCGACTGGTGCGCGGGCAAAGGCCACTTGGGGCGACATCTGGCACATAGTGGCCAAGCACTGACCTGCCTGGAGCACGATCCGCTGCTGGTAGACGCAGGCAATCAACTCAGCCGACGGCTAGGCATTGATGCCGAGCATCGCCAACAGAACGTTTTGGCCGCCGATGCCGCTGATCATGTTTACCCTCGGCATACGCCCGTGGCCCTGCACGCGTGTGGCGACCTGCATATGCAATTGATGCGCATCGCCGCCGACGCCGGTTGCCGGCAGCTCGCAATTGCACCGTGCTGTTACAACCGCATCAACGCCCCCGAGTATCAAGCAGTGTCAGCCCAAGGCAAGGCTTCAACCCTGCGGTTGTCCCTAGAAGATTTGAATCTACCGCTTAGCGAAACCGTCACTGCCGGGGCTCGCGTACGTCGCCAGCGCGACACCTCAATGGCGCGCCGTTTGGCGTTTGATCTCCTTCAGCGAAAGTTACGAGGCATTGACGATTATCTGTCAACGCCATCGCTGCCCGTCGCTTGGCTGGATAAACCTTTTGCTGATTACTGCCGTGAGCTGGCTGCGCTAAGGCATTTACCAGCCGTGGGTCAGCAAGATTGGGTGGCGCTGGAAACGGCTGGCTGGCAACGCCTAGGCAATGTACGCAACCTTGAACTGGTTCGCGGGCTGTTTCGCCGACCGCTGGAGCTATGGTTAGTGCTCGACCGCGCTGGCTATTTACAAGATCGCGACTACGCTGTCCAACTTGGAACGTTTTGCGAGACTCGCATCACTCCCCGTAACTTAATGCTGCTTGCAGAACGTCACTAGAGCAATGAAACACATCATCCTGTGGATAACTCTGTTGATGAAAATTTTAGGACCACTGAAAAACCTAGGTAGCTAGGGAGTCCGTTTGTCATCTATTTTTTTGACTGCTGGCTAATTTCAAGAAAAAACAGCAGCTTGCAGCCCGATGAATTGCAGCGACAAAGCCCACCCTGTTTTGGCCTCAACCCCTGCTCCGGCTGTGCATAAGCATCAGAGGCATCTCGAATGGCGCCCCGTATTCTGGTGCGCGCGAATTGGCCCTACAATTCGATTCTCCCTGCGGTCTGGGAAATGGTTGTCCGGCAGCAAGTTCTGGATAGAAACCAACCTTAAATGACGCATAGATATTTTTCTAAGCGAATCAGCTAGCTAGGGGTTTACAACTTAAAAAAACTGGATATAATCTGCGCCCACCACGCCGGTATAGCTCAGTTGGTAGAGCAACTGACTTGTAATCAGTAGGTCCCGAGTTCGACTCTTGGTGCCGGCACCATATCTCGAAGCCCCGCTACGCGGGGCTTTTTGGTTTCTGGGGTTTAATAAACCCACGCTCGTTTCCGCTTAAACGCCCACAAAGTGTCCACACCGGGCAGACGCCTCAAGATTGGCGGCTGCGTCTGGATTAACGCTTGGCCAATTTCGATCGCTCTTTTCTTCAGGGATGGGTTATACGTTTCGGATATCGCTGAAGGAGAGACCTTTACTTATCAAGATGCTCGTATGGCAACCAATGAAAGTATTGGCAAGCTCGATGAGCTTTCAGAGTTCGCTTGACCGGGCGAAACACCTGCTGAGCGCGATTAAATGCGTCGCCTAGGAAAGGCGGGTGAAGGGCCGCAACATTCAGTAGACGTAGCCTTAACCCTAGGCTGACTGTTACAAGTTTGAGTTCAGTACGGAATAGTTTGACCCAGAAAAGAATGATCTACAGCCCGGAATATGCGCAAATCGCACTCACAGTCCTGCTCTTTGACGAATCTATGAGGCGAGCGACCGTAGCGTCATCCCGATAGCGCGTTCGTGTGACATCGACACTCATCCCAGCGCTCACGACTTGGGAAGGCTATTTGACTGAAGGCAAATCCTGCGCGATCTATTTCTCTAATATGCTGTGCCGACGCAATTGGCGAACTTCATTGCCAATTTATGAAGGCTACAAAATCAACTTAAGTAGACGGTCTGTGCGCAAGTGTTCACTGCAAATAACAGGGCCAACAGCGTCCCGAAGAGCACTTTCCTTCTGTTTGCGAGTCGGATAAATCGGATACCGGTAAGCAAGGTCGACCATCTTTTTTGTTTCAAGTCTCAGTTTCTGGTCCTGCGCTTGACGGTCCACAACTTGGTAAACGCGAGCTTTGGGCATTCCGGCTTGCCTGGCCCTCATGAAACCAGTCAAAAGCTTGTGGTTTCTGCTGCATGGATCCGTGTTTTGTTTGAATTCGCTTGCTTGCACAGCGAATGAAATCGACAAGGCTGCCAATAGAAATATCACTCTCATTCGCTGCCTCTGGCAGATGAAGGCGTTTTAGCACCACCTTAAGATTTGGCCATCGCCCGTCGTATAGATAACTCCGGGAATAAAAAACCCGCATTAGTGGACGGGCTTTTCGCTCAATCCCCTAGACGCATAGAGGGCATATGGCGCGGGGTAACGTCGCCCTTTTGCCTATCATTGTCAATGTGAACTTCAGACGGCATCGCCGATCAGTTGCTACTGTTCAATCTCCGTGACATGCACCTCGGCACCCTCCAGATGAAGGAGTGGCTAGCCGACATTCAAGCTCTCAATAGCCCAAACGGGTATCTCACTGCGCTTATAGCCACTTCATAAAAGCCAACCGTTACTCTGCACCCACAAAATAATCGGGTCGCTTGGCCGTCTGCGAGATATCTCTGTACGTCTTGTCATCTGTAGCCGCCAGCAATTTCTTGCCGTCCTTTAGCGTTACCCAGAACGTAATCTCCGTCTGCTCATTCGCCAAAATAATCCCCGCCGCGGCTCCGAAAGGGCCTAGCACTAACGCGCCAGCCAACCCGAGGCTAATCGCGTCTTCAAGCTTTTTGTTCGATCCGGTAGTGGCAATTTCCAAGGACTTAACGGATGAAATCGGAATCGTAATTCCGGGCCATGGGTGGAGGGAGGTTTCGACAGTGATGAGGCCCGAATGGTAATCGCCCTCACCTTGGAGAAAGTCGCCTGCGAGAACTTTGATTTTGGCCATTTTTATATCTCTCCTGCGTCAGGTGGAGAACTTGTCCGCTTGATTTTGCCGCCCCATTTTCATTAGGGTCAACGGGTGGTGGACGAACTGCAGCCCTTACCAACCGGCGGTCGTGACGAAACGTTTCAGCACGTAAAAGCCGCATGTCGAATTAATGCTGGCGATGATGCGCACCCCGTATGTCGCATTCGGTATCCCCCGGTGGTTTGTGCGTACCCGCCGTCAGCGCCAGCTCTGCAGGGGCTTATGGAAAATACGAAGCGTGCAAGGACGACTTGGTTACCGATGCAAGCGCTGATGTTAATGCAAGCAATTCTTATTGCTGTATGATCAGCGTGCCTGCGACAAGGGAACTCCCAACAGGCGCTTTTCTAATTTTGCGGAGCTGCTTCACTATGACTTCCCGTATCCCCTCTTTTGCCAGAATGGCCCTTCTTGCTACCTCCCTTGTGGCTACCGGCAGCGTATTTGCCGCGCCGAGCGCTGACGGCATCACTGTCTACAACGCACAGCACGAGAGCCTGACCCGAGCATGGGTTGATGGTTTCACCCACGAAACCGGCATCAAAGTTACCGTGCGTAATGGCGACGACAGTGAGCTTGGCAACCAGATCATTCAGGAAGGCGCAGTCTCCCCGGCCGACGTGTTCTTGACAGAAAACTCCCCCGCTATAGCGCTGGTCGATAGCGCCGGTTTGTTCGCTCCAGTGACGCCGACTACCTTGGCCCAAGTAGACTCGGCTTATCGCCCGGCTCACGGCAAGTGGATAGGCATCGCGGCGCGTTCGACTGTGTTTGTTTACAACAAAGACAAAATGACTGCGGCTGATATGCCCAAGTCGTTGCTTGATCTGGCTAACCCTAGCTGGAAAGGCCGTTGGGCCGCTTCGCCGTCTGGCGCAGACTTCCAGGCCATCGTAAGCGCCCTGCTTGAGCAGAAAGGCGAAGTGGCGACGCTAAATTGGTTAAAAGCGATGAAAACCAACTCCACTGCGTTCCGTGGAAACGGGTCTGTAATGAAAGCGGTAAACGCCGGTCAAATCGACAGCGGTCTGATTTATCACTACTACCCAATGGTTGATCAATCAAAAACCGGGGAAAACAGCAATAAAATTGGTTTGTACTACTTCAAACACAAAGACCCGGGCGCGTTCGTCAGCATTTCTGGTGGTGGGGTCTTAGCGTCCAGCAAACATAAAGAAGAAGCTCAGGCTTTCTTGAAGTGGATCACCGGCAAGGAAGGTCAAGCGATCCTGAAAAACGGCAACTCGTTTGAATACGCCGTGGGCAAGGGCGCAGCGTCTAATCCCAAACTGACCCCGCTCGCCGAACTGGATGCACCCCTCGTAGACGCTTCCAAACTCGACAGCAAAAAAGTTGTTGAACTGATGACTAAAGCCGGGCTGCTGTAACGTCATGACGGAGCACATTTCAAGTGTCGTAGCCGAGGCATCGGAAGTTGTCGGAGTGACCGCGAAGGTCATTCCAGCCTCCACCCGTCAAGGCCGACCCCGCTCACCCGTTGGCCGTCCTGCTACATGGATTGTCGTGGCGTCCGTCCTCGTTTCATTGTTGGCGTTGTTACCCCTTGGATTCGTGGTCGGCATTTCTTTTCAGACCGGCTGGGCCACTATCGTGGAGCTGGTCTTTCGCCCCAGAGTCGGAGAACTGCTGGTTAATACCGTGTTATTAGTCGTACTCACGGTGCCCTTGTGCGTGGTACTTGGCGTGGCACTGGCATGGCTGACTGAGCGCAGCGACCTACCTTTCAGACGCGCTTGGTCATTACTCGCTGTCGCTCCCCTGGCCGTGCCGGCTTTTGTACACAGCTACGCCTGGGTCAGTCTCGTGCCATCGATTCACGGACTGTTTGCCGGGGTATTGGTCTCGGTCATTGCCTATTTCCCTTTTCTTTATCTGCCGGCCGCTGCTGCATTGCGCCGGCTTGATCCAGGCATCGAGGACGTAGCGGAGTCTCTGGGTTTAAAACCCTGGGCAGTGTTTTTCCGCGTAGTGTTGCCGCAGTTACGCCTAGCAATATGGGGCGGATCGCTACTGGTCGGGTTGCACTTACTGGCCGAGTACGGCCTTTACGCTATGGTGCGTTTTGACACGTTCACCACAGCGATTTTCGATCAGTTCCAGTCATCCTTTAATGGCCCTGCCGCGAATATGCTAGCCGGGGTTCTAGCGCTGTGCTGCCTCGCGATGCTGACCTTTGAATCGGCAACCCGAGGCAAAGCTCGTTATGCGCGGGTTGGCTCAGGCAGCGCACGTCCGCAACGGGTCTGCACCTTGGGCCGCAAAACTACTACCTTGGCGATGCTATTGCCCATTGCGGCAACTGCGCTGGCGTTGGGCGTGCCGCTGATTACTTTGGGGAAATGGCTGATAGCGGGCGGAGCAGCCGTTTGGCGCATGGATACTCTTCTTCCGGCGCTGGAGCAGACGTTGGTACTGGCCAGCACTGGCGCCATCCTTACTACCTGCGCGGCGATCCCCATTGCATGGCTGTCAGTTCGTTCACCGGGGCGCTTGCATCGCCTGTTAGAAAGCTGCAATTACATCACCAGCTCGCTGCCCGGCATCGTCGTCGCCTTGGCCCTGGTAACTGTCACCATCAAGTTCGCCCGACCGATTTATCAAACGGCAATCACCGTACTGCTGGCTTACATGCTGATGTTCTTGCCCAGGGCGTTGGTCAATCTGCGCGCGGGTATTGCTCAAGCGCCGGTGGAATTGGAAAATATGGCACGCAGCCTTGGCCGCTCGCCGTTCCAAGCGCTAAGGGTGATTACCCTGCGACTTGCTTCACCTGGTGCTGCCGCTGGTGTCGCCCTGGTGTTCCTCGCGATTACTAACGAATTAACGGCTACCTTACTGCTCGCGCCAAACGGCACGCGCACACTAGCGACAGGTTTCTGGGCCATGACCAGCGAAATCGACTACGCGGCTGCGGCGCCTTACGCACTGATCATGGTCCTGCTGTCGCTTCCGCTAACGGCGCTTCTCTACTATCAATCCAAACGCACGGCAGGCCGATGAGCTCACTTGAATTAAACGCTGTCTGCAAATCCTTTGGTTCGTTGCCGGCTGTAGATAACGTCAGCTTGTCAGTGCCTAAAGGCAGTCGCACCGCCATCGTTGGTCCTTCCGGCTCGGGTAAAACGACGCTGCTCAGAATGATCGCTGGCTTCGAGTTCCCCGACTCAGGCAGCATCACGCTGAACGGTACGCCACTGGTAGACGGCCCGACCGAAGTGCCGGCTCATCAGCGTTTGATCGGCTACGTCCCACAAGACGGCGCGCTGTTCCCGCACATGACGATCGCTGCCAACATCGGCTTCGGATTGCCCGGTAACGCCGCGTCGAAACAGCAGCGCATTCACGAATTGATGGACATGGTTGCGCTTGACACCCGCATGCTGCAGAGCTGGCCCCACGAACTCTCGGGCGGCCAACAGCAACGTGTCGCACTCGCCCGCGCTTTAGCTCAACGGCCGAAATTGATGCTTCTGGATGAACCCTTTTCCGCCCTCGACACCGGCTTGCGGGCGTCCATGCGCAAGGCCGTCGCCAAGCTGCTCTCGGACGCCGGGGTGACCACCATTCTTGTGACGCATGATCAGGCCGAGGCTCTGTCGTTCGCTAATCAATTGGCTGTTATGCGTCACGGAAAACTGATTCAGGTCGGGCCGCCAATGGACCTTTACCTGCGACCTCGCGACGAAGAAACCGCGTATTTTCTCGGCGACGCGGTGGTGTTACCGGCCATGATTGAAGGGGGTTGGGCTACGTGCGAACTGGGCCGAATTCCGGTATCAGATGGCGCGTTTCGAGGTACCGAACACATCATGCTGCGTCCGGAACAGATCGAACTCTCGGCCGCCCCTGCATCAGGCGAAGAGTGCTTGGGCGTGGTCACCGACAGTGACTTTGGCGGCAACGCGTGCCTGTTGACAGTCCAATTGAAGACCGCCTCGCCTGCGCGGGCGTTGTTGGTTCGTAGTTCGAGCATCCACGCGCCAATGGTGGGGAGCACAGTGGGGATTAGAGTTATCGGGCGCGGGCATGTGCTGGATAACGCTCTCTGACATCGCGCATCATTGATGGCTAGCAAGGAAGGAAGGCATATTTGGGCATCAACTATGCCTCCCTTTCTCTTGGGTCAGTTACTTCAAAGCACAAACACCACCTTATCCGCGCCGCCCTTATTCACCTCCTCATACCGCGCCAATCCTTCGTTCAACGGCGATTCCAAAATCCCGGTAGGCAACGGCAGCAAGCCTTCATCAAAGAACCGCCCGAACTGATTGAGCATCCCGGCGCAGGCTTCAGTTCCATAGAGCAGCGTGTTGATCCCCACTACCGAACCGCCTTTGCGATACAACGCTAAGGCCGGCATCTGCACGTGACCGTCCACCGGGGCCGCAATGATCGCAATACGGCCAAACGCGGCCAAGGCGGAAACGGCAGCAGGAAGCCAAAAACCCGTGGTATCGAAGATGACGTCGGCACCACCGGGAAAGACCTCGTTGACTTGGGCGCCGAGGTCTTCGTGTTTGTCCAAGAGGATGGCATCGACACCGTCTGCTTTCAGTGCCTTGATCTGCTCGGGACGACGCACCGCGCCGAGTACTTGGGCGCCGAGAATTTTGCCGAACGCCAGGGCCGCGCTACCCACTGCACCGTTGGCACCAATAACCAAAAGACGGGTGCCAGACGTGACGAGGCTACGCTCGAGGGCGTTCCACGCGGTAGTAAACGGTACGCCAAGGCTGGCGGCCTGGACAAAGCTCAAAGCTTCGGGTTTGAGCGCGACACCGTTGGCCGGCAGCGTCAGATATTCAGCATGGGAGCCGTCGCGGAGGAAGCCTGGCTCTCTTCCGGTGCCCCAGACTTCCTGGCCGAGCAATGCCTGCGGACCTTCGACGACGACGCCTGCAAAATCCCGACCGGGAATGCGCGGCATCGTGGTGTAGGGAAAACGACCGAGGACGTTTTTCACATCACTGGGGTTGAGCCCGGCGGCTTTTATCTGGATCAGCACTTCGTTTTCGGCAGGCACGGGTTGAGCAACGTCTACGTACTCCAGCGCTGCGAGGTCGCCAGTTTTTGCAAATTGCAGGGCTTTCATGAGGGCTCCATAAGCGAGGGGTTAACGAGTGAATGGCGACTGTAACTAAGTGTCTGGAGTTTGCAGGGTCGCAGCAATCGCCCGACGCAGGTAGATGCCGCGCATCTCAAGGAAAATTATTTATTTCATTCAATAGGTTATGACTGGCTGATCAGACCAACTTGTTAGCGAGACTGAAGCTACTCGCCGCCTCGCGAACGAGTTGGCTCAAAAATATCAGGGCGAAAGCCTAACCATCAACACTAATAAAAAACGCCCCGCTTGGGGCGTTTCATTCAACAGTGCTTCACACGCTCACGCGTTAAAAAATGCTGATTGGGTAATCAACGAAGACTCTGGTTTCGTTACCTTCGCTGTTGTAAGCACTGGCGTTGTCAGAGACGCGCAAGAACGAGTTCCGCAAACGCACCGAGAGGTTTTTCGCCGGGCCACTTTGCACAACGTATTTCAGTTGGCTGAAGATTTCGCGCTCTTGCCCGGCGCCTCGGCCAGTGCCGTCGTCGATATTGGTGCCCCGAACATACGCGGTGTGATAGGTCAGGCCGGGCAGCAAAAGGCCGCCGAGGTCGATGCCGTAACCCAACTGCCAAGAGCGTTCATCCTTGCCGTTGAAGTCGGACCAGTACGAGTTGGCGAGATAGATCGTGTTGCCGCCGTCACCGGTGCCACCCGCATTGCGATAGCCGCCGTATGCGTAGCCGATATCGCCGGTGCTGCGCTGGTGGGCGATAGTAAATGAGTGGATACCCCGAGCGTAAGTCGCGGCCAGGCTCCAGATTTTGTTGTCGCGTGCATTATCGACCGCAAAATCTCTATCCAGCTTGGTTTTATAGCCATTGAAATCGAACGTCAGCGACTGGTCTTTCTCGATGGCAAACACATAGTTCAGATTGATGTATTGCTTCTTCAATACGTCTTCGTCGTTAGAGCCATAAAAAGCGGCGCTGAAGGCGTCGGTGAACTTGTAGCTACCGCCATAGACATTGATCGACTTCAGACCGCCGCTGTCACGGCCTTCGGCGCTTTTACGCGACTCGGCGGTAAAGTGGCCGGCGTTCAGTTCAAGGCCGTTGATTTCTTTGGAGGTAATGAACGTGCCGGTATAGCTCTCGGACAATAAGCGCGAATTGTCGTAACTCAGTACCGGCAGTTCCGGCATCTGGTCGCCGTACTTGATCACGGTATTGGAGAAACGCGCCTTGATTGCGCCACCGCCTTTAGACAAATCGTCAGCGGCATTGCCATTGCTGTCTTTTTTGAAGAAGTCGATACCGCCAGCACCGCTTCGGCCTTTGCCGCCGTCGAGTCGCAATGCGTACTCGGCAAAGGCATCAATACCGAAGCCAATCGTGCCTTGGGTGAAGCCCGACGCAAAGTTAGCGATGACCGACTGGCCCCACTCAGCTTTATCCTGCTGGCCGTCTTTGTAATCGCGATTGATGTAGGCGTTGCGCAACGCCAGATTCAGGCTGCTGTCGTCGACAAAACCCTTGGAGTCATCCTGCCCACTGGCCATCGCCTGAGTAGCGCCTATGACGCTTAGTGCGATCATGCCAATACGTAGCTTCAACATCTTGTTTTCCTTATTACGAATTGATCACGCGCTGTGGCTCGCGCCTAACAGGCGTTTGCGGCCTTCACGTCTGGTCAAAAAAGACAGACTCACAAGACCCGCACGAAATCATCGCAGTGGACTACTGATGCTACGTACATGGCGGTTGCCACAGGCGGGGGGCGATCCTAGCGGGGGGTCGCCCAGGGTGTCAATTTTTACAATGCTTAGCGGTCCAGAATGCAGATCAACGCCTCAAGTTCTGCATCGCTGATGAGACCGACGGGATAACGCGCCAAGAGCAGTTGTCGAGAATCAATTTTAGGGGCGAATGGTGATTGGGTTGTCCTTAACCAGTCCGCCATCATCTGGGGTGATTCGCTGCTTGCAGACAAACCGCGAGCTAACTCCTGCCCAATACCTGCGTTCATGTGGACAACCTCTTGAGACGTGAGCGGCTAATTTACCCGTGCTTTGTGACAGCCCCGCGAAAAGCAATCAAAGCCATCAAAATGACGCCAACAAAAAGCCCACACGCGATGGGCTTAGGATTAGCAAAAACAGGGCCAACTCAAGCTTTGTGCGGGGCCGGTTGCTGCTGAGTCAAGCAGTGGATATTGCCACCGCCCAGTAACAGTTCACGGCCTGGCACCATGACTACCTCATGTTCGGGAAACAACTGCTGGAGGATTTCTCGCGCCACTTCGTCAAGCGGGTCGTCGAAACAGGGTGCAATAAGGCCGCCATTAACAATCAGAAAGTTGACGTAAGACCCGGCCAAGCGCACCAATGAATTGCGTTCCTGGCTGCCGCGCACCTGATCGACACCCGCGCATTCTTCCTCGGTGGCGAACAGCGGTCCGGGAATCGGCATTTTGTGCACGATCAACGGTCGCCCTTTAGCATCTCGAGTGTTTTCTAAAATCCCCATAGCAGCCTGGCAACGCGGAAAATTCGGATCTTTCGGATCATCTGTCCAAGCCAGTAAAACCTCGCCGGGCTGCACGAAGCAACAGAAGTTATCCACATGCCCATCGGTCTCGTCGTTGTACAGACCGTCTGGTAGCCAGATGATCTTCTCCACCGACAACTGATCCCGCAGCGTTGTTTCGATCTGATCGCGAGACAAATGCGGATTACGGTTGCGGTTGAGCAGGCACTCCTCCGTGGTGATCAGCGTGCCCTCGCCGTCCACATGAATCGAGCCACCTTCTAATACGAAACCCAAGGTTTCGTAACGAGGGCAACGTTCGATTTCCAGAATTTTGGTGGCGACTTGCTCGTCAAGGTTCCACGGCGCGTACAGACCACCGTCGAATCCGCCCCAAGCATTGAAGTCCCAATCTACGCCGCGTACTTCACCTTTATCGTTAATGACAAAGGTTGGGCCGGTGTCGCGGACCCAGGCATCGTTGTTGCTGATTTCCACGACGCGGATGTTCGGCATATCAAGGTGTGCACGAGCGTTATCGTACTGCGCCGCTGAAACACCTACGGTTACAGGTTCAAATCGCGCAATGGCTTTGGCCAGGGCAACGTGCGCGTGCTGGACCGGTTTTCCGCCCAGGCGCCAGTTGTCGGGCCGCTCGGGCCAGATCATCCAGGTTTGAGTCTGTTGAGCCCATTCGGCAGGCATGTAGAAGCCATCGGCACGCGGTGTACGTTTCAGCGTGGTCATGGCAATCAGGACTCCAAAGAACCGTCGAGGGTTTTTAACGCACCGTACAGGTTAGGCCGACGATCGCGAAACGTACCCCATGCGCTGCGGATGTGTTCAAGCTCGTCAAGGTCAAAGCTGTGAACAATTACGCCCTCTTCGGTTTCATTGAGTTCAGAAACTTTTTCACCAAACTGGTTGGCAATGAACGATGAGCCATAAAAGGTGATGTCGTAGCCGTCCTGTTCTTCGTTGCCGATACGGTTGCTTGCGACCAGCGGCATTAAGTTCGCGCCGGCATGCCCTTGCTGAACACGCTGCCAATGATCCCGGGAGGTAATGGTTTTGTCGTGGGGTTCGCTACCGATGGCGGTGGGGTAAAACAAGATGTCCGCGCCAAGCAACGCCATGCACCGGGCAGTTTCCGGAAACCACTGATCCCAGCAAATACCGACGCCGATTTTCGCGTAGCGGGTCTGCCAGACCTTGAAGCCGGTGTCGCCAGGATTGAAGTAGTATTTTTCGTGATAGCCAGGACCGTCCGGGATATGGCTTTTGCGATAAATCCCGAGGTTGGTGCCATCGGCGTCGAGAATAACGACGCTGTTGAAGCGTGCACGACCAGCCAATTCAAAGAAGCTGATCGGCAGAACGACCTGCAATTCTTTGGCGATTTTCTGGAAGTGTTTGATAGCAACGTTGTCTTCCATCGGTGTTGCTAGCTGCAGGTAGTCCGGGTTCGGTTTTTGGCAGAAATACGGGGCTTCGAACAACTCCTGGATCAGGATGATCTGTGCGCCTTTGGCCGCAGCGTCGCGCACCAATTTTTCGGCGGTCTCGATGTTGGCTTCGAGATCCCAAGAACAGGCCATCTGAGTGGCGGCGACGGTAACAATACGGCTCATGGAAATGCCTCCTGGGCAAATAAGATGGGACCATCACATTAGCAAACGACCCGTGACAGTAGAGGGGACTTTATAGCCGATAAAAATCGGCACTTAAAGTAAAATACGACTATTTTCGACATAAAAAACCGTTTATAGCAGATAAAAATCCATCATTCTTAGTAGTGAACTTGTTGGCGAGCCGCCCGATTAGCTTTCACCCAATCTCCTCCAACACCTTGGACACACTCTCAACAAAAAATTCCACGCTGCCCCGAGTGGTACACATTGGTGGCTTGATCTTCAGGATGTTCAAATAATCGCCCGTCGGTTGCATGATGATCCCCAGTTCACGCAGTCGCTCGCACAGGTAGGTCGTTTCCTCGGTCGCAGGTTCGAGGGTTTCACGATCACGCACCAACTCCACCCCCAGATAAAACCCCGACCCATGCACCGCGCCCACTAGGGGATGTGTATCGATCAACGCTTCTAGGCGTTTTTTGAAATGGTCGCCGACGACCCGGGCGTTCTCCCACAGCTGTTCCTTTTCCATCACATCGAGAACAGCCAACCCAATACGACAGCTGACCGGGCTGCCGCCCGACGAGGAAAAGAAATAGCCCTCAGCCTCTAGCGCTTCGGCAATTTCTCGGCGTGTAATCACTGCGCCTAACGGATGGCCGTTGCCCATGCCTTTTGCCATGGTGATGATATCCGGCACCACCCCCTGCTGCTCAAAGCCCCAAAAATAATGACCTAATCGGCCGTACCCCACCTGTACCTCGTCGGCGATGCACAGCCCGCCTTGGGCGCGAACCTTAGCGTAAACCTGCTGCAAATAACCCGGTGGCAACGAGATCCCGCCCGCGTTGCCATACACCGGTTCGCAGATGAAGCCCGCGACCTGGCGCTTCTGTTCAGCGAGGTTAGCCAGCGTCAGTTCGACGCTGCGTACATACCCCGGCGCGCTGTCATCACCTCGAAACTCGCCCCGGTAGGTATTCGGCGCCATGACCGGATGCACCCAATCAGGCCGGGTGTTAAGTGCTTGTGGGTTGTCGGCAATCGAGGTGGAAATTGCATCCGTCGCCACCGACCAGCCGTGATACGCCTCCAGCACGCTGAGCATGTCGCGCCCGCCGCTGTAGGCCCAGGCCAGACGAATGGCCAGATCATTCGCTTCGGTGCCGCTGTTGACCAGAAACACCCGGTCCATTGAGTCCGGCGCTAATTCAAGCAATTGCTCGGAAAACTCGGCGATGGCGGCGTAATGAAAGCGCGAATTAGTGTTCAGTAACGACCATTGTTTAGCGGCTTCAGCCGCCATGCGCGGATGGCCATGGCCCAATACTGCAACATTGTTGAGCATGTCCAGATAAGACCGGCCTTGCATGTCGATCAAGTGGTTGCGCCAACCGCGCTCAATCTGCGGCGGCGCTTGGTAATAATGCTTTTGTGAGCGGGCGAAACTGGCGTCACGTCGCGCCAACAGTTCCCCCGCGTCTTGAATGGGCGGCGCATCGCACTCAAAACCCAGCAGCGCCGCGGGTGAAGGACATAAGGCCTGCCATGCAGGAACCCAACTAGGCGCGCAGAACAACGGCGGGCTGAGTTCGGCGCAACGGCACAGTTGCACCATCAACGAACCGCTGCCCTCGCCCAACATCTGACCTGCATAAACAATTGTTCCTGAATCAATCGACGAGGCCATCCCCCATAGCCGCACCGTCATCTCATCGCCTATTAGCCAAAACGCTGCGTCGGCGGCCAAGCGCACGGTTCCGGCGAATGGCGCGTGAATCGGGGTGCCCGCCGGCAGGTACAACTCGACATGCAACGCGAAAGTGTCGGGTGCTTTGGCGGCGTTAATTTTGGTGCGCGATAGCCGATACTCGCCGTAATGAGTGGCCGCCAAACCGGTTTTAATCCCTAACTCCGTCAGCAGTCGCTCATCGATGCCGCTTTGCTCCCAGTTACCGGCGTCGAAATGCGGGCTGAGCACGCCCAAATCAATCCTCGCGAACTCGCGTTCGCCAAGGCTGGGCAACAAAGACAGAAACGTCGGCTTATCGACGTTAAGCGATTCAACGCCGACAGCCGCCAAAATAGCCGCCTCCATCAACTCAAGCGGCACCGATGTTGCCAGATCGAAAATGGCCCACTCGCTCTGGAGATTGGCCCGTATATAACTATTAGTCGGGTCAATGCTGGCTTGTTGTTCACTGCTCAGCACCAAAATAGCAGCGCGGAAAACGATCAAAGGCCACAGCGCCTGCAATTCCTCCAATTGCAGCGGGTTGATCGCCTGGTAAGCCTCGATCGCCGGGAGGATGTACAACGGATCGCCGCCGGCATGCGGCAACAGTGCCGCACAAGTCACTGACAGATCAGCTACTCGCCAAGTAGTGAGCAAATCGCCGAAGTCGATCAGCCCCTTTATTTGCCAATGACGCTGCACATCGCGTTGCCAGACCACGTTGTATTCGGTGATATCAAGATGAACTGCCTGCAACGGCAGCTTCGCCAGTAACGGCCGCAACCGCTGCTGCGCCTGCCTAGTCGCCAGGGTGAGAAACTCCCGCTCTTCTGGGTTCTTAATCACCGGCAATAGATACTTGATCAATGCTTGGGCATGTCGTGGGTCCCACTGCAAAGTGCGCTCCAGCCCCGGGTGCTGAAAGCTTGCCAACGCCTGATCGACACGAGCGCAAAGCTCACCGAGACCCACTACCACATTGAGACTCAAATGCGAGAGGTGGGCCAACGATTGACCGTCGATGAACTCAAGCAACCGCGCATGCACCGCCCGGCCATCGATCTCCATTGAGAGCATCTCGCTACCGTTGCCCGCAGTCACCACGTGCGGAACCCTAATCCCAGGCACCATAGCCAGATGAGCCAAAGCCGCATGTTGCGCCTCAAGCTCTAAGGGCAAATAGTCTGCATGGCAAATCTTCAGAACATAACGCCCCGCCTCGCAATCGATGAGGTAGTTACGGTCTTGCTGGCTACCGAGTTCTTTGAGGTTACCGCGCAGACCATAGTACCGGGCAAGCAAGTGCCCGGCCTGTTCGACACTGACCTCGGGGCACGGAAGACTGGATCGACGGATCAGCGTGGCGAAGGGCATACAGATACATCCATGGTGTTTGCCGCTTATATCGCCTGTTGAAGCCGTATTGCGCAAGTGGGACGTTTTGACTCGATGCGGGGACAATAAGCGCGATTGCAAAATATAAAATTCATATCAAATAAATCATAGTGTTAGTGACTGCACTTCACGCAACGGCAGTTTAATGACGTATTTGCCGACCCTCATCAGTTTATTTCATCACTTTCCCCGCGCTTCTTCATCAATCGCACTTGCACACGTCGCCCGCTGTCTACAAGCTATGTCTCATCCGCTTAACGTCTACCCAAGGAAGAAGGTCATTCCATGAACATACTTGTTACCGGAGGCGCCGGCTTTATCGGCTCAGCGCTTATTCGGCACCTTATCGACAACACTGATCACAACGTGCTCAATTTTGACAAGCTGACCTATGCTGGCAATCTTGAATCACTGCAAAGCATTGTGACCAACTCCCGCTACGAATTCGTCCAGGCCGACATCATTGATCAGGCCACAGTGCTGGCGGTGCTGAACCGCTTTAAACCGCACGCGATCATGCATTTGGCTGCTGAGTCCCATGTCGACCGCTCTATCGACGGGCCATCGGAATTCATTCAGACCAACATCGTCGGCACCTACAGCCTGCTTGAGGCCACTCGGTCTTATTGGAGCAAGCTACCTGAAGCCGAACGTGCGGCGTTTCGCTTCCATCACATCTCCACCGATGAGGTGTACGGCGACTTGCACGGCGTCGATGATCTATTCACCGAAACCACGCCTTACGCGCCAAGCTCGCCCTATTCTGCCAGCAAAGCGGCATCCGACCATTTGGTTCGAGCCTGGCATCGTACGTATGGCTTGCCAGTAGTGGTCACCAACTGCTCAAACAACTATGGCCCGTTCCACTTCCCGGAAAAGCTGATTCCACTGGTGATTCTCAACGCTTTGGCCGGTAAGCCGCTGCCGGTGTACGGCAATGGTCTGCAAGTGCGTGACTGGCTGTTCGTAGAAGACCATGCCCGTGCGCTGTTTAAAGTTGTCACCGAAGGCACGGTAGGCGAGACCTACAACATTGGCGGCCACAACGAGCAAAAGAATATCGATGTAGTGCGTGGAATCTGCGCATTGCTGGAAGAGTTGGCACCTGAACGCCCTGCTGGCGTAGCTCACTTTTCCGACTTGATAACTTATGTGACTGACCGGCCGGGCCACGACATGCGCTATGCCATCGATGCTGGAAAAATTGAGCGCGAGCTGGGCTGGACTCCAGAGGAAACCTTCGAGTCGGGCCTGCGTAAAACCGTGCAATGGTATTTGGACAATCTCGAATGGTGCCGCAGAGTTCAAGACGGCAGCTATCAAGGCGAACGACTGGGCTTCACCGACCTTAAGGATCTAATCGCATGATAAAAGGCATCGTTCTAGCGGGAGGTTCGGGCACTCGCTTGCACCCCATCACACTCGGCGTCTCAAAACAGCTGTTGCCGGTTTATGACAAACCCATGATTTATTACCCGATTTCGGTACTGATGCTGGCTGGCATCCGAGAAATCCTGGTCATATCTACCCCGACGGACTTACCGCAATATCGCAACCTGCTGGGGGATGGCAGCCAGTTTGGCGTGAATTTTCACTACGCCGAACAACCCAAGCCAGAAGGCTTGGCTCAAGCATTCTTGATTGGCGAAGAATTCATCGGCAACGATCCCGTTTGCTTGATCCTGGGCGACAACATCTTCCACGGCCAGCATTTCAGCGAGCAGCTGCAAAACGCATCTTTGCACCCGCAAGGCGCGACGGTATTCGGTTATTGGGTCAATGATCCTGAGCGGTTTGGCGTGGTCGATTTCGATGCGCAGGGGCGCGCGCTGTCCATCGAAGAAAAACCGAAAAACCCAAAGTCCAGCTATGCGGTAACCGGTCTCTATTTCTATGACAACAACGTCATCGAGATTGCCAAAGCAGTAAAGCCTTCCCCGCGTGGCGAGTTGGAAATTACTGATATTAACAATGCCTATCTGGAACGGGGCGACTTGCGTGTCGAGCGTTTCGGCCGCGGTTTTGCGTGGCTGGATACCGGCACCCATGACAGCCTGTTGGAAGCCTCACAATATGTTCAAACCATTGAGCACCGCCAGGGTCTCAAAGTTGCCTGCCTTGAAGAAATTGCTTACCAAAACGGCTGGATAGATCGCGCACATTTGCTTGAGCGCGCCGACGCTTTCGGCAAAACCGGTTACGGTCAGTACTTGTTCAAGCTTGCTGAGGAGCGGCAATGAACGTTATGAGCACCGAACTGCCCGGCGTCCTGATTCTTGAACCCAAGGTGTTTGGCGATGAACGCGGGTTCTTCTATGAAAGCTTCAATGCCCGTGGGTTTGAAGAAGACACCGGTATAAAAACCGCGTTTGTTCAGGACAATCATTCACGCTCGCAAAACGGCGTACTGCGTGGGCTCCATTATCAGTTGGAGCACGCGCAGGGAAAATTGGTGCGGGTGACGGCGGGCGAAGTTCTGGATGTGGCTGTAGACATACGCCGCAGTTCGCCCAACTTCGGACGCTGGGCGACGGTTCTGCTTTCAGCAGAAAACAACCGCCAGCTCTGGATTCCTGAAGGCTTCGCCCACGGGTTTGTCGTGCTGAGTGAGTACGCCGAGTTTCTCTACAAGACCACTGACTATTACCAGCCGAGCGCCGAACGTTGTATCCGCTGGGATGATCCTGATTTAGGGATCGATTGGCAGCTCTCAACCACCCCAACCTTGTCGGCCAAGGACCAAATGGGCAAGAGGCTGAAAGACGCGGACGTATTTCCATGAGTACGTCTTCGTTAAAGCCGTTGCGAATTTTAATCAGCGGTCAGCACGGCCAAGTGTCGAGCGAACTGCAAAAAAGTCTCGCAGGACTTGGCGAACTGCGGGTTTTGGGTCGCGAGCAACTGGACTTGAGTCATCCCGAAACCATTCGCGCCCAAGTGAGTTCGTGGCGTCCAGACCTGATCATTAATGCCGCTGCCCATACGGCCGTCGATCAGGCGGAAAGTGAGCCTGATTTGGCGTTCGCGATTAATGGCACCGCCCCTGGGGTTTTCGCTGAAGAAGCGAAAAAGCTTGGCGTACCACTGATTCACTACTCCACTGACTACGTATTCGACGGCAAAAAAAAGTCGCCTTATACCGAACGAGACACGCCTGCTCCACTGGGCGTATACGGCAAAAGCAAGCTAGCAGGCGAGCGCGCCATCACAGCAGTCGGTGGTGAGCATTTAATCCTGCGCACCAGTTGGGTCTATTCGCTGCACGGGCGCAACTTCCTGCTGACTATGCAGCGCCTGATGCAAGAGCGTGCGCATCTGCGTGTCGTATCTGATCAGATTGGAGCGCCAACCTGGGCAGGCACCATTGCCCTTAGCACACGTTTGTTGATAGATCGCTGGCGCGAGGGCAACCCTGGCGCTTGGGGCACTTACCACCTGACAGCGGCTGGCGAAACGTCTTGGTTCGGCTTCGCCCAAGCCATTGGCAAGCAATTGATCGAGCAAAACAAACCGTGCGCGACGCTGGAAGCGATTCCCACCAGCGCGTATCCGACCCCCGCCGAGCGCCCGCAAAACTCTCGTCTCGATTGCAGTCTTCTGCTGCGCGAATGGGAAGTATCGATGCCCGATTGGCACCGCGCGATGCTGGAGTGCTTAGCGGGTCAACGCTAAGGCATAATGCACCTGCGAAGAGCTCAACACACCGTGATGAGCTCTTCGCAGGCAGCCTGTTCCCGCAGGCATCCGTTTTCTCTGTGGGACTTGGTTCATTAGCAGGCATACCTGCTTGCGGCACCACTTGGCCAACAATCGCGTCATGACCCCTCCTCACACTATTGCCAGCCGCCCTCGTTGGCGCAGCCTTGCCCTGCTGGCGCTGTGCCTCGCGCCTTTGTTGTGGCCGCTGCAGCACTTGGCTGAACGTTATTACGGCAACGAACTGATCAGTCAAAATCGGCAGACCCTGGACCTCTACGTCGCTAACCTGCTTGGCACCCTGCACCGTTACGAAGTACTGCCGCAGATCCTTAGTGATCTTCCGGCCCTACGTGCTGTTTTGTTGGATCCGCAGCAACCCCTCACTCAGGAAAACGCCAACCGCCTACTCAAAGATGTTAACCAGCAAACCGGGGCCGACGTCATGTACTTGATGGACCCCAGCGGAAAAACGCTGGCGGCCTCTAACTGGGACCAGCACGACAGCTTCGTGGGCCGCAACTTCGCTTTTCGGCCTTATTTCATCGACGCTATGGCCGGCCGACTCGGTCGTTTTTTTGGCCTGGGAACGACGTCGGCCAAGCGCGGGTATTTCTTCGCCGCAGCGGTGCATGATCGTGATCGAGTGGTCGGCGCACTGGTAGTAAAAGTCGACTTGGACCGCACCGAAACCTTGTGGGGTAAAACGCCGGAGCAATTGCTCCTGACTGACCATAACGGTGTCGTTATTCTGACCTCCAACCCCGAATGGCGTTTTCGCGCTACGCGCCCGTTGAGTGAAGAGGAACAGAAAGCCATCGCCGCCATCCAACCGTATCCGACCCGAAACCCGAAACCGCTGAACATCAATGCAAAGGCGTGGATCACTCAAACCCAGCCAATTGGTGAAATCGGTTGGAGCGTAAACATTCTCGCGCCCCGCGCACTGGTGGATCGGCCGGTGCGGACGGTGGTCGCTGTCGGCGGTGCAGCATTGTTGGTGCTTATGCTGCTGCTGGGCTTAATAATGCAAAGACGACGCCATTATCTGGACCGAATTGCCTTCGAAGCCAAAGGTCGGCACGAGTTGGAAATGCGCGTTATTGAACGCACCAGTGACCTTGAAGGCTTGAACGGTCGGCTAAAACAACAGGTGCTAGAACGCGAACAGGCACAACAGGAGTTGGTGCGAGCGCAAGACGAACTGGTTCAGGCCGGCAAGCTCTCGGCGCTAGGCACCATGTCAGCAAGCATCAGCCATGAGCTGAACCAGCCACTGGCGGCGATTCGCAGTTACGCAGAAAACGCCGAGGTGCTACTCAACCATGAGCGCACCGACGACGCCCGCAGCAACCTTAGGCTAATCAGCGAACTGACGGCGCGCATGGCATCTATCATCGCCCACTTACGCGCGTTCGCCCGCCGTGACCGGCACGCGCCGGAAAGCGTAGCGCTTCAACCGGCACTGGATGACGCCTTGGCGCTACTCGCCAAGCGTCGTCAAGCGATGGAAGTCGAATTGATCCGCGACCTGCCTGATGCCACTTTATGGGTGCAAGCGGGTGAAACTCGCCTTCGTCAAGTGCTCGGCAATGTTTTAGCCAATGCCCTTGATGCCCTCACAGAAAAAGGGCCTCCCCGTAAACTCTGGCTCAGCGCCGAACAGACCGCAGACGGCGTTAATCTGTCGATTCGCGACAACGGACCGGGGTTTTCCAAAGAAGCACTAATGCGTGCTCGGGAACCATTTTTCACTACCAAGACCCGTACTCAAGGCCTAGGTCTCGGCTTGGCCATTTGCGACACCCTGATGCGCGCATTGGACGGCGAACTACTGATCACCAACCACCCCAGCGGCGGCGCAGTATTGACACTGCGACTACGCGCCGGTGCATCCGGAATTAGCCTTCAACCGCCAGAGGATTTATCTGCATGAGCACCGACCAGGCCGTCGATAGCCGGATTCAAGTGGTGCTGATCGATGACGATCCGCATTTAAGGGGCGCCCTCGGTCAGACCCTGGATTTGGCGGGCCTGAAAGTGCTACCGCTGACCGAAGCTACAGGATTGGCTGGACGGATCGAGCGCGATTGGCCAGGCGTCATCGTCAGCGACATCCGCATGCCGGGCATGGACGGCCTTGAGCTGCTTGCGCAATTGCGTATCCAGGATTCGGAATTACCCGTGCTTTTGATCACCGGACATGGCGACGTGCCACTCGCTGTCCAGGCGATGCGGGCAGGAGCCTATGATTTTTTGGAAAAACCCTTTGCCAGTGACGCCCTGCTCGACAGCGTGCGTCGGGCGTTGGACGTGCGCCGTTTGGTGCTAGACAACCGCAGCCTGCGCTTGGCCTTGAGCGACCGCCATCAACTGAGCGCGCGGTTGGTCGGCCAATCCGCACCGATTTTGCGCCTGCGTGAACAAATCGGCGCACTGGCCGCAACCAAGGCCGACGTGCTGATTCTCGGCGAAACTGGCTCAGGCAAAGAAGTGGTGGCCCGTGCGCTGCACGACCTGTCCAGCCGCCGAACAGGGCCGTTCGTTGCGATCAACGCTGGGGCACTGGCCGAGTCGGTAGTCGAAAGCGAGTTGTTCGGCCATGAGCCAGGCGCGTTTACCGGAGCGCAAAAACGCCGGATCGGTAAATTCGAGTTCGCCAACGGTGGCACCTTGTTTCTCGATGAAATCGAAAGCATGAGCCTTGAGGTTCAGGTCAAGCTGCTGCGCCTGCTGCAGGAACGAGTGGTCGAGCGCTTGGGTGGCAATCAACTCATCCCTCTGGACATCCGAGTGATTGCCGCGACCAAGGAAGACCTGCGTCAGGCCTCGGATCAAGGCCGCTTCCGCGCCGACTTGTACTACCGACTCAACGTCGCCCCGCTGAAAATTCCACCTCTGCGTGAGCGCGGCGAAGATGCATTGGTGCTGTTTCAGCATTTCGCCGAGTCAGCCAGCATCCGTCATGGTCTGCCTAAGCACGACCTGCAACCCAGCCAACGTGCCTTGCTGTTACGCCACACTTGGCCTGGCAACGTTCGAGAGTTGCAAAACGCTGCTGAGCGCTTTGCCCTAGGGCTGGAGCTGGCATTGGAAGGCAATGAACTGCCTAACATGCCTGAGGCCAGTGGAGGTCTGAGCGAGCAAGTTGAAAGTTTCGAGCGGTCGCTCATCGCTGCTGAGCTGGCACGGCCTCATACTTCGGTGCGCAGCCTCGCTGAAGCCTTGGGCTTGCCGCGCAAAACCCTGCACGACAAGTTGCGCAAACACGGCTTGAGTTTTGGTGACAGCAACAGCGCAGCCGATGAACTCGATTGATCGCAAGGACCCCGCATGAATACCCATAGCCACGCGCTAGAACAGGTGCTCCATCATGACATTCCGCTGACCCAAGAGATGGGTCTTAAGGTGCTGAGCTGGCGCAACCACCAATTACGCCTGCACTTGCCACTGGAACCTAACATCAACCACAAAAGCACGATGTTCGGTGGCAGCCTGTATTGCTGCGCCGTGCTCGCCGGTTGGGGCTGGATGCATTTGCGTCTGCGCGAAGCAGGGATTGAAGACGGGCACATTGTTATTCAAGAAGGACAGATCAGTTACCCGCTGCCCGTCACCACCGACGCCATCGCCACCTGCACAGCGCCGGAACCGGCCGTTTGGGAAAAATTTTTGCGAACCTATGAACGCTATGGCCGAGCGCGCCTGACGTTACCCACGCATATCGTCAATCAGGGCAGTGAAGACGTGGCGGTGAGCTTTAGCGGGCAGTTTGTGTTGCACCGCTAAAAGGCAACCGCGAACGACACCCGGTGTTTACTGCGCGACACGCGAAGTCGGAGACACAGGTTTAATCCCGGTTTTGGCCAATTCCAGTAATTTCCCGCGCCATGCCGCTTTAGCAGGCAAGGCCAGAAAAAACGGGTTCAGCATCGATTCACGCGGCGGATAGCTGAACGCCTCGCCGGACAATTCCAGCACTTCGCCGCCCGCGCCTTCCAGCACACCTTGTGCAGCGGCAGTGTCCCATTGCGAGGTGGGCGCCAGTCTGGGGTAACAATCGGCAGCGCCTTCGGCCAACAGGCAAAACTTCAAAGAGCTGCCAATATTCGTCAGTTGCAACTCGCCCAAACTTTCCGACAAACCGGCCAACAAACGCTCCTGCTCCGGGCTGGTGTGGCGGCGGCTCGCGACCACGGTGAACGCTTCGTCTGCTTGTAGTACGTCACGCACCTTGATCGGCATCAGATGGTCTTCATCATCGCTGCGCCATGCACCCAATCCCGCACCGCCGAAATAGCAACGGTTGTTGGTAGGCATCGATACCACGCCAAACACCACGCGGCCACGCTCAATCAAGGCAATATTGACCGTGAACTCTTCGCTGCCAGAAATGAATTCCTTAGTCCCATCCAATGGGTCGACCAGCCACCAACGCTCCCAGGTAGCGCGCTCGCTCAAAGGGATCGCGGCGTCTTCTTCAGATAACACGTGGATGTCCGGCGCCAACGCACGTAAACCTGCAACCAACAAATGATGAGCGGCCAAATCGGCTGCGGTCACTGGCGACTCATCGGCCTTGGTGATGATCGCAACGTCAGTTCGCCAGTGTGGCAGGATGACTTCACCGGCACGTCGCGCCATGTCGATAACAGGCGCCAGCAAAGGGTGTGGCAAATTGGAAAATAGACCAATCACGGCTGAAAATCCCCGCGCTGGGTCAACAAGTCCCGCACCAGGTACAACGCCGCCAAGGCGCGTCCTTCACTAAATTGAGGGTGTTGGATCAAGCTAGACAATTCTCGCAAGTTGACTCGATCAACCCGCATCGGCTCGGGTTCATCTCCTGGCAAGGTTTCTTCATACAGATCAGTGGCCAGCACCACTTGAATTTTCTGACTCATATAACCGGGGGATAACGAAAGCTCGGTCAAGTGCTCAAGCTGACGGGCTCCATAGCCCGCCTCTTCCTTTAGCTCACGATTGGCCGCCGCCAGAACGTCTTCGCCTGGCTCAATCAACCCCTTAGGCAGCGATAACTCGTACTCGTCCGTCCCGCCGCAATATTCTTCGATCAACACCGCGTGGTCAGCGTCGAGCATTGCCACAATCATTACGGCGCCATACCCCGTACCCCGGCTGACAAGACGTTCGTATGTGCGTTCGACCCCATTGGAGAAGCGCAACTGCAGCTCCTCGACGCGGAACAGACGGCTACTGGCGACGATTTCGCGGGCGAGTACGGTGGGTTTCTGACGCATGACGGGCTCCTTGGCGTTGACGAGGTACTATACCGTGGCTTTTCCGATTGTCTGTGTCGGAAATGACTATGCTATTTATTCACCGGCCGAGAATCCTAAATGCCCTCTTTACCCTGGCTCGACATTGATACCGTTCTGCTTGATATGGACGGCACCTTGCTGGACTTGCATTACGACAATCACTTTTGGATGGAGCACCTTCCACAGCGCTACGCCGACCTGCATGGGGTCAGCCGAGCCATGGCTGAATTGGAAATAAAACCGCTGTTCGAGCAGAACGCCGGCACGCTCAATTGGTACTGCCTGGACTTCTGGAGCGCCGAGTTAAAGCTGTCGCTGCGAGACCTGAAGCTGGAAACCGCCGACTTGATATCCCTTCGCCCTGACGCCGAAACGTTTCTGGCCGCGATCAAAACGGCGGGCAAACGCGTGATCATGATCACCAATGCCCACCGCGACTCGCTGTCGCTGAAGATGGAGCGCGTACAACTGGCGCCCTACTTTGAACGCATGATCAGCTCCCACGATTATGGTTTCCCCAAAGAGAACCCGCAGTTCTGGGCCGCGCTAGACGCCGACATTGACTTCCAGCCAAGTCGCAGCCTATTTATCGACGACACCCTGCCGATTCTGCGCAGTGCCAAACGATTCGGCATCGCTCATTTGCTAGCTGTGAGCGAGCCTGACAGCCATAAAGGCCCGAAGGACACTGAAGAATTCGCTGCCGTCGGAGATTACCGGGAGCTGATTGCCGGGCTTTGAACGATCATTTCATAGTGCGGGTCGGCCAGGGATTCCAATTGCCCATCACCCATCCGATAGCCAGAGCGAGTTAGAATCAGCCGCCTTGAAGCGCATCGGAGTGAAAATGGACATCAAACAGCTTAAGTTCCTGATCGCTCTAGACGAGACTCGGCATTTCGGTCAGGCAGCGGCGCGGTGTCATATCACCCAGCCAACCCTATCGATGCGCCTGCGTAGCCTGGAAGAAGAGCTGAATTTACCGCTGGTCAATCGGGGTCAGCGCTTCGAAGGCTTCACTGCACCGGGTGAACGGGTGCTGGCGTGGGCCAGAACAGTGTTGGCCGCGTATGAAGGTTTACAGGCCGAAGCTGCCGCTTGCCGGGGTCACCTGGTTGGCACCCTGCGGCTTGGCGTGGTGCCGCTGTCGAGCTTTGATCCCATGGTGTTGATGCAGCGCTTACACAAACTGCATCCGAATTTGCGCTTTGAATTGTCGTCACTCAGTTCCGAGCAGATATTTGAGCAGTTGGCGAGCAATCAGCTGGACGTGGGCGTGTCTTATCTAGAGCGGCTGGACAGCGAGCGTTTTGATTCCCTGTCTTTGGCACAAACTCGCATGGGGTTGCTGTACGACCAGCGTTACTTCAACTTTGGCGATGAACCGCTTAGCTGGGAAAGCTTAATCGAACTGCCGCTGGGCCTGTTAACCAGCGGTATGCATTTTCGCAAGTCCATCGACCATAACTTCCACAGCCGGGGTTTGAACCCACTGCCTTTGCTGCAAACCGACGCCGTGCATCAACTTCTGCAAGCGGTGCATGGTGGTTTTTGTTGCGCGATCATGCCCCTTCAAGGCGGTCTGGAAACCCTGACCGAGCACTTGGCCCTCCAACCAATCGCCGATGCGCAAACCCTGACCCAATTGGGTTTGATCATGCGGCGTAGCGCACCCAGGTCTGCACTGGCAGAAGCATGTTTCGCCATCTACCAAACAATCATCGACAAGCCTTGATCGACGACATCTATCAAGGCATCGGAACTAGCGATTAGACGGAGTTCGACAGCAGGCTTACGCTAGGGGCTGAATAATCTGCCGGTACTTCCCTATGCATTCCAAGCGCACGGTTAGCACGGCGCCCGCTTTGCAATTGCCCGCGCCTGCTGCCAGCCACTCCTACAGCTACTCGACCCTTGAGCGCGAAGATTTAACGCGCGCCGACTTAGCCGAAGAAGTCGCGCTGGCCATTGCTTATAACGGCATCAGCCAAGCAGTGATGCTAGTTACGCCCACCGATCTCGAAGACTTCATCGTAGGTTTTAGTCTAGGCAGCGGCATCATTGCCTCGCCTGACGAAATCTATGACTTGAAGCTCAGCGGCTCAGGCTCCGCGCAGCACGCGCACGTGGAAATTGCCAGCCGTGCATTTTGGAACCTCAAGCAACAGCGACGCCAACTTGCCGGTACCAGCGGCTGTGGACTGTGCGGCGTGGAAGCAGTGGAACAAGCCCTGCCAGAGCTCAACGTTTTACCCGGCGCGCCGCTGCCTCCGGCGATCTGGCTAGATGGACTGCGCCAACGAATCGGCGCATTTCAGCCGTTGGGCCAACATTGCGGCGCGGTCCATGCCGCTTTATTCATGGACAGCAAAGGCGAATTGTTACTGGGCCGCGAAGACATTGGCCGACATAACGCCCTCGACAAATTGATCGGTGCATTAATCCGCCAGAACATTTCCATGAGTGGCGGGCTCGCCATTGTCACCAGCCGGTGCAGCCTGGAGTTGATCCAGAAAGTGCTGCGCGCCGGTATCCAGACACTGGTCAGCCTGTCCTCGCCCACCGGCCTAGCTCTGCAATGGGCGCGTAGGCACAACCTAAATTTAATTCACTTGCCGCAGCACAGTGCGCCACGTGTTTATAGCCCTGCTGTGGAGAATCAAGCGTGAGCACTCATCACCAAGCCGACAAAGTTCCGGTCAAGCGCTACAAACCGTACAAAGGACCGGCCGGTGGTTGGGGAGCGCTCATGAGCGTGACGCAAGCGTGGCTGACCAGCGATAACGCGTTGAAAAACCTCCGCATGATGCTTAAGACCAATCAGAACGGCGGGTTCGATTGCCCGGGCTGCGCGTGGGGTGATTCGCCAGAAAGCGGCATGGTCAAATTCTGCGAAAACGGTGCCAAAGCGGTCAACTGGGAAGCCACCAAGCGCCGGGTCGATGCTTCATTTTTCTCGCGTTACAGCGTCAGTGCGTTGCGCGAACAAAGTGATTATTGGCTTGAATACCAAGGTCGTTTAACCGAGCCCATGAGCTACGACGCCGAGACCGATCGCTATAAACCGATCAGTTGGGAAAATGCGTTTGCCTTGATCAGCCACCACCTGCGCAATCTTCCTAGTCCAGATATGGCCGAGTTTTATACCTCCGGCCGGGCCAGCAACGAAGCAGCTTATTTGTATCAGCTGTTCGTGCGCTCATACGGCACCAACAATTTTCCTGACTGCTCGAACATGTGCCACGAAGCCAGTGGCGTTGCGCTGGCGCAGAGCGTGGGCGTTGGCAAAGGTACCGTTACCTTTGCTGACTTCGAACACGCCGATGCAATTTTCGTCCTCGGCCAAAATCCGGGTACGAACCACCCGCGCATGCTCGAACCGCTGCGTGAAGCCGTGACCCGTGGCGCGCAAGTAGTGTGCATCAACCCGCTGAAAGAGCGTGGCCTGGAACGTTTCCAGCATCCACAGCATCCCCTGGAAATGCTCAGCAACGGTTCTGAACCGACCAGTACCGCATACTTTCGTCCGGCATTGGGTGGCGACATGGCTCTGCTGCGGGGCATGGCCAAGTACTTGCTGCAATGGGAGCGCGAATCTCAAGCGGCTAACGCTCCTGCGGTCTTCGACCATGATTTTTTAAACGAGCACACTGATGGAGTGCTCGATTATTTAGCCGCTATCGATGACACATCTTGGGAAGAGATCTATCAGCAGTCGGGCTTGTCGTTAACCGATATTGAAACGGCTGCGCGGATGTACGCAAAAGGTACAAAAGTCATCATGTGTTGGGCGATGGGCATCACTCAGCACCGCCACTCAGTGCCGACCATCCAGGAAATCGCCAACCTGATGCTGTTGCGCGGCAACATCGGAAAACCGGGCGCCGGGTTGTGCCCGGTGCGTGGTCACAGCAACGTGCAAGGCGACCGGACCATGGGCATCAACGAGCGTCCGCCGACGCTGTTCCTTGATGCACTGGAAAAACGCTTCCAGTTCAAAGTGCCGCGTACCAATGGTCACAACGTGGTTGAAGCCATTCACGCGATGCTTGATGGGCACTCCAAGGTATTTATCGGCCTAGGCGGTAACTTCGCTCAAGCCACCCCGGACAGTTCGCGTACCGTCAAAGCGCTGAGCAATTGCGACCTAACGGTGCAAATCAGCACCAAGCTTAACCGCAGCCACCTGACTCACGGTAAACAGGCGTTGATCTTGCCGTGCTACGGCCGTACCGACATCGATGTTCAGGCCGACGGTCCGCAAGCCGTAACTGTCGAAGATTCGTTTAGCATGGTCCATGCGTCCAATGGCCAACTGCAACCTCTCTCCAAGCAGATGCGCTCGGAGCCGGCGATCATTGCCGGGATTGCAGCGGCAACGTTGGGCTCCGCTCCAGTGGATTGGTTGTGGCTAACCGCCGACTACAGCCGAATTCGTGACCTGATAGCCGACACGATTCCCGGCTTCAAAGATTTCAACGAGCGCATTAAAAATCCTGGTGGCTTCTACTTGGGCAACGCGGCGAGCGAGCGTCGCTGGAACACCACAACAGCAAGAGCTAACTTCAAGCCCAATGTCCTGCCTTTGGACCTTGTGCATGAAAATGTTCGCGCAACGGGTCAGATCCCGGACCTGATTATGCAGTCCATGCGTTCGCACGATCAGTACAACACCACCATTTATGGCTTGGACGATCGTTATCGCGGGGTAAAGGGTCAGCGTGACGTCTTGTTCGCCAACGAAGCTGACATCATCCGCCTAGGCTTTAAACCGGGGCAGAAAGCCGACCTGATTTCGATCTGGAACGACGGCCTGGAGCGTCGTGTCAAAGGCTTTACCCTGTTAGCATTCGACATCCCAGCCGGACAAGCTGCCGCTTACTATCCAGAAGTAAATCCCCTGGTCCCTCTGGAAAGTATCGGTCTTGGCAGTAGCACGCCCACGTCAAAATTCGTCGCCATTCGCCTGGAAGCAGCAAGCGCCAGCGTCCGAATTTTGTAACCGTTGCGATGTATTAGTGGGAGCGAATAAATTCGCTCCCACTAGGATGGAACTGCGTCTTCTCGTTAATGGGCTAATTGATCCAACGCCTCGCGCAACTTATCCGGAATTGGCGCCGGTCGATTCGACGCCCGGTCCACGAATACGTGTACAAAACGCCCTGCCGCGCAGGCCTCGTCTTCCCCGGCCTTGAACACCGCTAATTCGTATTGAACCGAGCTCTTACCCAGCTTGCCCACGCGAAGGCCTACGTCTATCAGGTCCGGGAAAGCTATAGATGCGAAATAATCGCACGACGAACTGACCACAAATCCCACTACGTCACCGTCATGAATACTTAGGCCGCCGCGCTCGATCAAATAGGTGTTCACTGCCGTGTCGAAATAGCTGTAATAGGTCACGTTATTCACATGACCGTAGATATCGTTGTCGTGCCAGCGGGTGGAAATCGGCTGGAAGTAGCGATAATCAGCGCGTTGCGGGTTTTGCTCGGACATAAGCAGACTCTGGTGATGGAAAGATGCAGTCTTACTCAATCATTGCGTCACGCGCCCAATCGCGTATCTGCGCGTAAGGGTAATTTTCCAGCGCCGCAAACCCTTTGATCCCTCGTGCTTTGAGTTTAGTAAAAAGCGGCACGCTGATACCACACAGGAATCGGGCCAAACAGTCTGCACTGGGATCGTAGCCACTGTAATCCAAATGCCTGCGCAGAAATTCACCGCACAGGTCTTCGAAACTTTGCACAGCCAAGGCGGGCAACGCGGGCGGAGACGGTAGTTGGGCAATATGTCCATGACACACCGAACAATGACCGCACTGCTCGGGAGCCTGAAGGTCGCCGAAGTACTCGGCGAGCCGGTAACTCAGGCACCGCTCGGTGGCGAACAGATCAAGCATGGCGTGGATCCGCGCAACTTCAGTGGCTTCATGCTGCTTGAAATAGTCATGTAACTCATGGCCCAGCGCATCGGGGTCGAAATTCATATCAAGCAAGCTGTAGACCTCCGTCATCAACTTGCTTTCTAACTCGATCCAGCCTTTTTCCTGGAAGTAATCCAACGCGGTCACCACTCGGCCACGCTCGGCTTGGTGCTGCTGATACAACGCGTCAAAGTTAACCGTGGCCCAGGTTCGTGCCCGGCCTGAGGTCTCGATAATTGCTTCAACAAACTGACGTCGCTCGCCTTCAAAACGCTGTAATAGAAGGCTAGGTTCGATCAGAAACTTGAAGCGATATTCTGCAAAATATGCAAAACGCGGAGCGATGATACCGCGCAACTCCAGCTGCACCAGCAAGGTCTTCAGCGGTAGTTGGCGAATATTGCTCTGATCGGCCAGTGGCCCCAACAGCAACTCCCACTGTCCGTCGTTGGTTGTATTCAGCAACTCATCGATGACATGCCGGATACCCAGGTACTCCGGCGTATCGCCGTAAACAAAATTTTCCAGGATATTCAAGCTGTCTCGGTTGGCCAGCACCAAACAGTCCGATGGACCGCCATCACGCCCTGCACGACCGATTTCCTGGCTGTAATTCTCGATAGATTTCGGCAGGTCGAAATGGACCACGTTGCGGATATCACTCTTGTCGATCCCCATACCAAACGCGATGGTGGCGACGATGCAATTCAGTTGCCCGCCCATGAATTGCCGCTGAATAGACTCACGCTTATCGTGCGGCAAACCAGCATGGTAGGCACTGGCCGCCAAGCCGTTCTGACTCAAATGTGCAGCGATATGTTCAGCGGTTTTCTGCAACGTGACGTAGACGATGGTTGGCTGGCCCACCCGCGGTGCGAGCCATTGGACCAATCGACGCCGCTTATCTCGACCCATAACCGGCTCAACCAATAGATTGAGATTGGGGCGATAAAAGCCGGTCGTCACGACGTCTTCCGGAGCGATAGCGAATTTGGCCTGCATATCAGCGATAACATTCGGCGTTGCCGTAGCCGTCAGCAGCAACGCTTGCGGGATATTGAACTGACGCTGGTAATCGGGAAGCTTGAGGTAGTCCGGGCGAAAATTATGGCCCCACTCCGAAATGCAGTGTGCTTCATCGATGACCAGCAACGAGATCGGCACCTGCTCAATGAAATGACGAAAGCGCTCGTTCTTCAAGCGCTCCACGGAAATCATTAGGATCTTCAGTTCGCCAGAGCGGGCTCGCGCCATCACTTGCGCTGAATCGTCGCGGCTTTGTGCTGAATCGATGCTTGCTGCGGCGATACCGTGGCGCTGCAAAAACGCCAATTGGTCCTGAATCAACGCCAACAATGGCGAAACCACCAGAGTCAGGTGTGGCAGCATCAGCGCCGGCAGTTGATAGCACAACGATTTACCCGACCCGGTCGGAAAAATCGCTGCCGCCGAACGCCCGGCTAACACCGCCGCGATTGCAGCCTCTTGCCCAGACCGAAAATGTGAATAACCAAACACGCGCTCGAGACGCTCATGCATAAGCCGCCACTCCATCGATTGCCAAGTAAGCACCAGACCATAACCCAAAGCCAGTGATTGAATACAGAGGGTGAAAAGTCGGGCTCGCCTCAGGAGATTTCATCATGTTCTCTGATTGCGCTCTGCTGGCAAAACGCCGCAGCGAGGTTTACCCTTCCCGCCCGAGTTATAGACGCTACCCCCATCAACCACAGAAACGGCTCCATTAACGGCGCGAATGCCGCAAAGGAGGAGCGCTTTTGCAGTGCCGCTAACGGGTTTAGTCCAAGGCGCTGAGTAGTTAAACACCGATACATACACTAACAGTAGCGCAGCCTCTCAATAAGCATCGTGGGTACTGCGCCTAAAAGCCGTTAGATCCTACAGACTAAATAAAAAAAATCCCTTTGATATCTCATTAAAATATTCAGTAATACACCTCAACATTACACCGAACTAAATTTGTTTATTCTCGCCGTTCAATCCACATACAGCGAGACAACAAAATGACTATTTTCACTGTTTATTTCTGCGGTACAGGCTCAAACAAATTTGACTCTATCAATAAAAATTTTTGGGACGGCGAGTTGATATCGACGCTCGCTAATAACAATGCAGGCAGGGAGTTTGCCGACTGGACTGTTATTGACGGGCCCGGAAGCGGTAACCTACAAGCCGATGAAATGTTTACCAAATCTAAAGAGTACGGCCTGTCAGGCACCCTCTTCGGCAAAGGCTGGCATGAGAACGTTTCTCATGCACTGCACATGATTAAAGGAAAGTGCGATTGGCAGCGCACGCAACTAACGGAAGCAAACTATAAAACGTTAAAGGCCGCAGGCATTCCAATTGACGAGGTCAAAATTACAGGAACGTATTTATGGAGAAAGTACAACTACGGCGACCGAAAGGTCACGCCACAAAATATACAGGAACAAATAATCAACATTTTTCGCAAGGGTTCAATCATACCCACTCAGGTCAATCTGGTGGGGTGGAGTCGCGGCGGCGTAAGCTGCCACATGCTTGCTAATGCGATGTTGGCAGACAGCGAGTTGAAACACATCAAGGTTAATATTTTTGCTGTGGACCCCGTACCTGGTGCGCTGAATTTCCAAGGTGAAAAAGTGACATTGGGTAGCAATGTTTCGGAGTACGTTGGCTTTTATGCCAGGGACGAACGCTCCAAAGGTTTCTCCTGCGTCATTCCGACAACCCATTCCTCCACTAACGTTCACATCTATCCAATGGCAGGCCGCCACGCAACGCTTGTAGGTAACGCGGCAGTAAATGGATCAGAAGGGCCGAAGGTATTGCACGAACCCGGTAGGATCGTCAGGCATTTTGCTGAAAAATGCTTAACGCGCTGGGGTGTCAAGTTGGATAAAAAATTGAACTTGGGCGCCGCCGAGATTGCTAATTTTCACGACGCTATCGTGCGCGGTGAACAATATTATGTAGCGATGCGCAAGCAGTCCTACACCGTGCTTACCGAGCAGGAAAGAGATCAACGGCTTGTAACGTTCGGGTCTCACGGCGTGCACTTCACGGCGATTGAAGGCGACCAATTCCAGCCAGCAAAAGGGCTTGCAGGCAGCCTAAGCGCCACTAATGACACCTACAAAAATCTTCACTGATTCGTTTAGAAATCTGCACCTGTAGCACAAAAGCCAGACCCAGAACTCTGCAAAAAAAACCGCCCTCTGGAGGGCGGTTTTTTTATTTATACAACTCTTAAACCACTTTTGGACCGGCCGCCTTGATCGAGTCACTCACATCGAACTTCTTAAAATTCTCAACAAACAGCCCGGCTAGTGCATTAGCGGCTTCGTCATAAGCCGCTTTGTCTGCCCAAGTGTTGCGTGGATTGAGGAGACCGGTGTCTACACCGGGTACCAGCTTCGGTACGTCGAGGTTTACAGTGGCGAGGTGTTCAGTTTCTGCGCCGATCAATGCACCACTCTGGATGGCTGCAATGACGCCGCGAGTTGTCGGGATGTTGAAGCGCTTGCCAACACCGTAGCCGCCACCCGTCCATCCGGTGTTAACCAGATAAACCTTCGAACCGAAGCCACGAATACGTTTGATCAGCAGTTCAGCGTATTCACCCGCCGGACGTGGAAAGAACGGTGCGCCAAAGCAGGTTGAGAAGGTCGACTTGATGCCGCTGCCTGACCCCATTTCCGTGGAGCCGACCAGTGCGGTATAGCCTGACAGGAAGTGGTAGGCCGCTTGCTCTTCACTGAGAATTGAGACCGGTGGCAACACCCCGGTCAGGTCGCAGGTCAGGAAGATCACCGCGTTCGGCTCGCCCCCGAGGTTTTGCGGCGCGCGCTTCTCGATCAGTTCACGCGGGTACGCGGCGCGGCTGTTCTGAGTAAGGCTGTCATCGGCGTAGTCAGCTTTCTTGGTCACCGGGTCAATGATTACGTTTTCCAGCACGGCGCCGTGCTGAATAGCTTTCCAGATGACAGGCTCGTTCTTCTCGGAGAGGTCGATGCACTTGGCATAGCAACCGCCTTCGATGTTAAACACAACACCTACGCCCCAGCCATGTTCGTCGTCGCCAATGAGGTAACGGCTTTCATCAGCGGAAAGGGTGGTTTTGCCGGTGCCAGACAGGCCAAAGAACAACGTGACGTCGCCGTCTTCACCCATGTTGGCGGCGCAGTGCATCGGCAGCACGTCAACCGCTGGCAGCAGAAAATTCTGTACCGAGAACAATGCCTTCTTCATTTCACCGGCGTAACGCATGCCGGCGATCAGCACTTTCTTGGCGGCAAAGTTGAGGATCACGGTACCGTCGGAATTGGTGCCGTCACGCTCAGGCTCGCAGACGAACTCTGGAGCGTTGATTACTTGCCATTCAGTTTTAGCGGCAGGGTTGTACTTTTCCGGGTTAATGAACAGGCAACGCCCGAACAGGTTGTGCCATGCAGTACCCGTGGTCATTTTGACCGCCAGGTAGTGCGCCGGATCGGAACCTACATGGACGTGAGAGACGAAGCTTTCGCGCTCACCGAGGAAAGCTGCAACCCGATTCCACAGTGCGTCAAACTTGTCAGCCGGAAATTTACGGTTGATCGGGCCCCAAGCGATAGCGTCCTGAGTGCTTGGCTCCTCAACAATAAAACGGTCAACCGGCGAGCGGCCAGTTCGATGGCCTGTTTTCACGACCAGCGCGCCAGTATCGGAAAGCTCGCCTTCACCGCGGTTCAAGGCTTCTTTAACCAGATCATCGATGCTGAGATCGGTGTATACGGCATTATTAGCTTGCGTCATGAGGTTCCCCGTCGGCCCAGGCCGGTGCTCCAAACATTTTGTAGTAGAAATTCTGACACTACTACAGCGGAAAAAGTGGGCCGGATTATGCCAGAACTGCTTAAAAAAGGTAGAACCCTCCGGTCAGAACGGCAATAACGCGACCCTACGGGCATTTCAGGTACATTCTGCCCCACTTAATGCCGCGTATTAGAGGGTGAATCCACACCGCCACCGGCAAATATCTGCGCCACGTCAGTGGCATCAAATAGGTAACGCTGATTGCAGAACTGGCAGTCGATTTCAATGGCGCCGTGATGCTCGATCACCAGTTGCTGCGCATCTTCTTCACCGAGGCTCACCAAGGCATTGGCCGAACGCTCGCGGGAACAGCTACAACGGAACTGCAGAGGCTGGATGTCAAACATGCGTACTGCATCTTCATGGAACAAACGGTGCAACACGGTCTCATTATCCAAACTGAGTAGCTCTTCAGCGGTCAGAGTTCCGGCCAGCGCCGTAACATGTTGCCAACTGGCATCGCGATCTTCCGGATCGGTTAAACGGTCAGCGGGCAATTGCTGCAACAGCAGGCCACGCGCACGGGAGCCGTCCGCGCTGAGCCAAAAACGCGTTCCCAACTGCTCGGACAGGGCGAAATATGACGTCAGGCTTTCGGACAAATCAGCACCGTCCAACGCCACGGCACCCTGGTAGCGTTTGCCCTGACGCGGATCGATGGTCAACGTAAGAATGCCATCCGGCATCAGGTCGCGAAGCCCGGCACCCGACACGATCTGGTCTTCCTCGTAGCGAGCTATACCACGTATCTCACGGTCACTTGAGCATTCGACCATCAACATGGGTACGGCACCGCTGGAATTGGCCTGTAGCACCAACAAACCATCAAATTTCAGCGTACCCACCAGCAGCGAAGCAGCCGCGAGCATTTCACCCAGCAACTGTGCGACGGGTTCGGGATACGGGTGCTTGGCCAGCACCTCGGCATAGCTGCGCTCAAGCGTTACCAGCTCTCCGCGAACGTCGCTTTCATCAAAAATGAAACGCTGTGTGTAATCAATATCCGGAAAATCATGCATGAGAAAAGGTATCTGAAGTGATGGCAAGGTAATGACGAGCGCCTAAAAAACGCCGCCTGACAACTAACATTTTTTCCGCTGTAATCATGCCGATGGGGCGTATTTTATGAACAACGTCAATTGCTGAGTAGCTCACCGGCAGACAATTCAGTGTGGCTCTAAATCTGGACAGTCGCCATTATGTGACTGTTATACATAATCGTCGGTTTGGTTCGCTGACGTCGATGATCATTCACACCCTATTGAAAAAAGCGTTAGACACAGAGCTGCCGTACGATTTTCAACCGACTGGGGTTATTAGTCGTCACCTGAACCACGAAACTGATGAAGCTGTCGACGTTGCTTCTTGGTGGGCCGCCCTTCGGTGCTGATGCCAATGCTGCCCGCCTTGCGCATGGCCACGGCGTTTTCACGCTTTTGGACGCTTTCCGGGGTTTCGGTGTACAGAGTTTGCGCCTCAGAGGCGCCTCGCCGTACTGCCGATAGCGCCTGAATGATCACCGTACGCTCATCAAACCCTGCGCGGATTTGGAACTCGTCACCTACACGTGGCTCCTTGCCTGGCTTGCATCGTTCGCCACGCCAGTGGACTTTACCGCTTTCAATCGCGGCCTTGGCCAATGCTCGTGTTTTAAAAAAACGCGCAGCCCATAGCCATTTGTCCAGCCTGACTTTGTCATCCTCTTCCTGTTTTTGTGCCATTGGGATTCCTTAATAAGCAACGGTCCGAACTTTACTACGTCACGTATAGCAGGCGTCAAACCGATCATGGGACTAGAATGCCCTCTCTATCGACGGCTCCCTTGGCGCAGGAATGCTACGTGACTGAATTTCCGATCTCGCTCACCCATCCTAAAGTTAAATGCGAAGGCTGCCAGAACAGCATCGAACTGGATTTCGACTTTGCATTTGCCTACCAACCCATCGTCGACTTGCGTGATCGGTCGGTGTTCGCTCATGAGGCCTTGGTACGCGGTACCCATGGCGAAGGTGCCCTGTCGATTTTGAGCCAAGTCAATGCCCAAAATCGCTACCGCTTCGACCAACGATGTCGTACTGAAGCGATTGCTGGAGCAGCGCGATTGGGAATGCGCGAGCACCTGTCGATCAATTTTCTACCCAACGCGGTATACCGGCCAGAGCTGTGTATTCGCAGCACGTTGGAATCAGCCAAGGCGCACAACTTCCCCTTGAGCCAACTGATTTTCGAAACCGTTGAAAGTGAGCATTTGGATAACAATCATCATTTGACCAACATTCTGCGCGAATATCAGGAGTTTGGCTTCAAGACGGCCATTGATGACTTCGGTGCCGGCTACTCAGGGCTGACATTGCTGGCAGATTTTCAACCGGACTTGATTAAACTCGACATGGCACTGGTTAGGGATATTCATTTGGATCGCGCCCGTCAGGCTATTGTTCGAGGCGTTGTCATAATGTGTGAAGAGTTAGGTGTTGCAGTCATCGCTGAAGGCATCGAGCATGCCGAAGAGCGCAATTTTTTGGCCGACTGCGGAATATTTCTCATGCAGGGCTACTTGTTCGCCAAGCCTGCATTCAAAGCTTTAGCCCAGATAAATCCTGGCGCCTGGCAGACTGTTTGAAACATTCGGGATCGCTTTGAAAATATTTGATCATTTGACAGTCGTCGGCCTTCGCGAGTGGGTAGCGCTGCCCCATCTAGGCGTGGCCGGCTTGCGCGCAAAAATCGACACCGGGGCGAGTACATCAAGCCTTCACGCGACTGAAATCGAACCTTTCGAACGCGATGGCCAAAAATGGGTACGCTTCAACGCGCACCTAGGCACCGTGGTTCAGCTACGCCATCGCCGTTGCGAAGCGCTGTTGGTCGCGATGAAAACCATAAAAAGTTCTAACGGGCATACGCAGGTCCGCTACGTAATCCGAACCACGCTGGCGCTGGGTGATCGGGTATGGCCTGTGGAATTTACACTGGCTTGCCGCAAAGCCATGCGCTATCGCTTGTTGCTTGGTTCCAAAGCCCTTATCGACGGCCATTTGGTAGTTAATCCGGGCGCTACATACGTTCAAGAAAAGCCGGTATTTCCGGCATCTATTACTTCTGTCACAGGTGTTGCATGAAGATCGCTGTGCTGTCGCGTAACCCGCGTCTGTATTCCACACGACGCTTGGTCGAAGCAGGTACCGCCCGCGGCCATGAAATGGTGGTGATCGACACCCTGCGCGCATACATGAACATCGCCAGTCATAAGCCGCAAATCCACTATCGCGGCAAGCCATTAGAGGATTTCGATGCAGTGATCCCGCGAATCGGTGCCTCGGTAACGTTTTATGGCTGCGCGGTGCTGCGCCAGTTTGAAATGATGGGCGTATTCCCGCTGAACGAATCAGTAGCTATTGCTCGCTCGCGGGATAAGTTGCGTTCGTTGCAATTGCTTTCACGCCGAGGCGTTGGTTTGCCCGTCACCGGGTTTGCTCACTCACCCGACGACATCCCAGACTTGATCCGCATGGTCAATGGCGCTCCGTTGGTCATCAAAGTCTTAGAGGGCACCCAAGGTATTGGCGTGGTGCTATGTGAAACGGCGACTGCTGCTGAGTCGGTGATTGAAGCGTTCATGGGCCTTAAGCAAGACATTATGGTCCAGGAGTACATCAAGGAAGCAGGCGGCGCCGATATTCGCTGTTTTGTCGTGGGCGACAAAGTTATTGCGTCGATGAAGCGTCAGGCCAAGCCCGGAGAGTTTCGCTCAAACCTACACCGGGGTGGCAGCGCTAGCCTGATCAAGATCACACCTGAAGAACGCATGACAGCCATTCGTGCAGCCAAGGTGATGGGCTTGAGCGTCGCCGGCGTGGATATCCTGCGCTCCAATCACGGTCCTCTGGTTATGGAGGTGAACTCATCACCGGGGCTGGAAGGCATCGAAACCACCACCAACAAAGACGTGGCCGGGATGATCATGGAGTATCTGGAAAAGAACAGCGGCCCGCACATGACGCGGACCAGAGGGAAGGGTTGATAGGCCCTACAGGGTATTCGTCTTACACACTTCAGCTAAACCGCCCCCCTTGGCAACATCAATCCCAGAGGCAAACGCACACGGGCTTCAAGGCCGCCTCCGGATCGATTTCGGAGCTCTACGTTGCCGCCATGCATGGCGGCAATTCGCTTGACGATCGCTAATCCCAACCCGGTACCTTTTCCACTACGCGCCCGGTCGCCACGAATAAAGGGATTGAAGATGATCTCCAGCTCGGATGGATCAATACCCATACCGCGATCCAGGACACTCAGCACTACGTAAGGCGCACTGGCATCTCCAGATACATAAGCGGCGACTTCGATCCCATTGCCCGCGTGATGCATCGCGTTACCAATCAAGTTGTTCAACAACCGCTTAAGCGAAACTCGGCGTAGCGGAAAAGGCGGTATTGGTTCCAGACATAATCGAATTTGCTCCACGGGATGGTTGAAGGGAGCTACCACCTCCCGCACTAAATCACCCAAGTCGACTTCTTCGATTTTTTCATCGCGACCATCGCGAATGAACGCCAGGAATTGATCGAGAATCGCATCCATGTCTTCGATATCGCGAACCATACCCTCCGTTAGCTCGTTTTCATCAGTCATCAACTCCAGCGACAGACGTAAACGAGTCAGAGGTGTGCGCAGGTCATGAGAAACTCCAGCCAACATCAATTCCCGCTCTTGCCCGGCCTGTTCAACGTCTTCGGCCATTTGGTTGAACGCGCGATATACCTCGGCCATCTCACTGGGCGTATCGCTAATCGGCAAACGTACGCTACGTCCCTGGCCGAGCTGGCGGGCGGCGAACACCAAACGCTTAAGCGGTTGATTAAGCTGCCTCACGAAAATCCACGCCGACGCAGTGGATAACAAACCAATGGCTAGGAACCAGCCAAGTACGCTCCAGATCTTCTGACCGCGTAACGGATGCGGGTACAACGGCACTTTGAGCCAACCGTCCCCTAGGCTGGGCGCTCGAACCCAAAGTGCCGGTGGCGCATGCACGCGCAAGCGCACCTCAGTGTCTGCACCTAGCTCAGCCTGCATTTGCCGTTGATATATCTCACTGTAAGGCCAATGTTGCTCGCCCTCCGGTACCCCACCGCCAACCACGCGGATTAGCCCCGCAGCTTCGGCAATTGCCGAGCGGTCTTGCTCATCAGCAGCCCAATAGGCACGTAACGTCAGTGCGACACCGTGGCTGTATTGTCTGTCGACCAGCACGTCTTCGTTCATCAGCAGATAAACCAAGGTCAGTGCTTTGGAAAACAGGACGACAATCAGCACCAGCCATAGGGTGCGAGAGAAGAAGCTTTGCGGGAACCAGAGCGGCGTTTTCATGGCAGTAGCTACACACTTTGCAGGTGCGAGTCAGGCTCGCATAAATGGTGAATCGCGAACAGCGCCAGTCGCGTGAACGCCCGCACCAAACCAGCCGATATCCCGCAATGGGCTATCGACTGTCGGGGCGAGGATCGGCGCGCTTAACAGCTCACTCCTACAAAATGCAGATCACTTGTTTCCAGTACCATCGGGAACGAATACGTAACCCACACCCCATACTGTCTGGATATAGCGAGGCTTGGAAGGGTCCGGCTCGATCAAGCGACGCAAGCGTGAAATTTGTACGTCAATGGAGCGCTCCAGCGCATCCCACTCACGACCACGAGCCAAATTCATTAATTTGTCGCGGGTCAGTGGCTCGCGTGCATGCATGACCAAAGCCTTGAGCACGGCGAATTCACCCGTCGTCAGCATATGCACTTCGGTGCCGCGTTTGAGCTCGCGAGTTGCCAGCGACAGCTCGTAATCACCAAATGTGACGGACTCGTCTTCACTGCCGGGCGCGCCAGGTACGGGTGTGGTCTGACGACGAAGCACAGCCTTGACTCTCGCCATAAGCTCATCGGGGTTGAATGGCTTGGACAGGTAATCGTCCGCACCCAGCTCCAGGCCGCGGATACGGCTCAACTCATCGCCCTTGGCAGTTAACATGATAATCGGCACTTGATTGTTGGCAGCACGCAAACGGCGGCAGGCAGATAGCCCATCTTCGCCGGGCAGCATCAAATCAAGTACGACAAGGTGAAAAACCTCCCGAGCCAGCAGGCGATCCATTTGCTCGACGTTAGCTACAGCACGGGCGCGATACCCTTTGCTCGTAAAAAAGCGCTCTAGCAGGCTGCTTAACCCTGGGTCGTCGTCAACAATGAGGATTTTTTCCCCTTCAGCAGTTTGTGCAATGCTGCTCATTAGATGCTCCTTTGATCTCGGCGCGCATTATGGCGTAGCCGCCGAGTTACGTACTGTAAGCATTGTTAGCAGATTTTACTTGAACCGCCAGTAACTGTTACACCCAACGCCCGTTAGAGGCGCCAATCCCCTTTATCGCAGATCGCCGGGTATAATGCGCCGCCGCGAAGTCAGGCACTCTGGCCGACGCTGCTTGTAAACAGTCGTATATTTTTTGTTCACAATTTGCCAGGTGGTTTTATGGACAGCATCAACAGCCGCATCGCCGAGGAACTCGGTGTACGTCCACAGCAGGTCGCAGCGGCCGTCGCTCTGCTCGATGAAGGTTCAACAGTGCCCTTCATCTCTCGCTACCGCAAAGAAGTAACCGGCAGTCTTGATGACACTCAATTACGTCATCTGGAAGAGCGCCTGCGCTATCTGCGTGAACTCGACGAGCGACGCATCAGCATTCTCGCCAGCATTGAAGAGCAAGGAAAACTAACCCCCGAGCTGGCTCGCGATATTAAACTTGCTGACACCAAAACTCGCCTTGAAGACTTGTATCTGCCCTATAAACAAAAACGCCGCACCAAGGGCCAAATCGCTCTGGAAGCGGGCCTAGGCGAATTGGCCGATGGACTGTTCAACGACCCGAGCCTGACCCCTGAAAGCGAAGCTGCCCGTTTCGTCAATGCCGAAAAAGGCGTGACTGATGCGAAGGCTGCACTCGAAGGCGCCAAATACATTCTGATGGAGCGTTTTGCCGAAGACGCCCATTTGCTCGACAAGCTGCGCAGCTTTCTTAAGCAGGAATCGGTGATCAGTGCTCGGGTGGTGGCTGGCAAAGAAGAAGAAGGCGCGAAATTCCGCGACTACTTCGAACACGACGAGCCGCTAAAAAGCATGCCATCGCATCGCGCCTTGGCTATTTTCCGCGGTCGTAACGAAGGTTTTCTCAGTTCCTCGCTGAAGGTTGGCGAAGAGCTGCCAGGCGCCATGCACCCGTGCGAAATGATGATCAGCGAACGTTTCGGACTGCAAAACCAGAATCGCCCTGCTGATAAGTGGCTGGCCGAAGTGGTGCGTTGGACCTGGAAGGTCAAGCTCTATACCCACTTGGAAACCGATTTGCTCGGCGAGCTACGCGAAGGCGCAGAAACCGAAGCCATCAACGTATTCGCGCACAACTTGCACGACTTGCTGTTGGCCGCGCCCGCCGGCCCCCGCGCCACATTGGGCCTCGACCCTGGTTTGCGCACCGGCTGCAAAGTGGCGGTGGTTGATGCAACCGGCAAGTTGCTGGATTACGCCACGGTTTATCCCCACGTACCTAAGAACCAGTGGGATCAAACCATTGCCGTATTGGCCGCCCTGTGTGCTAAACACGCCGTGGACTTGATCGCCATCGGTAACGGCACCGCCAGCCGGGAAACAGATAAACTGGCCGCCGAACTGATCAAGAAATACCCAGGCTTGAAAATGACCAAGGTGATGGTCTCAGAAGCCGGCGCTTCGGTGTATTCCGCCTCAGAACTGGCTGCCAAAGAGTTCCCTGACCTGGACGTGACCATTCGTGGCGCGGTGTCGATCGCCCGGCGCTTGCAAGACCCGCTGGCTGAGCTGGTGAAAATCGATCCGAAATCCATCGGCGTCGGCCAATACCAGCACGATGTATCGCAGCTAAAACTGGCCCGTGGTCTGGATGCAGTGGTTGAGGACTGCGTGAATGCCGTCGGTGTCGATGTGAATACCGCGTCTGTGGCCTTGCTGGCACGTATTTCTGGCCTCAACTTTACGTTGGCACAAAATATTGTCGCCCACCGCGATGAAAACGGGGCGTTCAAGACCCGCGCCGCGCTGAAGAAAGTCAGCCGTCTTGGCGAAAAAACATATGAGCAAGCTGCCGGGTTCCTGCGTGTCATGAACGGTGATAATCCGCTGGATTCCTCCGCCGTTCACCCGGAAGCTTATCCGCTGGTGAAGCGTATTGCCGCTGAAACCGACCGCGATATCCGCTCGCTGATTGGAGACGCCAGCTTCCTCAAGCGTCTGGATCCGAAAAAATACACCGATGAAACCTTCGGCTTGCCAACCGTGACCGACATTCTGCAAGAGCTAGAAAAACCAGGCCGTGACCCGCGTCCCGAGTTCAAAACCGCCGAGTTCCAGGACGGCGTCGAAGAACTCAAGGATCTGGAGTTGGGCATGATCCTTGAGGGAGTGGTCACCAACGTGACCAACTTTGGCGCCTTCGTCGATATCGGCGTCCATCAAGATGGCTTGGTGCACATATCGGCGTTGTCGGAGAAGTTCATCAAAGACCCCCGTGAAGCAGTGAAAGCTGGCGATGTGGTGAAGGTCAAGGTCATGGAAATTGACATACCGCGTAAACGGGTTGGGCTCTCGATGCGCATGGGTGATACCCCCGGCGAGAAAATTGATGGCGCACGAGGCGCACGTCCCGGTTCGGCTCCGCGCTCGCAACAAAGTAGCCCGCGCAAAGAGGCTCCGACCGCCGCGATTCCGGCCAGCAATGCCATGGCGTCTTTGTTCGCCAACGCCAAGCAGTTGAAGAAGCGCTGATGGATATCCCGGAAGGTCTCACCCAAAGTGCATTTTTTAATACGCTCGGCTGCCGATTGGCTCTTTTGGACCACGGTGTTGCGCACGTCGCGTTGCCGCTAGAGCCTCATCTGCGCAATCGCGGCAACGTAATGCACGGTGGAGCAATCTTCAGCTTGGTCGATATCACCATGGGGCTAGCGTGTTCCAGCTCCCACGGTTTCGATCAACAAAGCGTGACCATCGAATGCAAAATCAACTATGTGCGTTCGGTTTCCGAAGGCGAGGTGCTCTGTATCGCCAAGGTGCTTCACGCCGGGCGACGCACGCTGGTAGTCGAAGCAGAAGTGGTCCAAGGCGATAAATTGATCGCTAAAGCGCAGGGCACATTTGCCGTCATCTAGCTGTCGAGCGTGGATTTGAGTTAATTTCGACACTGCGTAACAGTGTCGAAATTAACTGTTTGCTGTGCGACGAATCTTGCAATGGGGCTTCGGCGTTCCAAACCACAACCAGGCGAAGACATCAGTTCTTCTTTCACCCTTGTAGATGGTCATACCCACCCCCATATTGGGGCGACTGACGCGTGAAGGAATCCAACTTGAGCGAACTTCTCAACCGCCGCCTGGCTTTGCTTAGCGAGCCTACTCACCTCTCCTTGCTGGAGCAGTGCCTACACGGTATTGAGCGTGAATGCTTGCGCGTAACCGACCAGGCACGCTTGGCACAGACCCCACACCCTGAAGCATTGGGTGCCGCGCTGACCAACGAGCAAATCACCACCGACTACTCCGAGTCATTGTTAGAGTTCATCACTCCGGCACTGGCTGACCCGGCTGACACACTGAACAGTCTGGACAAGATCCATCGCTACGCCTACAGCAAACTCGGTGCCGAATACCTGTGGAGCCCGTCAATGCCTTGTCCATTGCCGGCTGAAGAAGATATTCCGATTGCCTACTACGGTACGTCAAACATCGGTCAACTCAAGTACGTCTATCGCAAAGGCCTTGCCTTGAGATACGGCAAAGCGATGCAATGCATTGCGGGGATTCACTACAACTTTTCGCTGCCGGAAAAACTTTGGCCTGTGCTTCGCCAGGCTGAGGACTTTGTCGGCACGGACCGCGACTTTCAATCGTCGTCCTATATCGCTCTGATCCGTAACTTCCGCCGCTACAGTTGGCTATTGATGTACCTGTTTGGCGCATCCCCGGCCTTGGACGCAGGCTTTTTGCGTGGCCGTTCACATCAACTGGAACAATGGGACGCCGACACTTTATTCCTCCCGTACGCCACCAGCTTGCGCATGAGCGATTTGGGCTACCAGAGTAACGCTCAAGCAGGATTAACACCGTGCTACAACGATTTGACCAGCTATATCGACAGCTTGCGTAAGGCGGTAGGCACTCCGTACGCGCCTTATGTCGAGATTGGTACCAGCAAGGACGGTGAATGGATCCAGCTCAACACGAACATTCTGCAGATCGAAAACGAGTACTACTCCAATATCCGTCCGAAACGCGTGACGCACTCGGGCGAACGGCCAATTCAGGCGTTGATGGCCCGTGGCGTGCAATACGTTGAAGTTCGCTGCCTGGATATTAACCCGTTCTTGCCTTTGGGTATCGACTTGCAACAAGCGCGGTTCATTGATGCGTTTGTGCTGTATTGCGCGCTACAGGACAGCCCTCAACTGACTGACAACGAGTGCACCAACGCAGGCTCGAACTTCTTGACCGTGGTCAAGGACGGTCGTCGCCCAGGTCTCGAACTGCGCCGCAATGACAGCACCATCGGCCTGAAAGCATGGGCAACGGAGCTGCTGGAAAAAATCGCTCCATTGGCGCAGTTACTCGATCAAAGCTATGGTGGCGACGAACACTCCAAGTCCCTTGCTTCACAGCTAATAAAGGTCAACGACCCGGCGCTGACTCCATCGGCACAAGTGTTGGCGAGCATGACCAGCCACTCGGAAGGCTTTACCGCATTTTCGTTCCGCCAGAGCCAAGTGCACGCGGAGTATTTCCGCAGCGAACCGCTGAGCGTCGAAGATCAGGCCCACTTCGAAACGTTGGCCCACACCTCAATTGCCGAACAGGCAAAGCTGGAAAAAATCGAAGAAACTGTTGATTTTGATACGTTCGTTGGTTCGTATCAAGCGAGCATTTTGGCGATTAATAACTGAAATAAAAGAGTTTTTGGGACTGAATTCAGTTATTTGGGAAGGAAACGGCGCAGTCATTTAGAAACCGCGCCGCCTGCTATATCGCCACCCAGTGGGCTGCTATTGGCGAAGTGATCTCTGAAAAACCTACAACGCTTTTTCGAATATCTTCGAGTTGCGTTGATAGTTGTAGAGCGAAGCCCTGGCGCTGGGCAGTCGATCGACACTGCTAGGCTCAAATCCGCGCTCACGGAACCAATGCGCTGTTCGAGTAGTGAGTACAAACAGGGTTTTGAGACCCTGTTCCCGCGCACGTAATTCAATCCGCTCCAACAGCACATCGCCGCGACCGCCGTGGCGGTACTCTGGGTTAACGGCTAGGCAGGCCAGCTCACCCGCGTCTGAGTCGGCGATCTGATACAGGGCGGCACAAGCAATGATTAAGCCTTCGCGTTCAACCACGCTGAATTGCTCAATCTCGCGCTCCAAGACTTCCCGCGAACGACGGACTAGAATCCCTTGCTCTTCCAACGGGCTGATCAGGTCCAGCAAACCACCGACGTCTTCAATCGCTGCCTCGCGCACCTGCTCGAACTGCTCCTGCGCGACCAATGTGCCGCCGCCGTCGCGGGTAAACAACTCTGTCAGCAGCGCACCGTCTTCGACGTAGCTGACGATGTGACTACGGCCAACCCCGCCGCGACACGCTTCAGCAGCCGCACCCAACAACTCAGCCTGATAGTTACTGCCTAAACGCTGCATGTGCGCGGGAACCTGCTGCGGACGCAGTTCACGTACCAAACGACCCTGCTCATCCAACAGCCCACGTTCGGCACCGAACAGCAGCAGTTTATCAGCACCCAGATCAATCGCAGCCCGGGTGGCAACGTCTTCACAGGCGATGTTAAAAATCTCGCCCGTTGGCGAATAGCCCAGCGGCGACAGCAACACAATGGAGCGCTCGTCGAGCAAGCGGTTGATACCCTTACGATCCACCCGGCGCACTTCGCCGGTGTGGTGGTAATCCACGCCTTCAACCACGCCAAAGGGCCTTGCTGTGACAAAGTTTCCGCTGGTCACCCGCAGTCGAGAGCCCTGCATCGGGGACGCCGCCAGGTCCATGGACAGACGGGCTTCAATGGCAATACGCAAATGGCCAACCGCGTCGATGACACACTCCAGCGTGGCGGCATTGGTAATGCGTAAATCACGATGAAAATGCGGCGTCAGGCCGCGCGCCGCAAGGCGGCTTTCTATTTGCGGGCGCGAACCATGGACCAATACCAATCGCACGCCCAAGCTGTGCAACAGCACCAAGTCATGGACGATATTGCCGAAATTAGGGTGTGCGACGCCATCGCCGGGGAGCATAACAACGAAGGTGCAATCGCGATGAGCATTGATGTACGGCGAAGCGTGGCGAAGCCAGTTAACGTAGTCGTGCATAACGTGAAGAGCCTGTAAAAATTGGACGAAAGCGTAAGAACACACACAGCCTTGTGGTGGTTATCGTCGGAACAGGCATGGCAACACGCGCACTCTCCTTCTGGTTAAAGGCCTTTCGGCGGCGGCCGGACTCACTGAGCGGCCACCGATTTCAAGCAATAGTAGTCAACCAACTGCCGCAGTAACAGCACCGTAGGCTCCAAGCGTGACATTTCAAGGTGCTCACCGGGCTGATGAGCGCAGGCGATATCACCTGGACCCAGCACCAGCGTCTCGCAACCAAGGCGCTGAAGATAAGGCGCTTCGGTGCCAAACGCTACTGCTTCAGCCCTGTGACCGGTTAATCGCTCCGCGACGCGTACCAGTTCTGCATCAGCGTCTTGCTCGAACGGCGGCGCCTCTGGGAAAAGTGGCGCGTAGTCAATCTGTACCTGATGCTGCTCGGCCAGCGGTTGCAACTTCTGGAGGATCGCGGCGCGCAACACTTGCGGGTCCATGCCGGGCAAAGGCCGCAAGTCGAACTCCAGCGAGCATTGACCACAAATTCGATTAGGGTTGTCGCCCCCATGAATGCAACCGAAGTTCAAGGTCGGGCCGGGAACGCTGAACTGCGGATTACGGTAGTCGAGCTGCCATTGCCGGCGTAAGCCTTTTAACTCAGTGATGGCGTCGTACATCGCTTCTAGTGCGCTATGGCCCAGGCTTGGGTCCGAGGAGTGACCGCTGCGCCCGACAATATTAATACGCTCCATCATCACGCCTTTGTGCAGACGAATTGGCTTCAACCCGGTTGGCTCACCAATCACCGCCGCACGGCCCAGCGGACGACCGGCCTCAGCCAATGCGCGCGCTCCAGCCATGGAGCTTTCTTCGTCGCAAGTGGCAAGGATCAGCAACGGTTGTTTGAACGGTTTATCCAGCAACGGCTGAATCGCTTCGATGACCAACGCGAAAAAACCTTTCATGTCGCAACTGCCCAGCCCTACCCAACGGCCATCGACTTCAGTGAGCTTCAGCGGATCGGTTTTCCACAACGCCTCATCGAACGGCACGGTGTCGCTGTGCCCGGCCAACACCAGGCCACCCGGTCCGCCGCCGAAACTTGCCAGCAAATTAAACTTACCGGGGCTTACTTGCTGAATGTCGCAGGCAAACCCTAAATCGCCCAACCATGTCGCCAAAAGATCGATCACGGCGCGGTTGGACTGATCCAGTGCGGGCTGAGTGCAACTCACCGAAGGCGTAGCGATCATGGCGGCGAATTGTTCTTTCATGGTCGGTAAGCGCATACAGGGTCTCCTAAAAGCGGTGCGACATTCTGTCCATCATAGGGCTATCGCGCCCCACTAATAAACCGTGACTACTCATGTCCTGTACACTGCTCGGCCTTGGCAGCCGCGTAATTGAAGGCTGCACTCCCGTTATTAGCGATTAGCTTGGATTTCCGGCCATGCAGAAAGAAACTGAAATCAAACTCCGCGTCAGCCGCGAAACCCTCGCTGCATTGCGCGAGCATCCGTTATTAAAAAAACGCAACAAAAGCGGTTGGGAGCGGCTTGAGCTGTTCAACCAGTATTTCGATACCCCGGAGCGCGATCTGGCGACCGCCAAAGTGGCTTTGCGCATACGCAAAGATGGCGACGCGATTATTCAGACGATGAAAACTCGTGGTCAGAGCATTGCCGGACTGTCGGAGCGCAATGAATACAACTGGGACATTCCCAAGGCCAAGCTCGACCTGAAGAAACTCGACGGCGAATGCTGGCCAGAACAGCTGGCCGAGCTGGACAAGAAAACCATCAAACCGGTATTTACCACCGATTTCATTCGCGAGCGCGCAGAAATCGCATGGGGTCGTGGCAAAGCTAAAGTCGTGATTGAAGCGGCGCTGGATTTCGGCAAAGTCGTCGCGGGCAAGCAGCAGGAAGAAATCTGCGAACTGGAACTCGAACTGCGTGATGGCGAACCCGCAGCTCTGCTGGAGCTGGCCGCAGAACTGGCCGCCACGCTTGCACTGATGCCATGTGATATCAGCAAAGCTGAGCGCGGTTATCGACTGTTTGACGCCGACAGCTATTCACTGAGCCTGCCAGTGCCGGAACTGACCGCAGAGATGCCACTGGACGACGCCTATTGCGCACTAGCCTGGCATTTGTTGGGTAGCAGCCAGCGTCTTGCCGAACAATATCGTTTCAACGGCCATTGGCGTTTGTTGCAGGACTGGGTGGCGCTGCTCTCCGAATTGCGCGCATTGACCGGGAGCCTCGGTCAAGCCGCGCCCCGGACCTCGACGCATGAGATGCGCGTTTCATTGGATGCGTTGCTTGAAGATTGGCGCCCACTGGTTCAAGCCGGTCAGGACGATCCCGATGTACGTAACGCCGCGCACGAACAATTTGCCGAAGAACTGCAAGACACCCGTTGGGGAGTATTTTCTTTAAACACGTCGCGCTGGCTGTTGGCCCGTAGTTGGACCGCTGATCGCAATACCCGTGGCAATCGCCAAGGCGACGCACAACTGGCCAACTGGGTGCCTCGCCTTCTGGCGGAAGAAGCGACTTCGTTACAATTGGGTCGCTATCAGCAACAGCCAGAGGACTTGGCAGAACAACTGCCGCGTATAGAGCGCATTCAGGCTTGGCTGCATTTGGCACGCGGCTCGCTGAACCTGCCTGAATTGGACCGTCTCTACGGCGAGCTGAACAAGCTTGAGCAACTGGCCCATCAGCCCATCAGCGATGAAGTTCTGGATGCTCGGGTGCAACAGACTGTAGTGGTATTCCAGAGCCGCGCGTGGAAAACACTGTTGCGCCTATAACATTTTCGAATGTCCTGTTGAAGGGGCGGCTACGTCTTCGACGCCGCGCTGGCACAGCAAACAGGGAACATCTGGAGTAGCTCGCCCGCGATCGGCTGCGCAGCAGTCGTAGAACCAGCCACTTTATTCTTCAGTTTGAAGCCGGGCGGCCTGCTATGACCGCTTCGCGCTTCATTGCGGGCAAGCGCGCTCCTTCCAGCATGTATCGCCCTTACCACCGGTTGATTCCAGAACAAACTTTCGTAACCTTTATACTCGGTTCAGGTATCGCAGGCGCCGCGCCGCGGACTACTCTTATCTAGCCGTTTACCGGTCAGAGCAAAGACTGTCCCAAGGAGCCCGAATGTCTGTCCTCGCCTCAGTGAACCCAGACCGTCCGCTGGATTTAAACGATCTACTGCACGACTTGATTGCTCAAGGTTTTACCGACCAGAACTGTGCAGAGGACGCTGTAAAACTGCGTCGCACTACCGTGAATCTTCAGCTGCATCCGCTGGAGTTTCTCGCAGCGCAGCAGTTCGATAACCTGCAGCGTCCCGGAAAAAAACTTGACCTGGAAACCCTTACTGCTTGGCTCGCCCAGCAATCAGGGCAGCCTTACATGCGAATCGACCCGCTGAAGATCAATGTGGCGGCGGTCACGCCGTTGATGTCCTACGCCTTCGCCCAGCGGCACAAGATTCTTGCCGTGGCCGTGGATCGCGAAGCCGTGACCATCGCTAGCGCCCAGCCCCATGTCAGTGCGTGGGAAGCAGATTTAGCTCATGTCTTAAAGCTGCCCATCAAGCGCGTGATCGCCAATCCGGTAGACATTCAGCGACTGACTGTGGAGTTTTTCAGGCTGGCGAAATCCGTCAGCGGAGCCAGCGCGACCGATCAACGACTAAGCAATATGGGCAACTTCGAACAGTTGCTTAAGCTAGGCGCCAGCGATCAGGAGCCCGACGCCAACGACGCGCACATCGTCAATATCGTGGATTGGTTGTTTCAATACGCGTTTCAGCAACGCGCCAGTGACATCCACATCGAGCCGCGCCGCGAGCAGGGCACTGTGCGCTTTCGCATCGATGGCGTGTTGCACAACGTGTATCAATTCCCGGCACAAGTGACCATGGCCATCGTCAGCCGCCTTAAAAGCCTGGGCCGGATGAACGTGGCCGAGAAACGTAAGCCACAAGATGGCCGAGTCAAAACCACTACCCCGGACGGTGGCGAAGTGGAACTGCGGTTGTCGACCCTGCCGACGGCGTTTGGCGAAAAGATGGTAATGCGGATTTTCGACCCGGAAGTGCTGCTGAAAAATTTCGATGAGTTAGGTTTTTCCAGCGATGACCTGCGCCGCTGGCAAGATATGACGCAACAGCCCAATGGCATCATTTTAGTCACCGGACCCACCGGATCAGGCAAAACCACCACGCTGTACACCACGCTGAAAAAGCTGGCAACTTCAGAGGTCAATCTCTGCACTATCGAAGACCCCATTGAGATGGTTGAACCTGCGTTCAATCAGATGCAAGTTCAGTACAACATCGACCTGACCTTTGCCAGTGGCATTCGCGCACTGATGCGTCAAGACCCTGACATCATCATGATCGGCGAGATTCGTGATCTCGAAACCGCCGAAATGGCAATCCAGGCCGCCCTTACCGGACACCTGGTGCTATCGACCTTACACACCAACGACGCGCCCAGCGCCATCAGCCGCCTGCTTGAGCTAGGGGTTCCTCATTACCTGCTCAAGGCGACGATTCTTGGCGTTATGGCCCAGCGATTGGTTCGGACATTGTGTCCGCATTGCAAAGCGCCGATTGAACTGGAAGAAACTGATTGGCAGACCCTCACCCGACCGTGGCAAGCTCCATTGCCCACCGGAGCTCATCGCGCAGTGGGTTGCGCAGAATGCCGAGACACAGGATATCGGGGCCGAGCCGGGGTTTACGAAATCATGCTGATGTCCGATAACGTCAAAGCGCTTATTGCCGCCGACCTAGACATCACAGCAATGCGTCGCCAGGCTTTCAAGGAAGGCATGCGCAGCCTGCGGCTGTCGGGCGCGCTAAAAGTTTCGTCAGGCCTGACCACCCTGGAAGAGGTATTGCGGGTGACACCGCAAAGCGAACAAAAATGATTTTCGCAGCCCCTACCGTGAATTGGCGTAACCGAGGGCGAGGGTTTGCCACATCTTGTGGCAGATCTATGCTCAGTTAAATCGCCCCTGAACATGTATTTCTGCCTAAATGCCCGTTAACCATCAAAACAGGGAACCGTTATGCAAATCGGTAGTGTGCTTTTACTGTTCGTCGCGTTGGCCATCGCCATCGTGTTCATGGGCTTCAAGGTTGTCCCACAGGGCTATCAATGGACGGTTGAACGTTTCGGGCGTTACACGAATACGCTGAAACCGGGCTTGAATATTATTGTGCCGGTGATGGACCGTATCGGCCGCAAGATCAACGTCATGGAAAGCGTGCTCGATATCCCGCCACAAGAAGTCATCACTGCTGACAACGCTACGGTGCAGATAGATGCGGTATGTTTCTTCCAAGTGGTCAATACCGCACAAGCGGCGTATGAGGTGAATAACCTTGAGCACGCAATTCGTAATCTGCTGCAAACCAATATCCGAACTGTATTGGGCTCTATGGAACTCGACGCGATGCTCAGCCAGCGCGACGGTATTAACGAAAAACTCCTGCGCACTGTCGATGAAGCGACCGCGCCGTGGGGCATCAAGATCACCCGCATCGAAATCAAAGACATCAGCCCACCTGCGGACCTGATGGCCGCGATGTCTGGCCAGATGAAAGCCGAGCGGATCAAGCGCGCGCAAATTCTGGAAGCGGAAGGGCTTCGGGCGTCGGCCATTTTGACTGCCGAAGGCAAGAAGCAGGCACAAATCCTTGAAGCTGAAGGCGGTCGTCAGGCGGCTTTCCTTGAATCCGAAGCCCGTGAGCGTCAAGCAGAAGCAGAAGCGCGGGCAACACAAGTGGTGTCCGAAGCCATTGCGTCTGGCAACGTGCAAGCGATCAATTATTTTGTCGCACAGAAATACATTGATGCCTTAGGCAAGTTGGCATCAGCCAACAACAGCAAAGTTATCCTGATGCCGCTTGAAGCCAGCCAAGTGATTGGTGCGGTCGGCGGAATTGGCGAGATTGTCAAAGCCACCTTTGAAAGCAAAAAAGTCTAAGGCGTGACCATGTGGGACTACCTGCAACACCTATCGTTTTGGGATTGGCTGGGGTTGGGCACGGTCTTATTGATTCTTGAAGTTTTTGGCGCTGGTGGCTACTTGCTGTGGATTGGCGTAGCGGCGGCAGGCGTGGGCATTCTTAGTTTTCTGATTCCGGCAATGCCCTGGACACTTCAATTCGTGCTGTTCGCCGTGCTCTCGGTACTAACCGCAGTGTATTGGTGGCAACGTCAACGCAGCGCGATCAGGGTGTCGGATCAACCGGGTTTGAACATGCGCGGTCAGGAGTTGATCGGGCGCACCTTCATCGTTCAAAGCGCAATCATTGGGGGGCGCGGAAAAATCAAGGTCAATGATGGCGTATGGATGGTGGTGGGCCCTGACTTACCGATAGGCAGCCAAGTAAGAGTAGTCAGTCAAGACGGGGCCGTTTTAAAAGTTGAAGCGGCTTCCTGAGGGCCTTACGGAACTCCGACATGGCTTGGGCAATCCAACACATCAGAACAACCACGTCGGAGTTACCCATCATGCGTCTTAAGTTCGCTGTAGCCACGTTAGCTCTGCTTTCACTCCCGGTCGCGTCCGCGATGGCCGACGGTTTTTGGCACGATGTAATCTCATCCGGCGCAACAACCGGCTCCACGTATCTAACATTCAGACACGACCGTAAGTTGATCGTCGCGGCCCAAGACGATGCCGATAGTTTTGTCGCCAGCGATGGTGGTATTCGCGGCCCGTTTCTGGAAGCGGCCATGCAACAAGTGCGTACAGACAACCCGGGCTTGAAAGCGACGGACATGGAACTGGCCAACGCGATCTTGGCTAAAAATCTGGTCGCCGAGAAATAACCCGAAACGGCTACATAACAGCACTCAAGAAAAAGCCTCGACTAGTCGAGGCTTTTTCGTCTATCGAAATCGTTATTCGCCGATAGCAGTCTTATACGCAGCCGAATTCATTAGATTTTCCAGCTCCACAGTATTGCTTGGCTTGAGCTTGAAAATCCACGAGTCATAAGGTGCAGTATTCAGCGCCTCTGGGGTACTGCCCAGCTCTTCGTTAACTGCAACTACTTCGCCAGACAGCGGCGAGTAGATGTCAGATGCGGCTTTGACGGACTCAACCACGCCAGCAGCGTCGCCTGCGGTGAAGAGTTTGCCAATTTCTGGCAACTCTACGAATACTACGTCGCCCAATGCTTCTTGTGCATGGTCGGAGATTCCAACAGTCACCATGCCATCGGCTTCAAGGCGAGCCCATTCGTGACTCTCGGCAAAACGCAGATCAGCGGGGATATTGCTCATTTAGTCATCCTCTACATCAGGTCAGCGGAAAACCCGCCAGAGAAGTTAAATCAAGGCTTTGCCATGACGTACGAAATTAGGTTGTACCACGCGAACTGGATACCACTTGCCGCGGATCTCGACTTCAGCACGGTCGGCGGTTGCCATTGGCACACGAGCCAATGCAATCGACTTGCTTAGCGTAGGCGAGAAACTACCACTGGTGATCTCCCCTTCGCCAATTTTTGAGATTCTAACCACCTGATGCGCCCGTAAAACCCCGCGTTCTTCCAACACCAGCCCGACCAGTTTTGATTTCACCCCAGCGGCCCGCTCAGCTTCCAGTGCACTGCGGCCGATGAAGTTGCGGCCGGCAGGCTCCCAGGCGACAGTCCATGCCATGTTGGCCACCAAAGGTGAAACCTGTTCATCTATGTCTTGGCCATACAAGTTCATACCGGCCTCAAGACGCAATGTGTCGCGGGCTCCCAAGCCAATAGGCGAAATACCTGCGCCGACCAAATCGTTGAAAAAACCACAGGCTTGGTCAACCGGAAGGATGATTTCAAGTCCGTCTTCACCGGTATAACCGGTGCGGGCAATGAACCAGTCGCCCTCGCTGCACCCTTCAAAAGGCCGCAGTTGTTGAATTATTGCGCCACGCTCACCGGTAACCAATTCGGCAATCTTGTGCCGAGCGTGGGGTCCCTGAATAGCCAGCATTGCCAAATCATCGCGTTTGACCAGTTGCACATCGAAGTCAGCCTCATTAGCGCGCATCCAGGCCAAATCCTTTGCGCCAGTAGCGGCATTGACGACCAGACGATACCCGCTGTCGGTGAGGTAGACGATCATATCGTCGACTACACCACCGTCAGGACTGAGCATCGCGCTATAGAGGGCTCGGCCTGGCAGGATCAAACGGCCGACGTCATTGGCGAGCAAATATTGAAGCCAGACCTTTGCCTGACTCCCAGTTATATCGATAACCGTCATGTGGGATACGTCAAATACCCCACAATCGCGGCGCACCTGATGATGCTCCTCGACCTGTGAACCGTAATGCAACGGCATGTCCCAACCGCCAAAGTCGACCATTTTTGCGCCAAGAGCGAGGTGCATGTCAAAGAGCGGCGTACGCTGTCCCATGGGTTTCTCCTTCCGGGCGTGGCGAAGATGCGGAGCGGCGCGACACTGGGAAAGCCTTATAAACATTAGCTTTAGACAGATTCAACCACCCGATTAGTCTGACAGACCGCACCGATTGCGGCGCATTGTAGCCGCATGGTGATAGACCCGCACCTAGCCGATCTGACGGGCTGAACGCCTTATCAAACCGATGACTGGTAGAAGCCCTACTATCACAAGTGTCAAGGCCGGCAACGATGCCCTTGACCACTCGCCTTCGCTGGTCATTTCGAAAATCCTGACGGCCAAGGCATCCCATCCGAATGGACGCATAAGCAACGTTGCAGGCATCTCTTTGAGTACATCTACAAACACTAACAATCCTGCGCTTAGGGCTCCAGGCAGCAATAGAGGCAGGCAGCCATTGAGCGGCGCGTATGCCACTGCAATGAAGCGCACTAGATAGGCCAATAGAAGCGCAAACAGACTACCCAGCAATAAGGGTTTGCCGGCCCCTCCCACCGCCGTCGACAACGGAATGACCCACGCTCGATCCAGGTAGCTAAAGCCCAACATGATCGACACGGCCAGCACCGATCCCGGCAGCGCATAACCGAGGTTGGCCGCACTCAACGCAGAGCGCACCGCCGGGGTTGGAGACAGACGCCGGGCGATGTGAATGGCTGAAGAATACCCATTTGCTCAGCCTGCCACAGGTTGCCGGCATCAACGGTCAGCAGTAAATCAGCCGTGGCGTTTTCGCCTTCGGCCTTGATTCGCTGCATCAAAGGCGCTTCCTTGTCCGTAATGAATTTGATTCTGACCCCAGTTTCGAGGGTGTATGCATCAAATACCGGCTTGATCAGCTCATCAATGCGCGATGAGTACACCACAATCTCGTCGGCGGCTTGTTAGCGAGCACTGTCAGGATCAGGGTCGATAGAAGACGCTTGCTTACCTGCATGGGCATGGCCTCGTGTCAGAATTGAGGCGAAAGGGTAAGAAATACCTTTTGCGATCTCAACCAAACTCACAACAGAGGCGTTACGGAATATCGCACGGGACCATTGAATCGAATAATTGCTCTGCGAGAGCAAATTCATGCACGAATGTCATGATGCGGTATGCCTTAGAGACCGAGCCACATGCCTCTGAAGTGGATTCGATCTCACACGACTCACTGTTTAAACCTGCGCTAACGCAGGCAAATCACCCGTCAACCCCAGCGCCTGACGCACAAACAGAGCTTTAGCATCTGGTAGTCGGTCGACCCATTTCAGGCCGGTGTTGCGCAGCCAGCGCAAGGGCAACGGATTAGCTTGGAACAAACGCTCCAACCCTTCCATTGCGGCCATCAACGCAAGGTTATGCGGCATCCGGCGGCGTTCGTAACGGCTAAGCACCCGCACATCGGCTAAGCGCTCACCGCGATGAGCAGCATGTAACAGAACCTCAGCCAACACGGCGGCATCAAGAAAACCCAGATTGACGCCCTGCCCGGCCAGCGGGTGGATGACGTGCGCCGCATCGCCGATCAGCGCCAAGCCTTCAGCCACGTAGCGTTTGGCATGCCGCTGGCGCAGCGGCACGCAAAGCCGTGGGTCAGCACTCAACACCTCACCGAGACGACCTTCGAACGCTTTTTCCAGCGAGCGACAGAACGCTTCATCGCTTAGCGCCATAAAGCGTTCGGCTTCGGCCGGGGTGACGGACCAAACGATCGAGCACCAATGTTCGCCCTCGCGCTTCAACGGCAGAAATGCCAGCGGCCCCTCATCGGTGAAACGCTGCCAAGCGGTCTGCTGATGCGTGTCAGCGGTGCGCACGCTGGTGACGATGGCGTGATGCAGGTAATCCCATTCCCGAGTGGCGCAGCCTGTCAGGCGACGTACCGCGGAATTGGCTCCATCTGCCGCGATCACCAACGGCGCGCGCAAGGTACGCCCGTCAGCCAGTGTCAGCAGCCAATCGTCCCCGGAACGACGCATCTGTTCCAACCGCGCGTTGGCCAGAAGGCCAATATTGCTGTCGTGCAGCCGCTCCAATAGTGCATCTTGAACCACGCGATTTTCGACAATATGGCCGAGTACGTCAGCGTGCACACTGGCTGCCGAAAAATGGATTTGCCCAGTGCCGCTGCCGTCCCACACCTGCATCTCGCCATAGGGACTAACGCGCCGCGCGGCCATGCCTTCCCAAACATTCAGGCGTTCCAAAATGCGCTGACTAGCGGCAGACAACGCACTGACCCGAGGTTCAAATGCCGACTGCGGATCGAACGGTGTAACACTCATCGCACTACCGTCGAGCAGCACGATATTCAGGCCGCTGCCCTGCAACGCCAGCGCAAGGGCGCTACCCACCATTCCAGCCCCGACAATCAGAAGATCTGCGCGTGTTTCCATGCTTTAAATCATTCCCGCGAATGGCGTAAGCCGTGATGTAAGGGTTCGGGCATCAAGCATCGGGGCGAGTTCCCAGCCCCATGGCTTGACGGGCAAACCAACGTTTTGCGGGGGGCAACAGGTCCAACCCAAGCAAACCCAGATTCCTCCCCGTACCGACTAATGGCTGAACGCTGCCGAACAGTCGTGTAACTTGATCGGAGAAGCCTACGGTCAATAGCTGATCCAAACGCTGGCACTCGCGATACGCCTGCAAGGTGGCAAAATCGCCTGGCAGGCATTCACTCGCCAGCAGCGCTTCGGCCAATGCGTTAGCGTCGCGCAACGACAAGTTGAAGCCTTGCCCAGCAATCGGATGCAGGCTATGAGCGGCGTTGCCCAACACTGCCAAATGCGGACGGACTTGCTCTTGCGCCTCGACGAGTTTCAGCGGATACACATGCCGCGCACCCACCTGTCGCAATGCGCCCAAACGATAGCCAAACGCATTCTGTAGTTCGCTGAGAAAACTGCGCTCATCCAGCGCGATCAGACGCTCGGCGTCCGTACCTCCACGGGTCCAGACCAGAGCGCAACGATTCTCGGGCAGCGGCAATAACGCCATCGGGCCGTCATCGGTGAAGCGCTCGAATGCTTGCCCGCAATGGGCTTCACTCGGCGTGATGTTGGCGATCAGCGCGCTCTGGTTGTAGGGCCGCTCAGTGACGCCGATCCCCAATTGCTCGCGCAGCCCCGAACGGCCGCCATCGGCGAGTATCGCCAGGTCGCATTCCACTTCGGTTTCGTCATCGAGGGTAAGTCGATAGCCATCGCCCAAGGGTTGCATGCGCTTGACCTCGGCCGGACAGCGCCAACTGATCACGTCGCTGTCCAGGCCCTGCCACAGGCATTGACCCAACCAGGCGTTTTCCACCACGTAACCCAATGCCGGCACGCCCTCTTCCATTGCCGACAATCGAGCTGCGCCAAAGCGCCCGCGGTCAGAAACCTGAATTTGCAGGATCGGCTCAGCACGACGGCTGATGTGCTGCCAAAGGCCTAAGCGCTCGTAAATTTTTCGCGCACCAAAGGACAATGCGGACGAACGTGCATCATAGCTCGGTTGATAAGAATCACCGGGGGCGAAGGGTTCAATCAGAACGATCTTCCAGCCCCGCGCCTTTGCTCCTGCTTGAAGGGCCAAAGCCAGGCTTGCCCCGACTAGACCGCCGCCGACGATTGCAATATTGACCCGGCTCATGCTGCCTCGGCTCTCGCAGCAGCCATCAAGGCCTCGATAGCCGCGACCGTCTTGGGCACGCCATGGGAGAGCACTTCACATCCTTGCTTGGTCACCACTACGTCATCCTCGATCCGCACACCGATTCCTCGCCATTTCTTCGCGACGTTTTGATTGTCCGGGGCAATATAAATCCCCGGCTCAACAGTCAGCGTCATGCCGACTTCTAAAACACGCCATTCGCCGCCGACTTTGTAATCGCCAACATCATGTACGTCCATGCCCAGCCAATGACCGGCACGGTGCATGTAAAACGCTTTATAGGCTTCGCTGACGATCAATTCCTCAACGTTGCCCTGCAACAAGCCCAACTCCAACAATCCGGTGGTAATCACTAAAACCGTGGCTTCGTGAGCCTGATTCCAATGCTTGTCGGGCCCAATCGCTGCAAACGCCGCTTCCTGGGATTTAAGCACCAATTCGTAGATCGCTTTTTGCTCGGGCGAAAACGTACCGCTGACCGGAAACGTACGGGTGATGTCGCTGGCGTAGCAATCGATCTCACACCCTGCATCAATCAGTACCAAGTCGCCATCCTTAAGCACCGCGTCGTTCTCCTGATAGTGCAGGATGCAGGCGTTGCGACCCGAAGCGACGATGGAACCGTAGGCCGACATCTTCGCCCCGCCTTTGCGAAATTCATAATCCAGCTCAGCTTCGAGGCTGAATTCATGTAGCCCGGCACGACTGGCCTGCATTGCTCGAACGTGGGCACGCGAAGAGATTTCGGCGGCGCTACGCATAACTTTGATTTCTGCCGCAGATTTATACAGGCGCATGTCATGCAGTAAATGATCTAGCGCAACAAATTCGTTCGGCGGCTGCGCGCCCATATTCGCTTTGGAACGGATGACGTTGATCCAGTCCATCACATGGCGATCAAACTCAGGGTTGCTGCCCATGGCCGAGTACACCCGATCACGGCCTTCGATCAGGCCGGGAAGAATATCGTCGATATCACTGATCGGAAATGCATCGTCGGCACCGAAATCACTCAACGCCCCCTCTTGCCCTGCACGCAGACCATCCCACAGCTCACGCTGGGGATTTCGTTCACGACAGAACAACACGTACTCGCCGTACTCACGGCCGGGTATCAGAACGATGACTGCTTCGGGCTCTGGAAAACCGCTGAGGTACTGGAAGTCGCTGTCCTGACGATAGACATGCTCAACATCGCGGTTGCGAATAGCCACCGCAGCAGCCGGTAAAATCGCGATGCTGTTGGGGACCATTTGCGCCATCAGGGCTTTGCGACGACGGGCGTATTCCGACTTCGGGATATGGATCATAAACAGGTGAAGTCCCCTTATGAGTGCTTTGCGCGGCCGGCCTGACTCGCCGGCAAACGGCCGCAAGCTGAGCGATCAATGCAACGACGGTTTCGGTTCGAGTGTCGCAGGCTTGTTGCATTCAGTGAATAGCAGCAGCGGAGCGACGCGCAGGTATTCCATCACTTCCATGTAATCGCCTTCGCCATCTTCGGACTCTTCCAGCGCGTCCTGGACTTGAGCGATAGCCGATAGATCTTGAAGAACTTCCATAGCTTCAGCACTGATTGCAGTATCACGGGCAGTCAGACCAAAACCGGCAAGAAAGCCTTGGCACCACTGGCCAAGCGCAATGGCGCGCTCAGCCAACGGGGCGTCGTCAGTAGGCAACAACAGCACGACAGTCATGTCGTCACTGGTCAATTCACCTTTGACCATCTCTTGCAGACCAACCAGCGCCTGGCGAATAGCGTCTTGCGGTGCTGCGCCGAGCATTTCGCTGGCATCGACCATCCAGCTATCGATGTCGAAACCAGCGCCAGCACAACTGCGGCCCAACAAAAGGCCATGCAGCTCGGCAGGAGACACAGGATAGCCACCGGCATTGAGCAGGGCGGCAAAAGCTTTATACGGAGAATTCTGAATAGGCATGGGTAACTAGGCGCCAAGCGGCGCAATGTCTAGAATGGAGGCCTTGTATCGTAGGGCGTGCGCTCATTTATTTCCAGCAGTTGCACCAGTAAACGCGCCGAGACTGCCCTGCAAGCCCTTTTGAACGACTATTAACGCGCCTGCACCTACGCCATTCATCAGAAAGTATTCAGTGGGACACAATGGAAGATACCGATCTACAAGCGTTGATGGCTCGACTGGAGTTGCTAATCAAGCGTGTCGAGCAACTAAAAAGCCAAAATGGACTCTTAGTAGCTCAGGAAAAATCCTGGCGCGAGGAACGCGCTCATCTCATTGAAAAAAATGAAATCGCCCGTCATAAGGTGGAATCCATGATTTCGCGCCTCAAGGCCCTGGAGCAAGACTCATGAGCTCAAGTAACAGCGTAACTGTTCAGATTCTCGATAAAGAATATTCGATCATCTGCCCTCAGGAAGAGCGCACCAATTTGGTCAGTGCTGCGAAATACCTGGATGGCAAGATGCGTGAAATCCGTAGCAGCGGCAAAGTCATTGGGGCCGATCGCATTGCCGTGATGGCTGCGCTCAACATCACCCACGACTTGCTCCATAAGCAGGATTTGCCCGACGTTCAGGCCAGTGGGTCGACCCGCGAGCAAGTGCGCAATTTGCTGGAAAGGGTTGATCTAGTGCTGGCCACTGATCCGGAACCCACCCAAAAGTGAATCTTTGGACAGGTTTCGGGTATACTTGCGACCGCTCCCTGGAGTGCTAGCCAGTCGGTCATGTCCCTGAGCCGATACGCACAACCACGGGGGTTGCACGTTGGGGACGGTGTGCATGTCCGCTTGACGGAAAGCCTTAAGTCCTCCTGCAATCTCCACCTTGAACTTTCGGGTTCAAGGGCTACACCGACAGCGGTTCGTCGGGGAGTCTTTATTTTTATCCATGGCCAGTCTTGCTGTCTGGCGATGGTCTTTACGATTCGGCGCCCAGCCAAATTGACTCTGGATCTACCTGAATGACCAGTCCCGCGCCACTTTCGCGGCAACAACTGCGTACTCAGTTGCGCAAAACTCGTCGCGCCTTAAACCCCAGCCAACAACGCCAAGCCGCTCGCGGTCTGTATCGCCAGCTCGCACAAAACCCACTGTTCCGCCGCGCCAGACACATAGCGCTATATATCCCCAACGACGGTGAAATCGACCCGCGCTTATTGCTGCGTGCAGCTCAACGACGCGGCAAGAAAACCTACCTGCCGGTGCTCAGCGCCTGGCCACGCACCAAGATGGTTTTTCAGCGCGTCATTCACGGGGAAACGTTTAGACCTAACCGCTTTCGCATCCCCGAGCCGCGATCAAATGTCGCCCGGCAGCGACTCGTTTGGACACTGGATCTGATTCTTCTACCGTTGGTGGGTTTTGACGATGTGGGGGGGCGACTGGGCATGGGCGGTGGTTTTTATGACCGTAGCCTAGCGTATCAGGCCCGAAGAAAAGCCTGGCAGAAGCCGGTTTTGCTTGGGCTGGCCCATGAATGTCAGAAGATCGATCAATTGGCGCAGGCGAGCTGGGACGTGCCGTTACAAGGCACTGTGACCGATAAGCGCTGGTATCAAGGAGTCAATAAGGATCGAGGCTAGACGCTGCTTATGATTGCAGCGTCGATAGGATCAATCAGTGCTGCGGTGGCTTTTGATGGTGCTGCTGAGAAATTTCTACAGGCGCATCAGACTTATTCGTCCACAAACTCTGTGCGTAGCCGGTGGTTACTACACCCAAACCGAACAAAAAAGCCAAAACCCATAAAATATCCGGTTTGCGTTTCATCGATTGCCCCCCTTGGGCAAATCAATGCGTCACTGACTACGGTTTATAAAGCCGCTGCAACAACGCGATGCTTAAAATCACGCGCATTCTCCGACAACTATCACTTTCACGCAAATGATGGCGTCAACCGAACGTCGGTTTGTCATAAAATCGCATCACTTTTTTCAACCCCGATTCAGGAGCAACACCCATGGCCTATTGGCTGATGAAATCCGAGCCGGAAGAACTCTCGATCAAAGACCTTCAACGCCTAGGCGAAACTCGCTGGGACGGCGTACGCAATTATCAGGCGCGAAACTTCATGCGAGTTATGGCGCCTGATGACACCTTTTTCTTTTATCACTCCAGCTGCGCGCAACCCGGGATTGTCGGCATCGGACGTATTGTTGATGCAGCTTATCCGGACCCCACCGCACTTGATCCGGGTGGCGCTTATTTCGACCCGAAATCCAGCGAGAAAAAAAATCGCTGGAGCGCCGTCAACGTCAGCTTCGTCGAAGCTTTTCCACACGTGCTAAAAATCAGTTACCTGAAGCAGCAAAGCGCACTGGAACAATTGCCTCTCGTGCAAAAAGGTACCCGGCTTTCAGTCATGCCAGTATCCGCCGACCAATGGCAAGCGATACTGGCGCTGCTTTAAATCCCGGTTCAAGTACGTCATTGAATGATTAGGTTGTTGAAGAGCAAATCTTCAACAACCGGCTTACCCTCCTCATCGCTCATGATTTGCTGGGTTTGCTTGAGCGCTTCCTGACGCAATTTTTCCTTCGCATCGACGTTATTCATGGTGTCGACGGTTTGTTGCGAAAACAGCGCCACCAACTGATTGCGAATCAGCGGCTCATTGTGTCTGACCGCCTTTTCAGCGTCGGCACCTGTAACCCGCAGCGCAATATCAGCTTTGTAGACGTGCAGCTTCGGCCCGCCATCAAGGCCGTAGTTGCCCACTAGGGCAGGACTGAGGGAAACATAAGCCACCTTGCTGGCATCGCTTTCTTTAGACTCTTCAGCCGATGCCACGACGGGCAGCGACAAAGCCAACAACATGATGATCCACGCTTTCACAGTCCACTCCTCATCCGATTTGCTGCGTAGCTTACTGCACTTATGTCTGCTTATTTGGCTCCGGCATTCTGATTGACCCAGAAATCTGCCTACCTACACTTATCGGCTATAACTAAAAAAGGAATAGTCCGATGAAAGCCCTGCTGTGCAAAGCCTTCGGCCCCGCCGAAACATTGGTGCTGGAAGAAGTCGCCAGTCCAGAAGCAAAGAAAAACGAAATTGTCTTGGATGTGCACGCAGCGGGGGTCAATTTTCCGGACACGCTAATTATTGAAGGTAAATATCAGTTCAAACCCCCCTTCCCTTTCTCTCCGGGCAGTGAAGCATCGGGCGTGGTTTCGGCCGTCGGTGAAAAAGTCAGCCACTTGAAAATCGGCGATCGGGTCATGGCGTTGACCGGCTGGGGCAGCTTTGCTGAACAAATATCAGTAGCTGGCTACAACGTTTTGCCTATCCCGGATGCGATGGATTACATCACTGCTGCTGGTTTTAGCATGACCTACGGCACCTCCATGCACGCCCTCAAGCAGCGCGCCAACCTGCAACCCGGCGAAACCCTGCTAGTACTTGGCGCCTCAGGCGGCGTAGGCCTCGCCGCCGTCGAAATCGGCAAAGCCATGGGCGCCAAAGTCATCGCCGCCGCCAGCAGCGCGGAGAAACTTGCCGTAGCCAAAGCAGCCGGCGCCGATGAGTTGATCAACTACAGCGACACTAATCTCAAAGACGAGATCAAACGCCTCACCAATGGGCTGGGCGTTGACGTTATTTACGACCCGGTGGGCGGGGATCTGTTTGACCAAGCGGTGCGGTCAATTGCTTGGAATGGCCGGTTGTTGGTGGTGGGGTTCGCCAGCGGGCGTATTCCTGAACTGCCGGTAAACTTGGCGCTGTTGAAAGGTGCTTCGGTGGTTGGGGTGTTCTGGGGATCTTTTGCGCAAAGACAGCCGTTGGATAACGCGGCTAATTTTCAGCAGTTGTTTGCGTGGTATGCGGAGGGGAAGTTGAAGCCGTTAATATCGCAGGTTTATCCGCTGGAAAAGGCCGGAGAAGCGATTGACTCGTTGGCGCAGAGGAAAGCAGTTGGGAAGGTAGTTGTTGGAGTTAGATGACGGGAATTAAGAACCCGGGCCGCTGCGATGGTGGCTCGGGAGTCCAAAGCCATAACTATTACCCTGCACTACCCTGTGAGGCCGAATTCATTCGTTTGAGCTTCGCTTCCAGATTCAGGTCCGGCATGGCGTGGCTGCGCAAGCAGTTAGCGGTTTGTTCGACGTAGTCGCGCGTGCTGCCGTTGCGGCCGCAGGCATTGGCGAGGACTTGGCTGAGGACACTGTCGGGCAAGTTGCCGGCGTAGCTGGGCAGGTGGCGTTCGAGTACGAAACCCAATGCTTGAACCCGAGTGCCGTCTTCAAGGCGGCAGCTTAGCCAGTGAGGTCTATACGAGGGGTAAGGCATTTCGCGCTGCCAAAGGGCGAGCAGTGATTCTTGCAAGCATTCTGCGGGCAGGCGATAGGCGAACCCGCTGCAAGAACCCCCGCGATCAAGACCGAACACAAGACCAGGAAGTTCTGGTGTGCCACGGTGTTCGTGGGACCAAAGATACAAACCGCGATGATAACCGTGCACTCGTCCGCGCTGACGCTCTACGGCGGAGCATTCCGGCCGCCAAATGAGCGAGCCATAAGCGAATAGCCACACAGGGCCACCTTGATGCAGCTTCATGGTGTCTTGCATAGAGCTGAGCAGTTGTTCGCGCGTTAACTGCGGGCCGAGGTCAATTACCGGTGGGTAACTGATCTCCAGGCCGATGTGGGCAGCCGCGATCAAACTGTTGAGTTCATTCCCCATTGCTTTCCCCCTGGCCTTACCACCCCAGTTGTCGCTGACCTGATGCATATCATGCAATTTGTAATCCACTACCGAAGCTGATCTTCCGAGCGGTAGTGAACACAAAGACGCTGCGGGCGCCTTTGCGGTCACCGTTATAGCTTAGAAGCCTTGGTCAACTATTCTAAATACCGAAATCGAATAGCGAGTGAGGCTGCTGAAAGGCTAACGGAACTCTTCTAATCCGACCGCCTAACACTGTCAGAAATTTCCGACACATCCTGTAGGCATCTCACTCTTTCAAGCCTCACTACAGCGCTGTATAAAGCCGCCCCTTGGCTTTAAATGCTCAGAGGAAAATGATGAACGTTAGAGAAATCAAACGCTGGGCGTCATTGACGCTACTGACGGCGCTCACATCTGTAGGGGCGAGTGAAGCCATGGGCAAGGGTGAAGATGGCTTCTGGCTGGTCCAGACCAGTGTATATACACGGCATTTTTCTCCAGACCCTAAACACAATAATCAGCAGCAGCTGATTGGCCTAGAGCGCAACGAAGGGTCTGGTTTGCTGTATGGAGCAGCCACGTTTCGCAATTCGTACGATCAGCAATCAGCTTACGGGTATGTCGGCAAACGCTTTGAGAACGCAGATTATCCGGTGTACGTGAAAGTTTCTGGAGGCCTAATGTATGGCTATCGGGGCCAATACCGCGACAAGATTCCGTTCAACCGATTTGGCGTTGCGCCGGTGATTATCCCATCGGTGGGCGTCCATCTCGGCCCTGTCACGGCCGAGGCGGTTTTGTTGGGGTTCTCGGCGACGATGGTGAACGTCGGGGTTCGTTTCTGAGGCTGACTCAGCCGCGAGGCGCGTAGGCAAAAACGTCGGCGTGCATCTGGTGCGCGTCCATTCCGGCATTGACCAAGGCGTCGAGCGTTGCGTAGACCATTGCCGGGGAGCCACTGGCGTAGACAATCACCGACGACAAATCGCTGATGTCCTGGCTTACCGCTTCATGCAACATGCCGCAGCGCCCTTTCCAACCGCATAGGTCGCTGACTACTTTATGCAAATACAAGTTTGGCATCTGTTTCCACTCGTCCCAATGGGGCATGTCGTAAAACTCTTCAGGGCGTCGAACCCCCCAGTACAGATGCACGGGGTGTTGAAAACCCGAAGCACGGCAATGCTCGATCAAGCTTTGCATTTGCCCCATGCCAGTGCCGGCTGCAATCAATACCAGCGGCCCAACAGGTAAATCGGCGAGGTGTGAATCGCCATAAGGCAGTTCGACGTTGACCATGCTGTTGCGCTGCAATTGTTCAATAAGGCTCAATGCACTGGCTTCACGAGCCAGTATGTGCATTTCAAGATCGCGCCCGCGGTGTGGGGATGAGGCCATGGAGAATGCCGATTTCTCGCCGTTTTCGCGTTCGATCATCAAGTATTGTCCGGCGTGATAGCGCGGTGGCTTACCTGCGGGCGCTCGCAGCCGAATGCGCCATACGTCCCCGCCAACTTCAACGCACTCGGTAATCTGGCAGGCCAGCTTGCGTAACGGCAATTCGTTACGCGCTAACACGCCATCCCACATCACCACGCAGTCTTCCAGCGGCTCGGCCAGGCAGGTGTAGAACTCGCCATGATCACGCTCCTCACCCGCTTGCATGACTCGACCTTCGACCAACAACGCAGAGCAAATATGGCAATTGCCATTGCGGCAACTCTGCGGGCAGTCATAGCCAAGACGTTGTGCAGCGTCGAGTATTCGCTCGCCGGGCAACATCTCCAGTACCGCACCAGACGGCTGCAAGGTTACACGCATCAATCTATTCCCAACTCATTCCAAATATCGTCGATCCGGCGTGTTACCGCTTCATCCTTGACGATAACCCGACCCCACTCACGTGTGGTCTCACCCGGCCATTTATGCGTTGCGTCCAGACCCATCTTCGAACCCAGACCGGAAACCGGGGAGGCGAAATCGAGATAGTCGATCGGCGTATTTTCGATCATCACCGTATCGCGCTTGGGGTCCATGCGTGTGGTAATCGCCCAGACCACATCGCTCCAGTCCCGAGCGTTAATGTCATCGTCGGTGACAATAACGAACTTGGTGTACATGAACTGTCGCAGAAACGACCAGACACCCAGCATTACGCGCTTGGCGTGGCCGGGATATTGTTTCTTAATGGTCACGATGGCCATCCGATAGGAACAGCCTTCAGGCGGCAAGTAGAAATCGGTGATCTCCGGAAACTGTTTCTGCAGAATCGGCACGAACACTTCGTTTAGCGCTACGCCAAGGATAGCCGGTTCATCAGGTGGCCGACCGGTGTAGGTGCTGTGGTAAATCGGTTTGATTCGATGGGTGATGCGCTCCACCGTGAACACCGGAAAGCTATCGACTTCGTTGTAATAACCGGTATGGTCCCCATACGGCCCTTCATCGGCCATCTCGCCGGGATGAATCACGCCTTCGAGGACGATTTCCGCACTAGCTGGAACTTGCAGGTCGTTACCACGGCATTTAATGAGCTCAGTGCGGTTACCGCGCAGCAAGCCAGCGAATGCGTATTCGGACAAGCTGTCAGGCACCGGCGTCACTGCGCCGAGAATCGTCGCCGGGTCAGCACCTAACGCCACGGCGACCGGAAACGGCTTGCCGGGATACTTCTCGCACCACTCCCTGAAATCCAGCGCGCCGCCACGGTGACTCAACCAGCGCATGATGACCTTGTTGCGGCCGATTACTTGCTGACGATAAATACCCAGATTTTGGCGGTCCTTGTTCGGACCTTTGGTGACGGTCAACCCCCAAGTGATCAGCGGACCTACATCGCCCGGCCAGCAAGTCTGGACTGGCAACATGCCAAGGTCGACATCATCACCTTCGATAACCTGTTCCTGGCATGGGGCATCTTTGACGATCTTGGGTGCCATTGCGATGATCTTGCGAAAAATCGGCAGCTTCGACCACGCGTCCTTCAAGCCTTTAGGCGGCTCAGGCTCTTTGAGAAACGCCAGCAGCTTGCCGATTTCACGCAGTTCGCTGACGGCTTCGGCGCCCATGCCCATGGCCACCCGTTGCGGCGTACCGAACAGGTTACCGAGTACCGGAATGTCATAACCGATGGGGTTTTCAAAGAGCAATGCCGGGCCTTTACTACGCAAGGTCCGGTCGCAAATTTCGGTCATCTCAAGCACCGGCGAGACGGGCACCTTAATGCGTTTTAACTCTCCGCGCTGCTCAAGCTGCTGCACGAAATCCCGAAGATCCTTGAATTTCATTGATCAGGCCATTCCTAAAATAGACGCACATCCTACCTGCTCTGAAGGTTGAATAGGCGACGTCAGCGGGCATTTTCGCTCAAGAAAATCGGGTCGAACAATGGGGTAAGGCGTTCGCCACCTTGATCCGATAAGTGATTTTCATCCATGTACAACGGCGCGCCGTTTATCTCGGCCCGGCAAACACCGCTCGAGCACAACAGCGCGGCCGGATCTAGCACGCGCACTTGACCATCGGCAGCGCTCAATTCAGCGAATAAACTGTCGATAAATCGCTGTCGTGCTTTATGCTCAACAACCGGGCGACCAACCATCGAAGCAGAACGCCCGATCATGGCCAAACTGCTCAGTCGACCGATAGTGCCCGGACGCTGCATCGGCACTTCCTTGAACAACCATACCCGTGCGCCGGTTTCACGCACACGGGCGACCATCTTGCGCAGGTCGTCCGCCATGTGTTGCTCTGCGCTGCCACCGTCGTCAGCTCGGAACACCACGTACTTCTGGTCGCCGTCTTCTTCCCCATACAGATATAGACTCCAGCGACCCGCGAGTACGACATCGCGAACCTTTTTTCGGCGCACCAGCGCCAACGTTTGCCGATTGAAGTCTTCGCATTGCTGACGAACGTGAGCACCAATGATGGGTGGGCAACCCGCCAAGCTGACAAGCCAAACAGATTTACCATAACGCTCTGCGTCGGCCCGGAGCGCAGGCGTCAGCGCGGCAGCATGGCTATCACCCCACACAAATTGCAGAGGCGATGTGTCGGTGGCCCCGCCAAAGCGGCACACGGTGTTCAAATCAGCGCTTTGCGTGTCCATCAAACATGCTATCTGCCCTTGAGTCCAATGACTCGCCTGAGCATATCGCATGGCTTGATCGGATAAACGCTCAGGCATACCGTCCGTCCAGCGTAATGATTGGCCCAGCATGGCCAGCGCCAACATGCTGATAGCGGCAGCACCCACCATTGACTCGCGAGTCGCCATTAGCCGCTTTTGCCTGAAAGGCAGTTCTACAAAACGCCAGCTCAGACATGCCAACCCCATGCTAACTAGCACCCAGGCGCAGGCTTCGGTCAGTGACAGGCCATCGACCGATACCGCATTGGCGTAGACGAAAATCGGCCAGTGCCAGAGGTAGAGCGAATATGAAATGAGCCCAACTCCTACCAGCATCCGAGTGCCCAGGAGTCGGCCCACCCACGTCGGTGACTGGCCGTTGGCCCACAACATCGCTGTAGCACCCAGTACCGGAAGCAACGCCGCCCAACCCGGAAACAACGTATTTTTGTCTAACGTACACACCGCCAGGATCACGGCCGCAAATCCCGCCACGCTCACGACCTGATAAACCCACGGACGCAATCCGCGTGGCTGCGCAGGTAGCGCAGGTAGCGCAGCCAGCATTGCGCCGCACAGCAACTCCCATGCCCGCATCGGCAATAAAAAGAAAGCGGCATCGGGTTGCCGGGCCACAGTCCAAATATTGAGAAGAAACGACACCACCAGCAACGCGAACAACACCCAACGCCAGCGCCGGATATAACGCGTAAGCAGAACCATCAACAAAGGGAAGAAAATGTAGTACTGCTCTTCGACAGACAGCGACCAAGTGTGCAGTAACGGTTTGAACGCCGAAGCCGCCTCGAAATAGCCGTCTTGATGCATGAAAAGAATGTTGGAAACGAACATCGCCTGGTAACGAACGGCTCGGCCCAACTGCGCATAATCGTTAGGGGGTAGTAGCAACCAGCCGACTAACAGAACGGCGCCTATCACTACACTTAACGCTGGGATAATGCGTCGAGCGCGCCGCGACCAAAACTCATAAAAACTGAACCGCCCAGCTTCGATTTCACGACATATGATTGATGTAATCAGAAATCCTGAAATAACAAAAAACACGTCGACGCCTACAAAGCCGCCGCTGAAGCCATTGAACCCGTAATGAAACAGGACGACTGGAATAACGGCCAGCGCCCGTAATCCGTCGATGTCACGACGATTGCCAAGGATGTAATTCACTTCCGTGTCCCAAAAAAAATGGTGTCCCTAAGGACACCACTCTTTTCACACGGTTCAGCCAGATTGAGTCAGCGGCTTATTTGCGCTTCATCGACAGGAAGAACTCGTCGTTGGTCTTGGTCTGCTTCAGCTTGTCGATCAGGAACTCGATAGCCGCGACTTCGTCCATAGGGTGCAGCAGTTTGCGTAGAATCCACATCCGTTGCAGCTCGTCATCAGCCGTCAGCAACTCTTCACGGCGGGTACCGGAACGGTTGATGTTGATAGCTGGGAACACGCGTTTTTCAGCGATTTTACGATCCAGCGGCAGCTCCATGTTGCCCGTGCCTTTGAATTCTTCGTAAATCACTTCATCCATCTTCGAGCCGGTTTCAACCAGCGCGGTAGCGATGATGGTCAGCGAGCCGCCTTCTTCGATGTTCCGTGCAGCGCCGAAGAAACGTTTCGGTTTCTCCAGGGCGTGAGCATCGACACCACCGGTGAGTACCTTGCCGGAGCTAGGAATCACGGTGTTGTAAGCACGAGCCAGACGGGTGATGGAGTCGAGCAGAATCACCACGTCTTTTTTGTGTTCGACCAAACGCTTGGCCTTCTCGATCACCATTTCGGCAACCTGTACGTGCCGGGTTGGTGGCTCGTCGAAGGTCGAAGCAACCACTTCGCCGCGCACAGTGCGTTGCATTTCGGTCACTTCTTCCGGGCGCTCATCGATCAACAATACGATCAGATGGACTTCCGGATTGTTACGCGTGATGTTCGCTGCGATGTTCTGCAGCATGATGGTTTTGCCGGCTTTTGGCGGCGCAACGATCAGGCCACGCTGGCCTTTACCGATCGGGGCGCAAAGATCGATCACCCGGCCAGTAAGGTCTTCAGTTGAACCGTTACCGACTTCCATCTTCATGCGAATGGTCGGGAATAACGGCGTCAGGTTTTCGAAAAGAATCTTGTTCTTCGCGTTTTCCGGACGGTCATAGTTGATCGTGTCGACCTTTAGCAGAGCGAAATAACGCTCGCCTTCTTTAGGCGGACGGATCTTTCCGACGATGGTATCGCCAGTGCGCAGGTTGAAACGGCGGATCTGGCTCGGCGAGACATAAATATCGTCAGGACCGGCTAGGTAGGAGGCGTCTGCAGAGCGGAGGAAACCGAAGCCGTCCTGGAGAATCTCCAACACGCCATCACCGGAAATTTCCTCGCCACTTTTGGCGTGCTTTTTCAGCAGGGAAAAAATCACATCCTGCTTACGCGAACGGGCCATATTTTCTATGCCCATCTGTTCGGCCATTTCGAGCAGATCGGTAATCGGCTTTTGCTTGAGTTCAGTCAGGTTCATATAGGAATGACGTAATCATGTATGGGAGGGGAAATTAAGCTTTTGGCTTAATGAGGCCGCGCCGCAGAGAAGGCGACAGGATCGCGTACTAATTCGAAAGGATAAGCGTCGGCGACGGCTAGCAGGGGGCAATGGAGAAGCCATTGCGGGGCCGAATGTAACACTGCACTTTCAGGGCGTCTAGTCCTGGCTTCATAAAAAACCCCGCTTTGTGCGGGGCTTAGGTGCTTCAGATGTTGCTATCGAGAAATGCAGTCAGTTGCGACTTCGACAGAGCGCCTACTTTGGTAGCTTCAACGTTGCCGTTTTTGAACAACATCAGGGTCGGGATACCGCGAACGCCATGCTTGGCAGGAGTTTCCTGGTTTTCGTCAATGTTCAACTTGGCAATCGTCAACTTGCCCTTATACGTCTCGGCAATTTCGTCCAGGACGGGGGCAATCATCTTGCATGGGCCACACCACTCGGCCCAGTAATCTACTAGTACCGCGCCTTCAGCCTTGAGGACTTCTGCTTCGAAGCTGGCGTCACTGACGTGTTTAATAAGGTCGCTACTCATGGAAAGTCTCCGAGGTCGTAGGCTAAAAATCGTGCTCCATCATAGCGGGACTCACCGGGTTCAGGAAGCCGAGGTTGATTGAGTCTTGCTATGGTCCTGCATCAATTGCGCAATAGGTCGGCACCGGCAAGCATAAAAGTCGGTGCAAAGTCGGTGCGAAACAGAGCTTCAAAAGAAGGCCAGGTGGTGCCGAAGGTGCCCAAAGCCAAAGCGGCGCAACTTGCGCGGCAGATGCTGGAGCGCGTTGGGGGGGGAATTCGATGCATTCCCTGATCGCTTGTCAGGCGGTCAGCAACAGCGCGTGGCGATTACCCGTGCGTTGGCCATGTCACCCAAAGTGCTGCTGTGCGATGAATCCCCTCGGCTCTCGATCCCGAAGGGTCGGTCGATCACGGGGGCTGAGGGAACTGATTTGATTTTCGATGAAGCGCTAAACATAAATCAATCCCCTCACTGCCATAGAACTCGACAACGACACGCCATTAATAGCGGTAATAGCTGTTCACTATCCGCACTGAAAGGCTCGATCTTTTCGATGTCACCGGGAAATTGCCAAACCCTTGAGCATCGACTCGTCGTTGGCCTGACTCCCCATCAAATTCGCCAAAGTAACTTTGGCTAACAATAAATTCCTCTGTTTCTGTGTCAAACAGACGAAATATCAGTTTAGGGGGGACTATTTGAGGCGGTGGGTTCTCTAAAGCCGCCAGCATCCTTCGGTGGCGAGCGTGCGGCTCGTAATCCCCCCAGTCAAACGTGCGCGCCTCAGGCTTGGTCAGCACCCACTCGCCGCGCTCAATCTGCTCCCAGACATAACGATCGTGAAAGACCATCGAGGCGCGTCGCAATTCGGCCAGACCTTCGATTTTCCGATGCCCTGCTAAAAGTCTTTTGACTATCACCAAGGCTTCAGCGGGAGAATGGACGTATTTTTCTTCTCCCATGTTGAGTTTACGACGATGCACCAACTTCATGCCGACGCTCCCTCATTCCAGTAGTCGGAACCCGTCGTTCCGCAGGTTTCATGAGTCGAGCTGTTGTTCCGATACGTAAACGTAACAGTTTCCAATTGAGTGATATGAGCAAATGCAGGATCGCGCCAATGTGGCATTGCGATATGTATATCGGTAATCAGGGCGTCTTTATAGACCATGGTAAAAAAATGCTCATGAAAACCATTAGGTGAAATTCGATACCAGTCAAACTTGCATTGGCTCAGTGTTTCACCCGTGCGCCACGCTTCAAACAGTAATGGGGTCGACTTATCGAGCATCTTGGTAATGGTGAAGGGCCCATGAACCCGATGGCCGGGCTGCGCCCCTTGGGGTCGACCAAAATGCTGATCAAATGAATCCACCAGAATTTGATCTTCTCGCCCGAGCTGGTAGTTATTGCCAATTGACTCTAACGACGAACAGCCTTCAGTAATCAATTTTTGTTTTTCGCCGATGATGGTCAAGTAGGGTGGCATTGGCATGGGTGTACTCCTTGGCTAGATAGGGTGTTTTTTAGATTGGGTAGTTGAGGTGGAACTTGCCCACTGATTGTGACGAACTCAGTTGAATCTATAAGGCAGCTCCAACGACGCCGAGTCATGGGTAAGGCGTCCAAGGCTTGGCAACTTCAAGGGTGATCTTATAGCGCTCTTCTTCGGGGCGTTTGCGATCTTCAAAACGATGCACTGTGAGCATGGCCTGATACTTGTCGCCGGCATACCAATAAGTTATGCCTCCCTTGTCGCGCAATTGAGCGCGCCATTGGGGCGTATCGGCAAAGGGTGGATATTTTTTGTGATTTCTATCTATCCATCCGCCGCGGCGCCATTGTTCCTGAAGGTCCAGCACTACCTTTAAGGCATCATCCAGTAACAAGGGCTCGGTCTGCGGAGAGATACGAACATCGCCAATGGTGTTGCCCTTGAATCCCATAGTGAAGGACGTACCAATGGGGGTGATAAATCCATATTGCGGGTCGAGGAACCGTAATCGGGCGTTGGATTTTGCACCGCCCCACGATATTCCCCCGTCTGGATAAGGTGGACTAAAGCGGGCTGACGACTGCTTTCGCATATTCTCGTAAGTTCCACCGATCTCCACGACGATCTCCCGCTCGTACCACGACCTCGCGACGAATGCTGCCCATGCCGTCAGAACTATCATTAGCGTCCAACGACGCCAAGTCATGGGTAAGGCGTCCAAGGCTTGGCAACTTCAAGGGTAATCTTATAGCGCTCTTCTTCGGGGCGTTTGCGATCTTCAAAACGATGCACTGTGAGCATGGCCTGATACTTGTCGCCAGCATACCAATCAGTTGTGCCTCCCTTGTCGCGCAATTGAGCACGCCATTGAGGCGTATCGGCAAAGGGTGGGTATTTTTTGTGATTTCTATTTATCCATCCTCCGCGACGCCATTGGTCCTGAAGGTCCAGCACTACCTTCAAGGCGTCATCGAGTAACAAGGGTTCCAGCTGCGGAGACATTTGGATGTTTTCAATAACGTTGTCATCGAATACAACGAATACGTCAGCGCTTTTTGGCGTGATAAATCCATATTGCGGGTCGGTGAATCGTAATTGTACATTTGACTTTGGCATGCCCGGCCATATTCTCCCACCGGGAAAAGGTGAACTAAAACGGGCTGACGAAGCCTTGAGCATCTCCTCGTAGGTTCCACCTATCACCAGGGCGATCTCCCGCTCGTACCACGACCTCGCGACGAATGCTAACCATACTGTCAGCAGGGCCAGGCAGAACCAGTATCGCCGCTTCATTGGACACCTGACCCTTCGGCGATATCTCTTATTGATTGCTCCAGCAAAGGTCGATTTCCGTCACCCAGCATCTCGTCAAAACGCGCCGCTGCTTGCATCACGAAGGCTATGCGCTGCGTGTAATCTGACAAGTCTGCAAACGGGTTGCTGCTGAATTCGAGGGTGCGTCCATCCTCGACGGGATGGCATTGGCTCGCCAGCGTCAACTCAATCGCTTGAGCCACCCCCAAAGGAAAACCGGTGACATAGGAGGCATGGTTTCCGCGCAGTAGCCGTTTAAGTTGTGGGTCTTCGTAAATAGTCGGTTGCAGGATATTGCGTTGTTCATGTACAGCCAAAAGCTCCACGCTTTTGGCAATATTCCCTTTTTCTATCGCAGCGAAACCCTCCAGGATTTGTCCATGCCGAACACCGAACTCGAGCTTTTTCTGCCCCACAGGTCACAACACTGGAAACTTCGGATGACCAAAAATGCCCGCTCGCTCGCCAAGACAAATCCTTAGTTCATCAAGCCCACGCTTTTTGTAAAACGCATGCAGCGGGAAGATATCGAGAAACAACGTGGTATTACCCAGGGCCATCATGTCGTAGACGTGTCGGAACTGTTGTTGCATCAAGGAGGGTTCGCCGCCTAACGTCGAGAACGGCACAGGGTTGTTTTTGCTGGCGGCCTCATAATCCTCCATGGCGTGTTTATCCAACGTCTTGATATTAATCAGGCCCTTGATACCTACACTCGAGTCCGAGCCGCTGTCGAACATCCGGCGCCCGGCGTCGACTTCAGCTTGAATGACCTCATTCGTATTCGCTGCATGCAACAACCCGCAGCCGACTTGCTTAGATGCAAAGGCCGCAAGCCCTGCCCATTGGAAACGATTGTCGTGCAGCCACAACCGGGCATAGGCAGCGTTGATGGCGCGGTTGCGTTCGATGGAGTCGGCGATCAGGACACCGCCGGGGGCGACAATTTCTTCAGCTTCGCGCTGGAAGACTCGCCAGATTCCCGAGCAGGTCAGCACCGGGACGTCGGTGCATTCAAAGGTGGTGTCGTAAGCGCTCACCATGTGCGTTTTACATTCGGAGAACGGCTTGGTGTTCTGATTCAACTTCTGCGTGTCGCATTCGTGGTCTTTGAAACACTGGGTCATGGCGCTGGCTCCTGGCTGGAATAGCCGCACCCTACCAACCAAACACCAGCAAAAAATCGGCAAAACACACAATCAGAAAAGCCCTACATACCTACCACCAAGATCCTACAAATCGCAGAAGCAAAAAAATCAGAAATGCACGAAAAAAGCGGGCCGTCGCGCAGCAATACGGGGCTTTAGGAGGACGCTTGCCCGCGATCGGTTACGAAGCAGTCGTAAATAAGCGATGCTTGAGGGGAACCAACTCGTTGACTAGGGCATTAACGCGGTACCGGAAAACCTCTTTGCCTGATTAATCGCCAACAAGTTGGCTTCTACAGGGCGCCACACGACGCTTCGCGTTGGCGGCGGGGAAGGATCGTGGCACGATGACGGGGTTTTCGACCGAGACTCTTTAATCATGCCGCTGTCCCCTAGAAAAAATCATTCTTTGATCGCCGCCATCGACTTGGGCTCCAACAGTTTCCATATGGTCGTGGCCAAAGCCAATCTGGGCGAGATCCGCATTCTAGAGCGGCTCGGCGAGAAGGTTCAGTTAGCCGCAGGGATCACTGATGAACGCCAACTCACCGAAGAGTCCATGCAACGCGGTCTTGATTGTCTTAAGCAATTTGCTCAACTAATCAGTGGCATGGAGTCCGGCGCCGTCCGCATCGTCGGTACCAACGCCCTGCGTGAAGCGCGTAATCGGGGAGATTTCATTCGCCGGGCCGAAGAGATTCTCGGCCACCCGGTGGAGGTGATCTCAGGGCGTGAAGAGGCCCGCCTGATTTACCTCGGCGTGTCGCACACGCTGGCTGATGCTCCTGGCAAAAGGCTGGTCGCTGATATCGGCGGCGGCAGCACTGAGTTCATCATCGGCCAGCGCTTTGAACCGCTACTGCGCGAAAGCTTGCAAATGGGCTGCGTGAGTTTCACTCAACGGTATTTTAAAGACGGCAAAATCACCCCGGCGCGCTACGCCCAGGCTTACACCGCTGCGCGCTTGGAAATCATGAGCATTGAACACGCGCTGCATCGCCTCACGTGGGACGAGGCCATTGGCTCGTCCGGCACCATCCGCGCCATCGGTCTGGCCCTTAAAGCAGGCGGCCACGGCACCGGTGAAGTAAATGCTGAGGGCTTGGCCTGGCTCAAACGCCGAATGTTCAAGCTCGGTGATGTCGATAAAATCGACTTTGAAGGCATCAAACCTGACCGTCGGGCCATTTTTCCGGCAGGCCTGGCGATTCTTGAAGCTATTTTCGACGCACTGGAACTCACCCGCATGGATCACTGTGAGGGCGCGCTACGTGAAGGCGTGCTTTATGACCTCATGGGTCGCCATCATCATGAAGACGTGCGTGAGCGCACCCTCAGTTCGCTGATGGAGCGTTATCACGTCGACCTTGAACAAGCCGCCCGTGTCGAAGCCAAAGCGCTGCACTCTCTTGAGCAAGTGGCCGTGGCGTGGGGGCTGGAGGATGAGCCGTATCGCGAGTTATTACGCTGGGCGGCCAAGGTTCATGAAGTGGGCCTGGATATCGCTCACTATCATTACCACAAGCACGGCGCTTATTTGATCGAGCACTCGGACTTGGCCGGATTTTCCCGCGAAGACCAACAAATGCTGGCACTGCTGGTGCGAGGCCATCGCCGAAATATTCCCAAAGACAAGTTCGCTGATTTCGGCGAAGAAGGCATCAAGCTGATTCGTCTGTGCGTGCTGCTGCGCTTTGCGATTCTGTTCCACCACATCCGTGGCACCCAAGCGATGCCTCAAGTGGTGTTGCACGCCAACGATCAGAGCTTAGACGTATTGTTCCCGGACGGCTGGCTGGAAAACAACCAGCTGACTCAGGCCGACTTCGCACTGGAAGCCGAGTGGTTGGCCCGAGTTGGGATCGTCTTCAGCGTACGCTGAGTATTGGATTGCTCAGGCGCTCTAGCAGCGTCGCCTGGGCACTGCGAGGGTTCTGGTTACCGGTCGGCGTGCTGCGTGTGTAGCGGCCGTCTGAATGCAGAATCCAGGCGTGGGTATTATCCGTCAGATAACTCTCCAACTCCTTTTTGACCCGCAGAATCAACTTCTTGCCTTCGACCGGGAAGCACGTCTCTACGCGTTTATCGAGGTTGCGCTCCATCCAGTCGGCGCTGGAAAGAAACATCTGCTCTTCACCGCCATTGAGGAAGTAGAAGACCCGTGTGTGTTCCAGGAAGCGACCGATGATCGAGCGCACATGAATGTTGTGCGAAACACCCGCGATTCCCGGCCGTAAACAACACATACCGCGAATCACCAAATCGATACGCACGCCAGATTGGCTCGCCTTGTACAACGCACGGATAACCTTAGGGTCGGTCAGCGAGTTGAATTTGGCAATGATGTGCGCCGGTTTACCATCGAGGGCGAACTGCGTCTCCCGGGCAATCATGTCGAGCATGCCTTTCTTGAGGGTGAACGGTGCATGCAGCAGCTTCTTCATGCGCAACGTTTTACCCATCCCGATCAACTGACTGAACAGTTTTCCGACGTCTTCGCACAGGGCATCGTCGGAGGTCAGCAGGCTGTAATCGGTATACAGACGAGCGTTACCGGCATGGTAGTTGCCAGTCCCTAAATGCGCATAGCGCACAATCTCGCCGGCCTCGCGGCGCAGAATCAGCATCATCTTGGCATGCGTCTTAAATCCAACCACGCCATAGATCACGACTGCGCCTGCCGCTTGGAGACGGCTGGCCAGTTGCAGGTTGGACTCTTCATCGAACCGGGCTCGCAGTTCAATCACCGCCGTAACTTCCTTACCGTTACGAGCGGCGTCTACTAAAGCATCGACGATTTCCGAGTTGGCGCCACTGCGGTACAGCGTTTGCCGAACTGCGAGCACATGCGGATCTTTCGCTGCCTGGCGCAGTAAATCCACGACGGGTGTGAAGGACTCAAACGGGTGCAGCAGCAAAATATCTTGCTTGCTGATGACCGTGAAAATGTTCTCACTGTTTTGCAGTAGCTTAGGAATGGCCGGGGTAAACGGCGCGTACTGCAACTCGGGATGGCTATCCAGGCCAGTGATGCTGAACAAACGCGTCAGGTTGACAGGTCCGTTGACTTGATAAAGTTCGGTTTCACTCAGACTGAACTGCTTGAGTAAGTAATCAGAAAGGTGTTTCGGACAGGTGTCCGCCACTTCCAGCCTGACTGCATCACCGTAACGCCGCGAAAATAACTCGCCACGCAGGGCGCGGGCCAAGTCTTCTACGTCTTCGGTATCAACGGCCAAGTCGGCGTTTCGAGTCAGGCGAAACTGATAGCAGCCCTTGACCTTCATACCCTGGAAAAGATCATCGGCGTGCGCATGGATCATTGATGATAGGAAAACGTAGTTGTCCCCTGCTCCGCTGATTTCCTCTGGCACTTTGATAATGCGTGGGAGTAAGCGCGGTGCCGGAATAATCGCCAGACCGGAATCGCGACCGAAGGCATCAACCCCTTCCAGTTCAACTATAAAGTTCAGGCTTTTGTTCACCAGCAACGGGAATGGGTGTGTGGGATCGAGGCCGATCGGTGTGATGATCGGCGCAATCTCGTCACGAAAATAGCGACGAACCCAAGCTTTGAGCTTGGCAGTCCAGTACCGACGACGAATAAAACGAACCTGATGCTTTTCCAGTTCTGGCAAAAGGATATCGTTGAGAATCGCGTATTGGCGGTCCACATGCCCATGTACCAATTCGCTAATCCGCGCCAAAGCCTGTTGCGGCTGCAACCCATCTGCGCCCGCTTGTTCACGGGCAAAGGTAATCTGTTTCTTCAAACCTGCGACACGAATCTCGAAAAATTCATCGAGGTTACTGGAGAAAATCAACAGAAACTTCAGCCGCTCCAGCAATGGGTAGGACTCATCCAGCGCCTGCTCCAACACGCGAATATTGAACTGCAATTGCGACAGTTCGCGGTGGATGTACAGGTTGCTGTCGTCCAGATTATGAACAGCAGGCTGTGGCACTGGCGCGGGCTGGACCGCCTCGGGGACCGCCACCACTTCAATGCTCGGCTCAACCACAGGCTGAGTATCCTGAACGGCGATCTGAACAGCTGCTTCGGTGAGTCCTTCGGTATTCATGGGTGTTCCTGTTTGGGCTACTGCCCTTTTAGCAGTTGAGCAGCACGAACGGCGAAATAAGTAAGAATGCCGTCAGCACCTGCACGTTTAAAAGCGGTGAGAGATTCCAGTATCACCCCCTCACTCAGCCAGCCATTCTGGATGGCCGCCATGTGCATCGCGTATTCACCGCTGACCTGATAAACGAAGGTCGGTACTTTGAACTCTTCCTTTACCCGCAAAAGAATATCCAAATAGGGCATGCCCGGCTTGACCATGACCATGTCTGCACCTTCAGACAAGTCAGCCGCTACTTCGTGCAGCGCTTCGTTGCTGTTGGCCGGGTCCATCTGATAAGACGCCTTGTTGGCTTTGCCCAGATTCAGTGCCGAGCCTACCGCATCACGAAACGGACCATAATAGGCACTGGCGTACTTGGCTGAATAGGCCATGATCCGCACGTTAACGTGATCTGCCAACTCCAACGCTTCGCGGATAGCCTGAATGCGACCGTCCATCATGTCCGAAGGTGCGACTACTTGTGCACCAGCGGCAGCGTGGGACAAAGCTTGTTTAACCAGCGCATCGACAGTGATGTCGTTTTGCACGTAGCCATGCTCGTCCAAGATGCCGTCTTGGCCATGCGTGGTGAACGGGTCCAGGGCAACGTCAGTAATGACGCCTAATTCAGGGAATCGGTCACGTAGAGCACGAGTAGCACGCTGAGCGATGCCTTCAGGATTCCACGCTTCAGCGCCGTCCAGAGTCTTTTTTTCAGGCGGCGTGACCGGAAACAACGCCAACGCAGGAATACCCAGCGCAACCCAAGTCTCAGCTTCTATTAGTAACTGATCAATGCTCATACGCTCGACGCCTGGCATCGACGTAATCATTTCGCGACGGTTTTCCCCGTCGAGTACAAAAACCGGAAGAATCAGATCGTCGACGGTCAGAACGTTTTCACGGACGAGGCGGCGGGAGAAATCGTCGCGACGGTTGCGGCGCAGGCGAGTAGAGGGAAACAAGCGGCTGGCGGGGGTAAAGCTCACGGCAAGACTCCTGAGCCCGCGCTGGCGGGCAAGCGTGACAGTTATAAGCGGCTATTATGACCGCTGCGTTACAGCTATGGGCAACCCTGCGACCGTGGGACGCAGTCGTTGGTCCTTGTAGGAAATGTTAACGCTGAGACACATATCCACACTTTCCTGAATGGCTTCGGCGAGTTAGGCTGCGCGTTCATTTCGCTAGCATCCATATAATGCTCCAACATTTATTGCAGGAATTTGGCTACTTTGCCCTCTTTCTAGGAACCTTTTTTGAAGGTGAGACGATTCTTGTCCTCGCCGGCTTTCTTGCGTTCCGTGGATACATGGACATCAACCTGGTGGTGGTGGTTGCCTTTTTTGGTAGCTACGCTGGCGATCAGCTTTGGTATTTTCTTGGGCGCAAGCACGGCCGCAAGCTGCTGGCGCGCAAGCCTCGTTGGCAGTTGCTGGGCGACAAGGCGCTGGAACATATCCGTAAGCACCCCGATATTTGGGTGCTGAGTTTCCGCTTTGTGTACGGGTTACGCACCGTGATGCCGGTGGCAATAGGATTGTCCGGTTATCCGCCCGGACGCTACTTACTACTGAATGGCCTGGGCGCTGCCGTTTGGGCCGCTGCACTGGGCGCTGCAGCCTATCACTTTGGCGCGCTGCTCGAAGGCTTGCTAGGCAATGTTAAGAAGTACGAACTGTGGGTGCTAGGCGCCTTGCTGATCCTAGGCGGGATCTTGTGGTTGCGACGTCGAATCAAGGCCGCTCGCATTGCCAGAGAGTTGGAATTGTCCAAGCGAGAATCGGCAACGGTCGAGATTAAGCACCTACCAGACGAATGAAATGTCCACGAGCGCACTAAAAACATTGCGCTCAGTCGCACGTAGGTCACTAACGCAACCCGGACCCGCTCACCACCATGGCAGCTATCTACAAATTGTCGCTCCCGTACAGTAGATAGCTCCCCAGGCGCACATGAACCGCGAATTGCATCGAGATGTAAGCCCGCTGCGACGGCTCGGCAGTATTTCGAACTTACGGAAAGGGCTCAAGTCAGACTGGATGATTGGGCATTTTGCGGCAACATTCGCCCGGCACCACCGGCGCGCATCCATAAATCCGCAGCTTGTCGCTGCCATGCTTGGTCCGCCGTGCATCAGCGGCTAATTTGGCATAAAACTGCAGACTGGTTAACACAGATTCCAGCTCGCCAACGGCGACTCCATCGGTGCCCTTCACAGGAGCAAACCCATGCAAAAGAAAGTGGCCGTTATTCTTTCGGGCTGCGGCGTCCAGGACGGAGCTGAGATCCATGAAAGCGTCCTTACCCTGCTGCGCCTGAACCAGCGCGGGGTTGAGGTGCAGTGTTTTGCACCCGACATCCCACAGCACCACGTGGTCAATCACCTGACCGGTGAGGAAATGCCCGAGTCGCGGAATGTTTTGATTGAGTCCGCCCGCATCGCCCGTGGCGCAATCAAAGATATTCGTGAAGCAGATGCCGACGAGTTCGATGCGTTGATCATCCCGGGTGGATTCGGTGCGGCTAAAAATCTGTCCAATTTCGCTGTTGAAGGCGCCAATTGCAGCATCAATCCCGCTCTGCTGGCCTTGGCCGAAGCGTTTGCCGAATCGCGCAAGCCCGTGGGGTTGATCTGCGTTTCCCCTGCCCTGGCAGCAAAAATCTACGGCCCTGGCGTTACTTGCACCGTCGGTAACGATCCAGAAACCGCCAAAGCAATCGGCAAAATGGGCGGCACCCACAAGGAATGCACCGTAGGCGAAATCGTTGAAGACCCTGCACGCAGACTGATCAGTACTCCGGCCTATATGATCGCCCAGTCAATCAGCGAGGCGGCGGCGGGCATTAACAAGTTGGTTGATCGGGTAATTGAACTTATGCAGGACCATGAGGAAGCGGCCTAGTCACAATTCCAAATTCAGAACGCGCGGCCCGTCTTCGATACCGCGCCGTCGTTAAGCCAATCGCGTGAGTATCCTGTCGAGCGCGTTGGCAAACGTCTGTTTTTCGCGGTCGCCATAGGGTGCTGGGCCACCGCTCATTTGGCCTTGTTCACGTAAATCAGTGAACAAATTTCGCACTGCCAAGCGGTCACCCATGTTCTGCGGGTCAAACTCGCGGCCCCGAGGATCTAGCGCGGCGACGCTTTTTTTGATCAGACGATCTGCCAACGGCACGTCGCTGCAGATCACCAGATCACCTGGCACCGCATGCTCGACCAAATAATCGTCTGCCGCGTCCGGCCCGCTAGGGACCACGATTAATTTGACGCAGCTGTAGCTCGGCTTAATTTGACTTTGTCCCGCCACCAGTAGCACCTCGAACTGACGCTTCAAGGCGAACTTGATGACCTGATCTTTCGCTGGCCGAGGACAAGCATCGGCATCTATCCAAACGCGCATACGGTACTTCCAAAAAGAGACAGTGAGTATGTGCTACACGTAAAAGCGTAACAAATACTGTCATTAGGCCATTGTTTTGCCAGCACTGAAGCCTATACTTTGCTCCCGCTACAAAACGGTTTTCCAATCGGCACCTCCTGCCGGTTGTCGACTTTCAGGGATGAACATAATTCATGGCATTTCGTGCAATGACTGCGTTGGCGTTAGTCGCTATTACGCAACTGGCTGGCTGCGCCGCCTTCCGCAGCTACGACACCGAACTCAAAGAAACCAACCAGCAGTTGGCTACCGGCAACGTTGACGGCGCGCTTTTAACGCTGGAAAAAAACAATGCAGGCGAAGATAAGGACTTGCTGTATTACTTCGAAAAAGGCGAATTACTACGCTCTAAGGGTGATCTTGCAGGCAGTCAAACCGCTTGGCATGCAGCCGATCGTGTCGTGTTCGCGTGGGAAGAGTCGGTCAAGTTGGATACCGACAAATACCTCAGCCAGTTCGGTAGTTACTTAGTCAACGACAAAGTCCGTCGTTACGAAGGTTATGACTACGAAAAAGTCATGCTAACCACCCAAATGGCCCTCAACCTGTTGGCCCAGAACAACTTCGAGGCAGCACGAACCGAGATCAAGAAGACTCACGAACGTGAGGCCGTGATCGCCCAGTTGCGCGACAAAGAATACGCCAAGAGTGAACAGGACGCTCAAAGCCGAGGCGTCAAAACCGAGTTCAAAGACCTTAAGGGCTATCCGGTAGAAAGCTTGAATGCGCCGGACGTTGTCGGCCTTAAGAACAGCTATCAAAGCGCGTTCAGTCATTATCTGGCCGGCTATGTCTACGAAGCACTGGGAGAACGAGGTCTTGCCGCACCCGGTTACCGCCAGGCCGCAGAGCTGCGCCCAAATACTCCGCTGCTCAGCCAAGCCCTGCTTAATCTCGACAACGCGGCCAGCACCAGCACGGACAGCGATGTTCTGATTGTGGTGCAAAGCGGTTTTGCCCCCGCCCGCGACTCGGTCCGTATTCCGCTGCCCTTGCCGATCAACAACGGCCTAGTGATCACGGCTTTATCTTTTCCGGTGATCAGACCGGACCTGTCGACCGCCGCCTTCAGCCAAATTGGTCTCGATGGCCAGCCGCTCAACCTGACGTTACTAAACAGCACCACCGCGATGTCGCGGCGGGCACTGCGTGACGACATGCCAGGGATCATCCTGCGCACTTCCGTGCGCGCCATTACCCGCAGCGTTGCTCAAGCCCAATTAAACAAAGCCAACCCGATGGCCGGGTTGGTGCTGGGTATCGCCTCCGCCGTAGCTGAAGGCGCGGATACCCGCACCTGGCGCACGTTGCCCGATACGACCCAAGTGGTCCGTTTGCGCCTTAAACAGGGCGACCATCAACTAAGTCTGCCGGCTGCTCAAGGCGGTCGACAGGTTCAGATCAAAGTCGATCAGCGCTACCAAGTCATCGCACTTCGTGTGATCGGTAATCAGGTTTACGCCAGCGGTTTGGCCTCACACGTCATCCCACCAAACACATCGCAAGCGTTGGCCAGCATCAAACAACCTTAACGGAGCGCCCGTATGCGTATCAAAATTTTTGGCCTGATGGCTGTTGCGCTACTCGTCGGTTGCGCTACGCCTCCACCTCCTCCGGTACCGGGCAGTGCTGCCAGTAAAATAGTGGCTATGGGTAAGCTGAAAAACATCGACGTCGGCGCTATGCGCGTTGCCCGCGAGAACGGCTTTCTGACCGTTAAAGCAGCGCTGAGCAATGCCAGCAGCAGCAATACGACGTTTTATTACCGATTTGCATGGCTCGACAACGACGGTTTTCCCGTGGCCGATGAAGAAACCTGGAAAAGCCAGACCCTATACGGGTCGCAAACCAGCGTTCTGACCAGCATCGCACCCGTGCCCAGGGCTACTGATTTCAGAATCGAAGTGAAAACGCCTTAATCAAAAACTCCTTTTTTGCTCGATCTTTTCAAGAGAGACCCACCATGTTTTTTGCACGCTTTTCACTGATCGCCCTAACTGCTCTTCTGGTCGGCGGCTGCGCCTCGAATTCCCCGGTTCTCGGCGGAAAAAATATCAGCTATGGCGACACCAAAGCTGTCGAGTTGGTGACCAACGAGTTCGGCTCAACTGACCTGCAAACCATCGCTGAAAGCATGACCCGCTCGCTGGCACAATCCGGCGCTTTGCAGGGTCGTCCTGTGGTGCAGGTGTACGACGTGAAAAACAAGACCAGCGAGTACATCGATACCCGCGAGATTACTACCTCGATCAAAACCCAACTGATGAAGACCGGGACCGCCCGCTTTGCCAGCGACAACACCGACATGCAGAGCCAGGTCGATCAACTTAAACTGCAAAATCAGAGCGGGCTATATAAGCCATCGACAGTCAATAAGACCGGCAATATGGTCGCTGCTAAATACCGACTGGAAGGCTCAATCAGCTCAATCGTCAAACGCAGCAGCGACGTTAAAGACGTTTTTTACAAGTTCAGCCTGCAACTGGTCGACGTTGACAGCGGCATAGCCGAATGGATGGACGAAAAAGAAATCCGCAAAACCACGGAGCGTTAAACAATGCGTGCATGGATCGGCATTCTCGGTTTGATCTGCGCCGTTGGCGCGCAGGCAGCCCCAAAAATTGCGGTCACCGACCTGGGCTTCGAGCAGCGGGTGGAGCAATACATCCATACGGTCTCCGCGCAGACATATGTCCAGGCCAACGCCTATCAAGCCAGTGGCTCGGCGAGTTACAACGAATACGAAAGCAGCACCAGCTACATCGAGCAGGGCGAGTTGCGCAAATTCAGCGGCGATATTAAGGGCGAGATTCTAAAGTCTGGAATGTTCAAACTGGTTCAGGGCACCCCGTACACCTCCAAATCCCAAGAAGACGTCTATGACGTAATCAAGCGGATAAAGAGCGGAAACTTTAAAGGGGCGGACTTCGTTCTGTTCGGAACTGTGTCGGACATCGATTTTCGTCAGGATATATCCGCTCTGGCAAATACCAATAGCCATTCGGCAGTCTTGGGACTGACGCTGGTTGGCAGCTTTAGCCTGATCAACACCCGCACCTTTGAAATCACGTCGGCCTTCACTGCCATGGGCGAAGGTCAGGACACAAAGCTGGTAAACGGCTACGACCAGCACATCTCGCTTAATCGCGGGCGCGTGGTACGGGACGTGTCGAAATCCATTGGCCAAGACGTAGCTCGGCAGTTGAAAGAACAGCTGGTTGGCTTTAATGGCAGCGGCGAAACTGCGCCGCCACGCACTAACCTGCCCCGCGACGAAGCGCCAACGATATTGCACTGACTAAAGATTCAGTTGCCCTAACCTCCTCGACATGCCGACGACGGCGTTGAGGGCAACCGTGTTTGGGAAGGAAACGGTGCGGTCCACCTGAAAGTCCGCGCCGTTAAATTCGCAAAAAAGCCTGCCTCCATGGGTCAGTGGCAGAGCACAATTGAATGCTGGCACGTCCTGCCCTTCCGAAAATTTGACTTTGTAGAGTTATGACTCTAAAAACACAGCACAAGTTTAAAAAGAGCAACGACCATGCCCGCCGAATTCGCCTACTTGCAAGAGTCTGAACAAACCGTCACCGCGCTTGAACATCTGTTCAACGTCCAACGTCAGGCCTTCGCCACCCATCCAATGCCGACTGCCGAGCAGCGCCAGCAATGGCTGAAGACCTTGCGCACGCTGCTGAGCGATGAGCGACAAGCTTTGATCCACGCCATCAGCAGTGATTTCAGTCATCGCAGCGCCGACGAAACGCTATTGGCTGAGTTGATGCCCAGTTTGTTGGGCATTCATTACGCCAGTAAACACCTTAAGCGCTGGATGAAGCCTTCTCGACGCAGCGTAGGCATGGCGTTTCAGCCTGCGTCGGCCAAGGTGGTGTATCAGCCGTTGGGAGTTGTTGGAATTATCGTACCGTGGAATTACCCGCTGTTTCTCGCCGTCGGACCCCTGGTTGGGGCGTTATCGGCCGGAAATCGAGTAATGCTCAAGCTCAGCGAATCAACTCCCGCTACCGGCCAGTTACTTAAGCGTTTGCTGGGTCAGGTCTTCCCGGCGGATCTGGTAACAGTCGTCTTGGGCGAGGCTGAAGTCGGGATAGCCTTTTCGAAGCTGCCGTTTGATCATTTGTTGTTCACCGGCGCGACCAGCATTGGCAAACATGTGATGCGCGCCGCTGCTGAAAATCTGACACCGGTCACTTTGGAATTAGGTGGAAAATCCCCGGCGATCGTTTCCCATGACGTGCCGCTCAAGGACGCGGCTGAACGGATTGCCTTCGGCAAAGGCCTGAACGCGGGGCAAACCTGCGTCGCGCCCGATTATGTGTTGGTACCACAAGACCGAGTCGATGGCTTTATAGAGGCCTATCGCGAGGCCATTCGCAATTTTTACCCAACGCTGACTGACAACCCGGACTACACCGCGATTATCAATGAGCGGCAGCTCGCGCGGCTTAATCGCCACCTCACCGACGCCAGCAGCAAAGGCGCGAAAGTGATTCCGCTGTTTAACGAAAGCCAAGGCCGACGCATGCCGTTCAGCCTATTGCTCAATGTCCGCGACGACATGACGGTGATGCAAGATGAAATTTTCGGTCCGATTTTGCCCATCGTGCCCTACAGCAGCATCGACCAGGCCTTTGCCTACATCAATCAGCGACCGCGCCCGCTGGCGTTGTACTACTTTGGATACAACAAGGCCGAGCAACAACGGGTGTTGGAGCAGACGCATTCCGGTGGGGTGTGCCTGAACGACACGTTATTGCACGTCGCCCAGGATGACATGCCGTTTGGCGGCATCGGCGCCTCGGGCATGGGCCATTACCATGGACATGAAGGGTTTCTGACGTTCAGCAAGGCCAAAGGCGTGTTTATCAAGCAGCGCTTTAATGCGGCGCGATTGATTTATCCGCCTTATGGAAAAGCGATACAGCGACTGGTGTACAAGCTGTTTATTCGCTGATCTGGCTTCCAGGAAAATACAGGCCCAACACTAAAATGAACACCATTGACCACTTTAGTTTGTCGCGGCGCACTGCACTAAAAGTCGGCCTATGCGCAGGTGCTTTTTTGTCCACAGCCGGACTTGCCGCAAGCCTGACGGGTTGTTCAGCCAGCGCGCCCGCTGCTGATTTCGAGGTATTGCGCGATAGCGACTTACCGTTTCTGCGCGCGCTGATTCCGGTGCTGCTGGAGGGCAGCCTTGGCGCCGTTTCAGTGCAGAACGCTGTCGCTGACACGTTAAAAAATATCGATGCCAGCCTGAGTGGGCTTTCTCCTGGAGTGCTGAAACTAACTCAGCAGTTATTCGACGTATTAGCGTTGCCGGTGACACGCGGCCCGTTAACAGGTATTTGGGGACGCTGGGACAACGCCAGCTCGGAGCACATCAGAATCTTTCTTAACCGCTGGGATAGCAGCTCGCTCGGCATATTGCGAATGGGCCATAACGCCCTACTGCAATTGGTGATGATGGCGTGGTATGGCCGGGCCGAATCATGGGCGCATTGCGGGTATTCAGGCCCGCCTACGGTTTGATCACCCCGACCAACGCATCCCCGTTAAAAATAAGAATAAAAGCAGAGGTTTTATGCCGGTTCCTGATGTGTTTCGAGAAGGCCTTGCCCGCGGCTGGAAAACCTACAACGGCGCAAAGCTGGGAAAAGACCTGACGCTCGAAGCCGACGTGGTGGTTATCGGCAGTGGCGCGGGCGGAGGGACAACAGCAGAGATTCTGAGCGCTGCCGGGTATAAGGTATTGCTGATCGAAGAAGGCCCGCTAAAAACCAGCAGCGACTTTAAAATGCTCGAAGCACAAGCCTACTCCACGCTGTATCAGGAAGGCCTTGGTCGTATGAGCAAAGACGGCGCGATCACCATTCTTCAAGGCCGCGCCGTGGGTGGCAGCACGCTGGTGAACTGGACCTCAAGTTTTCGCACGCCAGAGCCGACGCTCGCCCATTGGGAGGACCAGCACGCCGTCAAAGGCCATAGTGCCGCGCAGATGGCGCCGTGGTTCGAGAAGATGGAGCAACGGCTGGGTGTAGCACCGTGGGGCCTACCGCCGAACGCCAACAATGAAGTGATCCGCGCGGGCTGCGAACACCTCGGTTATAGCTGGAAAATCATTCCGCGCAACGTTCGCGGGTGCTGGAATCTGGGCTACTGCGGTATGGGTTGCCCGACCAATGCCAAGCAGTCGATGCTGGTCACGACTATTCCCGCCACGTTGGACAAAGGCGGCGAACTGCTCTATCTCGCGCGGGCTGAAACGCTGATGTTCAAGGGTGACAAGGTCGTAGGCCTGCAATGCCTGGGCATGGATGAGCGCTGCGTGACGCCCAAAGGTCGCAGTATCACAGTCAAGGCCAAACATTATGTACTGGCAGGAGGCGGCATCAATAGCCCGGCGTTATTGATGCGCTCTGAGGCGCCCGACCCACACAAACGCGTCGGCAAACGGACCTTTTTGCACCTGACAAGCTTTTCGGCGGCGCAGTTTGATCGGGTTATCAATCCGTTTTACGGTGCACCACAATCGATCTATTCCGACCATTTCCAGTGGCTCGATGGCGCAACTGGACGGATGTCCTACAAACTCGAAGTGCCACCCTTACAACCCGCACTGGCTAGCACTCTGCTGGGTAGCTTTGGCCAAGACAATGCAGAATACATGGCTCATTTGCCTAAAACCCACATGATGCTGGCCTTGATGCGCGATGGCTTTCACCCCGACAGCGTGGGCGGAAGCGTGCAACTGCGCGGTGACGGGACGCCAGTGCTGGATTATCAGGTGTCGCCCTACGCGTGGGACGGCATCCGACGTGCTTATCAAAGCATGGCGGAGATTCAATTTGCAGGCGGCGCGAAGGCGGTGATGCCGTTGCATGAAGACACTGGCTACGTCAAAACCCTCGCCCAAGCGATAAAAGTGATTAATGGCTTAAGCCTGGAAATCTTCCGCACCCGACTGGGCAGTGCGCATGTGATGGGCGGTTGCGCCATGGGAGAGGACGCTGATACTGCTGTTTGCGACAGCCTTGGACGACATCATCGGTTGAGCAATCTGTCTATTCACGATGGCTCGTTATTTCCCACCAGCATCGGCGCCAACCCGCAGCTCTCGGTGTACGGACTGGCCGCACAACTGACGACGGCGTTGGCGGAGCGGTTGAAGACAGTGCTCCTGTAAGCCCTGAAAACCCGACACTAGCCATAAGCCGACTTGGCCGACCGGGATGGCTGCGATACCATCCGACTCCCTAAGGACTCCGACCAGGACGACGCGATGAACCGAGTGTTGTACCCAGGCACCTTCGACCCTATCACCAAGGGTCATGGCGATCTGGTCGAACGCGCCGCGCGCCTGTTCGATCAAGTGGTCATCGCTGTCGCCGCCAGCCCGAAGAAAAACCCGCTGTTTTCCCTGGAACAGCGCGTGGAGCTGGCACGCGAGGTCACCAAACATCTACCCAATGTCGAAGTCGTAGGTTTTTCAAGCCTGCTGGCTCACTTCGCCAAAGAACAGAACGCGAATGTGTTCCTGCGTGGTCTGCGGGCAGTGTCAGATTTCGAATATGAGTTTCAATTGGCGAACATGAACCGCCAATTGGCACCCGACGTTGAAAGCCTGTTCCTCACCCCGTCTGAACGTTATTCGTTCATTTCTTCGACGTTAGTCCGTGAAATTGCGGCACTGGGCGGCGATATTACTAAGTTTGTACATCCCGCCGTCGCCGATGCGTTGACCGAACGGTTCAAACGCTAAGGTGCAGAAACAACCCTAATGCGGCACAATTCGCCGCATTAGTTTCCCGATGCCCCGGCGCTGACCGCGGCAGGAGTGTTTCATGTCCCTGATCATCACCGACGACTGCATTAATTGCGACGTCTGCGAACCCGAGTGCCCTAACGAAGCGATTTCACAAGGTGAGGAGATCTACGTGATCAATCCAAACCTGTGTACTGAGTGCGTGGGTCATTACGATGAGCCGCAATGCCAGCAAGTCTGCCCGGTGGATTGCATCCCACTGGATGAGGCTCACGTCGAGAGCAAAGACGACTTGATGGCGAAATATCTGATTCTGACCAGCAAAGCCTAACGCGCCTAGCGGCGGTTATTCGCGTTTGTTGTAACCAACGCCGGTACATCCCAGGCAGCGTGCAAACGCCGCCCGGCCGGGGTCCACGACCAAGGCTTTACCGGCGTCACCGATACCGCCGCCTGCCGCTGCAAATGGCAGTGCCACAACAAACACCACTGCGCCAACGGCGGTTGCCGCGATCAACAAAGGCCGAGCAATCAGCAAATCGCCAATCATGGCGAAGGCGGGAGGTGCTTCAACATCGTGGGTTAGATCACCGCTTTGCTCTTGCTGAGCCTGAGCGGGGAGCGCTTGCAAACCAAATAGGAAAGCCGAGACAACAACAAGGGTACGAAACGGGCTCATGGCGTGATCCTTCAAGCGCTATGGTAGGAATGCTGCTCACTATAAACAGCAGCGTCGGTTTCGCAAGGTTTGCATCGGTCAGATATCATTTCGCCTAACTTGCCGATTTTTGTGAGTACACCTCAGGTCTGGCACTTAGGGCAAAACACACTCGCGCGCTGGCCAAGCCTGACGTCCTTCAGCTCATTGCCGCAGACCTTGCACGGCTTATATCCGCGACCGTAGACAAACAACTCCTGCTGAAAATAACCGGGTTGACCGTCGCCACCGATAAAGTCTTTCAGGGTGGTACCGCCACGTTCGATGGCGTGGATCAGGATTCGTTTAATCTCGACGGCCAACCGCAGGTATCGCGCACGAGAGATGCTCTTGGCCTCCCGGCGCGGATCGATCCCGGCAGCGAACAGCGCTTCGGTGGCGTAGATGTTCCCGACGCCGACCACCACTGCGTTGTCCATGATGAACGGCTTGACCGCCATTGATCGCCCTCTGGACCGCTCGAACAAACGCTCGCCGTCGAACAACTCAGTCAACGGCTCCGGGCCAAGGCGGACTAGCAACTCGTGATTGTGTGGATCGAGGCTCCAGAGCATTGCGCCGAAACGACGCGGATCGGTGTAGCGCAGGGCCAGCCCCGATTCCAGTTCGATATCAACGTGTTCATGCTTGAGCGCGGGCAAGCCAGCTTCAACCAGACGCAAGTTACCCGACATGCCCAGATGACTGATCAGCGTCCCGACTTCGGCATTGATCAGCAGATACTTGGCTCGTCGCTCTACCAGGACGATCCGCTGCCCGGATAAACGCACATCCAGGTCTTCCGGAATAGGCCAGCGCAATCGCCGATCACGGACAATCACGCGACTGACGCGCTGCCCTTCCAGATATGGCGCAATGCCTCGGCGGGTGGTTTCAACTTCGGGTAATTCAGGCATTAGGGACCTAGGCAGAAAGCGGGAGCGACACCTAGTGGACGCTCAGCTCGCGAATGGACTCTTTCAAGTGTTCGAAGTCGTAATCGGACATCCCGAGGTAATCAAGGATCAAGTGACTGACGCTGTCCCACTCGTGGTCTTCGCCTTGATTGCCCAGTACTCGATAGGACTCGCAGACATGCTCAGCCATCTTCAATATGGCTAACAAATTTTTCAGTTGGCTATCGGCCCCGGTGTCATTCTGAAAAATTGCCAAGGCGTTGTGATGATTGGCAATGGCATTAACCACGTGCTCAGGCAGGCGCCATGACTTCGCGGTGAAGTAGCCGACCACCGCATGGTTGGTGTTAAACGCAGCGTTCTCAGTGTCCACAACTCGACAGCTGGGCCCCGCCTTAGCGTACGCGTCTTCCAGCACATTCATGTAATCGGGAAAGCGCTTAAGCATCAACGGGATGCCGCAATCGTGAAACAAACCTACCGCGTAGGCTTCATCCACAACTTGCGAACCAACTCGTTTGGCCAACGTCAGGCTGGTCATCGCAACGTCTTGGGCCGTATCCCAAAAACGATTCAGCGTGACGATGATTTCATCGCTCATCTCGCCCTTGATCGATTGCGCGTTGATCAGATTGATGATTGAGCCATCGCCCAAGACCTTCACGGCGCGCTCAATCGAGGTAATTTTTTGAGGCAGGCCGTAATACGGTGAATTAACGATTTTTAACAACGCTCCGGATAAGCCCGGATCTTGCGCAATCAACCGCCCAATCGCGCCCATATCTGGATCGGGCATGTACTGTTCCATCTGCAAATCCACCATGATTTGCGGTTGGGGCGGAACGCTGATTCCTTGCAGCGCCTGTCGAATCTGCTCGGAAGTAAGCTCTGGCGGCATAAAATACATACTCTTGACTAGGCGGCGATTCTAACCCTATCGGGGGTTTAGTCGGCAACCGATGGCGCACAACGCAGGAACTTTGACCAAAGAGATGCTTCGGATAGTGTGACTCCTGAGGGTTCGGCCACCGAACTCAAGACGGCCAACACGTTAGCTCGGGACCAATGATCACTGCCAAAAAACGAGGAAAAACCATGTCTAATACCCTGAGCGGTAAGCGCATCGCCATATTAGTTACAAATGGTTTCGAGCAAGCCGAACTGACTGGCCCTAAAGATGCGTTGGAACAAGCGGGCGCAAAAGTCGAAATTCTGTCGACCAAGGAAGGGCAGGTAAAAGGCTGGAACCATGACAAACCGGCTGACGACTTCGAGGTGAATTTGACCTTCAAGTCAGCGGATATTGATCAATACGACGCCGTTGTGTTGCCGGGTGGCGTTCAGAACTCGGACACGATTCGCGTTGATGTCGATGCCCAGCAGATCGTAAAAAAAGCTGATTCGGCAGGCAAGCCGATCGCAGTGATCTGTCATGGCGGCTGGCTGTTGGTGTCCGCGGGTCTGGTTAAAGGGAAAACCATGACCAGCTACAAAACCCTAAAGGACGACCTGATCAATGCGGGCGCTAATTGGGTTGATAAAGAAGTGGTCAAGGATGGGCAGTGGATCAGCAGCCGCCAGCCCGACGATATTCCAGCGTTTAACCGTGAGCTGATCCAGGCCCTGTCGGCATAATCGGGCTTGTACCAGTTAATTACCGTGATCCCGGCCCTGAGTCGGGATCACGCGTTATAATCTCGCTCTTTTTTCAGGAGCGACGTCATGTCCCTGCCTAGCTTGCGCCTCAAAGCCAACGCCGACCGTCGCTTGCGCAACGGTCACTTGTGGGTCTACAGCAATGAAATCGACGTAGCCGCCACCCCACTCAGCGGCTTTGCTGCAGGCGATCAAGCACAGTTGGAAGCCGCTGGCGGCAAGCCACTGGGCATCGTTGCCATGAGCCCCAACAACCTGATCTGCGCGCGTCTTGTGTCCCGCGATATCAAGGTGCAACTGGATAAGTCGTTGCTGGTGCATCGCCTGAACGTCGCTCTGTCCCTGCGTGACCGTCTGTTCGACAAGCCTTATTACCGCTTGGTATTTGGTGATTCCGACCTGTTGCCAGGCTTGGTCGTTGACCGTTTCGGCGACATCTTGGTGGTGCAGCTGGCTTCCGCCACCATGGAAAAACATAAGGACGATTTGATTGCGGCCTTGGTTCAGGTGGTCAAGCCAAGCGGCATTCTGTTCAAGAATGACTCCGCCGCCCGCGACGCCGAAGGCCTGACCCGCTACGTGGAAACTGCTTTTGGTCTGGTGCCGGAGTGGGTAGCCCTGGAAGAGAACGGGGTGAAGTTTGAAGCGCCGGTCATTGCAGGGCAAAAAACCGGCTGGTTTTACGACCACCGCATGAACCGCGCTCGCATCGCTCCCTACGTCAAAGGCAAACGTGTGTTGGATTTGTACAGCTACATCGGCGGCTGGGGCGTACAAGCAGCGGCTTTCGGTGCCAGCGATGTTTTCTGCGTTGACGCTTCAGCCTTTGCCTTGGACGGTGTTGAGCGCAACGCAACGCTGAACGGCTTTGCTGACAAAATCACCTGCATCGAAGGCGACGTGTTTGAAGCCCTGAAGGAACTGAAAAACAGCGAAGAGCGTTTCGACGTCATCGTGGCAGACCCACCGGCCTTCATCAAACGCAAAAAAGACATGAAAAACGGCGAAGGCGCTTATCGCCGCCTGAACGAACAAGCCATGCGCCTGCTCAGCAAAGACGGAATCCTGATCAGCGCTTCGTGTTCCATGCACCTGCCGGAAGATGACCTGCAAAACATCCTCCTGACCAGCGCCCGCCATTTGGATCGCAACATCCAAGTATTGGAGCGCGGCGGCCAAGGCCCCGATCACCCGGTTCACCCGGCTATTGCTGAGACGCGCTACATCAAAAGCATTACCTGCCGATTGCTGCCAAATAGCTGAAATACATGACAAGCAGCACGCTTCTACAATTGGCATATGAGTTACGTAGAAGCGTCTGTTGATCGGTAATTTTCTGGCCTCACATGGAGCCAGACGTCAGTCCAGAATGAACTTGAAACAATTTGCCGTGTCTTTGTTGGGCTAAACGGGTCTTGCTGCCCGATTTTTTTCTTCGCGACCGGCCCGTCCATCGGCGCCCTTATCTTTTCTCCAACCAAAGATAATCATGCCAATGCCTACTCCTTTTTTCGTAAATATTGCCCGTCAGCGCTTGATCCTTGGGGCCAGCCTACTTGGAAGTTTGCTTTCGCTCTGTGGCCTGGCGCAGGCGGAAGATGCTAAAGCCAGCGATCGCTGGGTCAGTGACACCCTCAATACTTATGTGCGCGCCGGCCCGACCGACGGCTACCGCATAGTCGGTACGCTCAAGTCCGGTCGAAAAGTTGAATTGATCAACACTCAAGGTGACTACAGCCAAGTGCGTGGCGAAGGTGGCAGTACGGTATGGATTCCCAGCGCCGACCTGCAAAGCGTACCTGGCCAGGCAGAACGCTTGCCGGAGCTGGCTCAGCAAGTGACCGACCTTAGCGGGCAGTTGAAAACAATCGATGACCGCTGGAAGGTTCGTGTTCAGGGCATGCAAGAGACACTCGATACCCGCAAGAAGCTGATCGATGAGCTCGAAGCCCGCAGCAAGGATCTCAATACGCAGCTGACTAACGCACAATCCGAACTTCGCACCTCGCAGGCGAAACTGGGAGACGAGAACAACCAGGTATTAATGCGCTATATGGCCTACGGCGGCAGCATCGCCGGCGCCGGACTGCTCATTGGTCTAATCATTCCGGCAATGACCCGCGGCCGCAAGCGTAAAGATGGCTGGGTTTGATGCGCCGTTCGTAGTTCATCCCCCTGTAGAAGCGGGCTTGGTCGATGGCGTCATCACAGACACACAGCATCCCAAAGCACACCGGCATTCCCTCCGGCCACCACAGGTGTAGAATCGCGTCTATTCATCGCCAGTCATCCCCCGGCGGGTTTATGAGCTCAGACCGAGCGCGCATGGCGATCCCGTAGCGTTGTCGGTTTCATCGCAGTTTCCGGTCACTGCCGGGCCTTAGCGACGTCAGTAGAAGCTCTCCCCCCCTTGAAACCTGATTTGCCGGAGTGCCCCATGCCTGATTACCGCTCAAAAACGTCTACCCACGGCCGCAACATGGCCGGCGCCCGCGCTTTGTGGCGCGCCACCGGGATGAAAGACGCCGACTTCAAAAAACCGATCATCGCTATTGCTAACTCATTTACCCAGTTCGTGCCTGGCCATGTGCACTTGAAAGACATGGGTCAACTGGTTGCGCGTGAAATCGAGCGTGCGGGTGGCGTTGCCAAGGAATTCAATACCATTGCGGTAGATGACGGCATCGCCATGGGCCACGACGGCATGCTGTATTCCCTGCCGAGCCGCGAGATCATCGCCGACTCCGTGGAATATATGGTCAACGCCCACTGCGCTGACGCTATTGTCTGCATTTCCAACTGCGACAAAATCACCCCAGGGATGTTGATGGCTGCTTTGCGCCTGAACATTCCGGTGATCTTTGTTTCGGGCGGACCGATGGAGGCTGGCAAGACCAAATTGTCAGCCCATGGGCTGGATCTGGTCGATGCCATGGTGATTGCTGCCGACCCAAACGCCAGCGACGAAAAAGTCGCCGAATACGAGCGCAGTGCCTGCCCAACGTGCGGTTCGTGCTCCGGCATGTTCACCGCCAACTCGATGAACTGCCTGACAGAAGCGCTTGGGCTCGCATTGCCAGGCAACGGTTCGCAACTGGCAACCCACAGCGACCGCGAGCAGCTGTTTCTGCAAGCGGGCCGGACCATCGTTGATCTGTGCCGTCAGTACTACAACGAAAACGATGAGTCGGTGCTGCCGCGTAATATTGCCAACTTCAAGGCGTTCGAAAACGCCATGACGCTGGACATCGCCATGGGCGGCTCGACCAACACCATCCTGCACTTGCTGGCCTCAGCACAGGAAGCCGAAATCGACTTCGATCTGAAGGATATCGACCGCTTGTCGCGCAAAGTGCCTCAGCTGTGCAAAGTCGCGCCGAACATTCAGAAGTACCATATGGAAGACGTGCACCGCGCAGGTGGAATTTTCAGCATCCTCGGCGAACTGGCCCGTGGTGGCCTGCTCCACACTGATCTACCCACGGTACACAGCAAGACCCTGGCCGAAGGCATCGCCAAGTGGGACATCACCCAGACTGACGACGAAGCCGTGCACACGTTCTTCAAAGCGGGCCCGGCCGGCATTCCGACGCAGACGGCGTTCAGCCAGTCGACCCGTTGGGAAACCCTGGATGACGACCGTGAAAACGGCTGTATCCGTAGCGTCGAGCACGCGTACTCGCAAGAAGGCGGCTTGGCCGTGCTGTACGGCAACATCGCGCTGGATGGTTGCGTCGTGAAAACCGCAGGCGTTGACGAGTCGGTCCATGTATTCGAAGGCACCGCAAAAATCTTCGAAAGTCAGGACAGCGCAGTTCGCGGAATTCTGGCGGATGAAGTTAAAGCTGGCGACATCGTGATCATTCGTTATGAAGGCCCGAAAGGCGGTCCAGGCATGCAGGAAATGCTCTACCCCACCTCGTACCTGAAATCGAAAGGCCTGGGTAAATCCTGTGCACTGTTGACTGACGGTCGTTTCTCGGGGGGCACTTCGGGTCTGTCCATCGGCCACGCTTCGCCAGAAGCGGCAGCAGGCGGCGCGATTGGCTTGGTAAGAGAAGGCGATAAAGTGCTGATCGACATTCCCAACCGCGGTATCAACCTGTTGATCAGCGATGAAGAAATGGCAGGCCGTCGTGCCGAGCAAGACGCCAAAGGCTGGAAGCCGGTTGAAAAGCGTCCGCGCAAAGTGACGACGGCGTTGAAAGCCTACGCCTTGCTCGCCACCAGCGCTGATAAAGGCGCGGTTCGTGACAAAGCGATGCTTGATAAGTTGATGCCTTAGACGCAACCGGCCATTTGCAGGCAAGCCTGCGCCCATAGGATCAGGACCGGACACATCATTTGTGCCTGACATTGAATCTGTGGGAGCAGGCTTGCCCATGAATGAAGCGACGCGGCGTCATTGATACACTGCGCCCTTCAACGCCTTTACTGAATCTCTTGCGGCTTCACGATCACCCAATTCTTGTCCGCCGTCACTGCAAGACCTTCTTTGGCTTGGGCTTGTGCGTTGGATTTCATCATGCCGTTGAGTTGGGTCATGTACTTGTCTTTGCGGTTGACCCACAGGTGAACGCCGCCCTTGGCCACGTCAACGCTGTGGAACAACATATAGCCGTCGCTTGACGGGGTATCTCCACCCACTAGAACCGGTTTTTTCCACTGATCAATGTAGGTCAGAATCGCCGCCTGCTTACCCGCCATCCAAGTTGCCGGGGTCCATAGGTATGGAGTCAGCTCCAGACTCATGTTGGCGTTCTGGTCGTATTTGCCTGCTGTGATTTGTTTGCGTGCAGTCGTGAGTTCGCCAGTTTTGCGATTTTTAAGCAAGGTGCTCACGCCGATGACGTTTTGCGGTTTAACGTTGTAGCCGTACTTGGGATCCGCCGCGACCATGCGTACCAGCTCCTCAGAAGCGGCCGTCATAACGTAAACCTCAATACCATTTTCCATCAGCTTGTTGTACAGCTCCGCCTGCCCGGCATAGACCTTTGGCGGCTCAACATTGATTGTCTTTACAATGTCGCCATCGTAATAGGTGCTCGGTACCGGTTTGCTGGACGCCATCAGCTCATCGACGTAACCTTTGAGTTCGGTGAGGGTAAAACCGGAAAATACTTGGGCAACCCACGGGTAGCAGACCATGTCGTCAACTTCACACAGACGGTAGTAGTAGCTGAAAAGGCTTTCCTTGTGATCCGCCGTGTCCTTGAAGGGGATCAGCTTAAGGGAAGGGTCGAGGGTTTCACGAGTGATCAGTCCTTTGTTTTCCATGAACGGCAATAGCGCTTCTTCCAAATCGTAGCGATAGCTGGTGTTGTCCATGTCGAACACGGCAAAGTTGCCCTTGTTGGCGTTGGCTTCGATCATGGCGTTGAGTTGCTTGGCCTGGGCGGCAGGCCAATGGGTCAACTCGGTAGCGAAAGTCTGGCTGGCAAGTCCCAACGTTAGTGCAGCAGCAAATAGTTTCGGCACGAGCTTCATAACGGCGTCCCCTTTTTTAATTAAGCACTGACCGTAACAAAATCTCATGACATATCAGGTTTACCCGCGACCACTTGTGTTTCGACGACGTCATGTTGATAACAATTAAAAGCGATGCCGCCTGCGATTTCAGGTTCTTAGTTAGCCCTTAGTGCGCTCCCATACTTCAAAACTGTAGGCCGGCTTGTCATCCAGCGCCGAACTTTGGGTGTTCGAGACCAGCGTCCACTGCGCCCTATCGAATTCGGGAAACCACGCGTCACCATCGGGGCTCAGGGCCACGCGGGTAAGGTACAAACGGTCCGCCTGCCCCAAGCCTTGCGCATACAATTGCGCCCCGCCGATCAGCATCACTTCGGCTGCGCCCTGCTCCAGTGCCCACTGCTCGGCACGCACGACGGCAGCGTCCAGCGAAGCAAACACTTCCGCGCCTTGAAGCTGTAAATCGCGCTGGCGACTGACCACCAGATTCAACCGTCCCGGCAGTGGCCTACCAAGTGAATCCCAAGTCTTGCGACCCATGATGATCGGCTTACCCAAGGTGGTCGCCTTGAAATATTTGAAATCCGCAGGCAAATGCCAGGGCATGGAATTGTCGACGCCTATCACGCGGTTTTCACCGAGGGCTGCAATCAGGCTGAGGGGCAGATAAGTTTTCATGAGCGCGAGAATAGCAGAAGCACAGCGCTTGCCCTGAGCCCGGCCACAGAGGTTATGCTCAGCACTGAATTTTTTGACGGAACTGCGTGTGACTGCTCTGACCTCTATGGATACCCTGTGGTTGACCGAAACCGTACGCCTGCGCGAAGAACAAGCAGGGCTGTTGGAAGACAGTGAAGCCAATCGCCGCGCCCGCGCTACTGCTGGAGATTTGACAACTCGCATCACGAACCGGGCGCTGTGGTTAGCCGAGCGCGATGGTCTAGTTGGCGCGCTGCATCACTGGAAACAAGGCGCGCGACTAGCACTGCTGCTACTGGCCGTTGTTGTTGTCATCAGCGGCGCCGGCCTGGCGTTCGCAGCGCTGGGCAACGGGCAAACGCCGGTGAATGTCTTCTGGGCGTTGGGCAGTTTGCTCGGGCTGAATCTGATTCTGCTGTCGAGTTGGGCGCTGGGCATGGTCTTCGCGGGGGGAAGCACCGCCAGCCTTGGCCGACTATGGTTGTGGTTAAGTGAAAAACTTGCCCGAGACGCCCAGGCCGCACAATTGGTCCCGGCGCTGATTTTGTTACTGCAACGCCAACGCCTGAATCGCTGGGCTCTGGGCATAGTAATCAACGGTGCATGGTTGCTAGCGTTGTGCAGCGCGCTGGGACTTTTACTGCTTCTGATGGCAACCCGTCGTTACGGCTTTGTGTGGGAAACCACTATTCTAGGCAGCGATACTTTCGTCAGCATGACCTGGTTTCTAGGAACAATCCCAGCACTATTGGGCTTCAATGTGCCGACCGAAGCAATGATTCGAGCCAGTGGCGATAACGCGTCAAGCATCGACAGCGTACGCCAGGCTTGGGCGGCATGGCTGGTAGGGGTGCTGCTGGTATATGGAATATTCCCACGACTACTGTTGGCATTGATGTGCGTGTGGCATTGGTATCGAGGTCGTGCTGCACTCGGTCTTGATCTGACACTGCCCGGTTATGCCAATCTGCGCGAACAGTTAATGCCTAGCAGCGAGCGCCTGGGTATCCACGACGTAGCGCCAGAGCATCTTCCTAGCGTGCCAGCAAATACAATGGCCCTGGTCAGCGAAGGCTTACTGCTGGTCGCCATCGAACTGGACCAACAACACCCATGGCCACCGGCGTTATCCGGGACCGTCAGTAACGCCGGTATTCTGGACAGCCGTGAATCCCGGCAGAACCTACTCGATCAGCTCATTCGTTTTCCCGTTGCGCGCTTGGTTATCGCCTGCGATCCGCGCCGCTCACCAGACCGAGGTAGCCTGGCGCTAATCGCTGAACTGGCGCGCTCTGCCGGCGCAACTCGGGTTTGGTTGCTGCAGGCACCGCAAGGCCAGACACTGGACGTCGAACGCCTGGACGACTGGCATTTAGCGCTGGACTCACTCGCCATTAGCTACTCCAACAGCTCACCGCTGAATTGGTTGGAGACCGGCCATGACTAAAACGCTTACGCTTGCAGTGGTCGGTCACACCAATGTTGGCAAAACCTCGTTGCTGCGAACCTTGACCCGAGACGTCGGCTTCGGAGAGGTGTCGCACCGCCCGAGTACCACTCGACACGTCGAAGGCGCCCGACTGTCAGTAGATGGGGAGGCATTGCTGGAGCTTTATGACACGCCAGGGCTCGAAGACGCCATCGCCCTGCTCGACTACCTGGAGCGTCTGGACCGTCCCGGTGAGCGTCTTGATGGGCCTGCGCGCTTGGCTCGGTTTCTTGATGGTAGCGAAGCCCGACAGCGCTTCGAACAAGAGGCCAAGGTACTGCGCCAACTGCTGACTTCTGATGCTGGGCTGTATGTTATCGACGCTCGCGAACCGGTGCTGGCGAAATACCGAGACGAATTGACCGTGCTGGCGAGTTGCGGCAAACCATTGCTGCCGGTGTTGAATTTCGTGAGCAGCGCCGAACACCGCGAAGTCGAGTGGCGCGACGCTCTGGCAAGGCTGGGCTTGCATGCTTTAGTGAGGTTCGACAGCGTAGCGCCACCGGAAGATGGCGAACGTCGGCTGTATGAAAGCCTCGCGCTGCTACTGGAAAACTCCAGAGATCAACTGGAACGACTTATCCTTGATCAGCAAGCGCAACGACTGGCTCGTCAGCACAGTGCGGCGAGGCTGATTGCCGAACTGTTGATAGATTGCGCCGCCTGTCGACGGAGCGTCGTCATTGGCTCAGGTCTGGAACAGGCTGCCATCGACGACTTGCGCAAAGCGGTGCGTCAACGCGAGCAACGCTGCGTCGATGCACTGCTCAAACTGTATGCATTCCGCCCCCAGGATGCGACGACTATTGATGTGCCGCTGCTGGATGGGCGTTGGAGTGATGACTTGTTCAATCCAGAAACTCTGAAGGTTCTGGGTGTCCGCGTAGGCAGCGGAATCGCCGCAGGTGCCGCCGCCGGGGCTAGCGTCGATTTATTGTTAGGCGGTTTAACGCTGGGCGTCGCGGCGCTGGCGGGGGCGATTGCCGGAGGCGCACTGCAAACGGCCCGCAGTTACGGAGGACGTCTGATTGGCAAGCTCAAGGGCAAACGCGAGCTAACGGTCGACGATGCGGTGCTGAGGCTGCTCGCCCTACGCCAGCGGCAACTGCTGCAAGCACTTACCGGGCGTGGTCATGCTGCCATGACGAGCATTAAGCTGACCGCGCCACAGGACAAGAGCTGGCGAGATGGCAAACTTCCCCTGACGCTTCAAAAGGCAAGAGCCCATCCACAATGGTCGACGCTGAATCCGCATTCGCGGTTGAGCCAAGCGCAGAGGCAGGAGCAGATTGAATTGCTAGCGTCAGCTTTGTAGGACCGCACTTGCCCGCGTGAGACATGCCCACCGACAGTCGGTCATTTAATTTTTGCTTACGCGAATTGCGCAACCACCGGTATCATCGCGCGCCCGATACACCCGGAAATGTAAGCACATGAAACCCACACTGATCGCCGCCGCAGAAATCGACCGAATCGATACCTGGGCCAAATACTCCAGCACCATGTGTGGTGGCTGCATTTCCAGCTGCTGTACGTTGCCGGTGGAAGTAAAAATCAAGGACTTGATCCGCATTGGTGTGGTTGACGAATTCGAGCGTGGCGATCCGCCGAAGAACATTGCCAAGCGCCTGCAAAAAGAAGGGATCGTCGAACGCTATAACCAGAAGCTCGGGATTTTTACCTTACAGCGCATGAGCAACAATGATTGCCTGTACCTGGACCGTAAGAGCCGTTTGTGCACGATCTACGAACAACGCCCTGACACCTGCCGCAATCACCCGAAAATCGGGCCGCGGCCTGGGTATTGTGCATATGTACCGAAGACCCCGGAGCGCAAACCGGTCGATAACACTCTGTATATTTTTTGATCAGAATCACCGGTCCCATCGTTCATCTGCCTCACAAACAAAAACGCCCCCGACATCGCTGTCGGGGGCGTTTTTTTAACGGCTACTTACATCAGTTGCCGTTTTTCTTGGCAGCGCGGGTACGCTCGCTTTCGCCAAGAATTTTCTTACGCAGGCGGATCGACTTTGGAGTCACTTCGCAGAGTTCGTCTTCTTGAACGAATTCCAGCGCTTGTTCCAGAGTGAAACGGATAGGCGGAACCAGAGCGATGGTTTCGTCTTTACCGGAAGCTCGCATGTTGTCGAGCTTCTTGCCTTTGGTTGGGTTAACGCCCAGGTCGTTGTCGCGGCTGTTGATGCCGACGATTTGGCCTTCGTACACGTCTTCGCCGTGACCCAGGAACAGCTTGCCACGCGCTTGAAGAGTTTCCAGCGAGTAGGTCAATGCTTTACCGGTAGCAACCGAAACCAGAACGCCATTCTGACGACCGGACATGTCGCCCGACTTCATCACGTCGTAACGGTCGAAAATGCTGGTCAGAATGCCGGCGCCTGAAGTCAGGGTCAGGAATTCGTTACGGAAGCCGATCAAACCACGAGCCGGGATGTTGTATTCAAGGCGAACACGGCCCTTGCCATCCGGAACCATGTTGGTCAGGTCGCCTTTACGGATACCGATTTGTTCCATGATCGCGCCTTGGGAATCTTCTGGCAGATCGATGGTGACGTTTTCGTAGGGTTCGTGCTTAACGCCGTCAACCATGCGGATGATCACTTCCGGACGACCAACACCCATTTCGAAGCCTTCGCGACGCATGGTTTCGATCAGTACCGAGAGGTGCAGCTCACCACGGCCAGACACTTTGAACTTGTCGGCAGAGTCGCCTTCTTCAACGCGCAGAGCAACGTTGAACAACAATTCCTTGTCCAGACGTTCCTTGATGTTACGGCTGGTGACGAACTTGCCTTCTTTACCGCAGAAAGGCGAATCGTTTACCTGGAAAGTCATCGAAACAGTAGGTTCGTCAACGGTCAGCGGCTTCATCGCTTCAACATTCAGTGGGTCGCACAGAGTGTCGGAGATGAACAACTGGTCGAAGCCGCTGATGCAGACGATGTCGCCGGCAGCTGCTTCTTCAACGTCAACGCGGTGCAGACCGTGGTGACCCATCAGTTTCAGGATACGGCCGTTGCGGCGCTTGCCATCAGCGTCAATCGCAACAACCTGGGTATTCGGCTTGACGCGACCACGAGCGATACGGCCAACACCGATGACGCCCAGGAAGCTGTTGTAGTCCAGTGCCGAGATTTGCATCTGGAACGGACCATCACGGTCAACCTGTGGAGCAGGAACGTGATCGACAACAGCCTGGTACAACGGCGTCATGTCGTCAGCCATCTCGTTGTAGTCGAGACCGGCAATACCGTTCAAGGCAGAGGCGTAGATGACTTTAAAGTCCAGTTGCTCTTCGGTAGCGCCCAGGTTGTCGAACAGGTCGAAGATTTGATCCAGAACCCAGTCCGGACGCGCGCCTGGACGGTCAACCTTGTTGATAACCACGATTGGACGCAGGCCGGCTTCGAAAGCCTTTTTAGTCACGAAACGGGTTTGCGGCATAGGGCCGTCTTGAGCATCGACCAACAGCAGAACGGAGTCGACCATCGACATTACACGTTCTACTTCGCCACCGAAGTCGGCGTGGCCTGGTGTGTCCACGATGTTGATGTGGTAGCCATTCCAGTTGATCGCGGTGTTTTTCGCGAGAATGGTAATACCGCGTTCTTTCTCCTGGTCGTTGGAGTCCATCACGCGTTCGTCGTTGAGCTCGTTGCGTTCCAGGGTGCCGGATTGACGCAAGAGTTTGTCTACCAGGGTGGTTTTACCATGGTCAACGTGAGCAATGATGGCGATGTTGCGTAGATTTTCGATCACTTGTGTATCTCGATCAGAGGATTCGGTCAGCTGACTAAGTGTAGGCAGCTATTACAGTAGAGTCGGCCTAAGCCGTTACGGCTGGACGACTGGCGTCGGGGGGCCGGTGACGCAAGCCACAGGCAAACAGCCCCGGGCACTTAGCTCGGTCGATAAACGCGCACATTGGCATGCCCCTCACTGAGCAAATGATGAGCATGCAGGCGACTCATGACGCCTTTGTCGCAATACAGCAGGTACTGGCGCGTGTAATCCAGTTCCTTGAAACGGCTGTTCAATGCATAGAACGGCAGTGTTTGTATCTCAATGCCAGACAATTCCAGCGGCTGGTCTTCCTGAACATCCGGGTGACGGATGTCGATAACGACCTGACCGGCCAGTGCTTGACTGACTTCTTCTATGTCGACACTTTGGCTCAACTCGTCGATTACTCGATCAATTGTTACCAGTTTTGCTCGCTCAAGCGCTCGCTCGAGAATGGCCATGTCGAACTGTTGTTCTTCGTATTCAACGCGGTTGCGCTTGGCGTTGGTCTTGGGGTTAATCGAAATCACCCCGCAATATTCAGGCATGTGCTTGGCGAAATCGGCAGTCCCGATCTCGTTAGCCTGATCGATGATGTCTTGCTTGTGACTGGCGATCAGCGGGCGCAATACCAACTTGTCAGTCGCAGCATCGATGAGTGACAGGTTCGGCAGCGTTTGGCTGGCAACCTGGGAAATAGCTTCACCGGTGACCAACACGTCGATTTCAAGCCGATCCGCAATAGAAGACGCAGCGCGCAACATCATACGCTTCAAAACCACGCCCATATGACTGTTATCGACTTTCTCGAGAATTTCTCCGAGAACTTCTTCGAATGGGACGCTGACAAACAGCACCCTTTGCGAGCTGCCGTACTTCTTCCAGAGAAAATGAGCGACTTCCATCACGCCCAGTTCGTGAGCGCGACCGCCGAGATTGAAGAAGCAAAAGTGGCTCATGAGCCCGCGGCGCATGATCTGGTAAGCCGCCACCGTCGAATCGAAACCACCGGACATCAACACCAGGGTCTGTTCAAGGGCGCCTAGCGGATAACCGCCGATGCTGTTGTGCTGACTATGAATAACAAATAACCGTTGGTCGCGAATTTCCATTCGCACTTCAATATCAGGTGCTTTCAAGGAGATTCCGGCAGCGCCGCATTGCTGGCGAAGCTGGCTACCGACGTATCTTTCGACATCCATGGAGCTGAACGTGTGGCGACCAGCACGCTTGCACCGGACCGAAAACACTTTACCTGCCAAAGCGGCGCCGAAATGCTCCTTGCACTTGGCGAGAATGTCGTCCATGTCACCAAGCGGGTATTCTGCGACCTGCAAGAAATGCGCGATGCCCGGCATGCAGCTCAGACGCACAGTCATCTCATGCAAGGCTTTGGGCTCGCTGACCTTGGTCTCGACCTCAAGATTGTCCCACACGCCGACCACCACCAATTCCGGGTCCAAATCACGGAGCACGGTACGGATGTTCTTGGCCAACTGGCGGATGAATTGCTTGCGCACCGGCCGGCTTTTGATAGTGATCTCGGGGAAGACTTTTACGATTAGTTTCATGTATACAGCGCGCGAGGTGCCAGCCGAAAAAGTGGGGGCAGAATTATAGCGGAAATTGTTCAACGTTTAACCAGTTATTCTGAACACTACACTGCGCGCACCAAAAAAGATCGCTGCCCGAAATTAGGGCATCATAATGACGCATCAAATATTTCAAATATCAGCTTTAATGGCGTGAGTGCCTGAGTTTCAAGCAAAAAACCCAACTCGGGGCACTGGCATGCAATTTGCTCCCTTGTGAGGCAGGCTGCCTTGGCCGATATTCGCGCCCGGCATCACCCAAATTTCGAAGGGCCAATCCACTACCCTGGCCCGAAGCCACCCGGAGGACACTATGTCGAAGTCGGTTCAACTCATAAAAGATCATGACGTCAAATGGATTGATCTGCGCTTCACGGACACCAAAGGCATTCAGCACCATGTGACCATGCCGGCTCGCGATGCGCTGGACGAAGATTTCTTTGAAATCGGCAAAATGTTCGACGGCTCCTCGATTGCTGGCTGGAAAGGCATTGAAGCATCAGACATGATCCTCATGCCAGATGACAGCACGGCCGTGCTTGACCCGTTCACCGAAGACCCAACCATTATCCTGGTTTGCGACATCATCGAACCTTCGACCATGCAAGGCTATGACCGCGACCCACGCGCCATCGCTCACCGTGCCGAGGAATACTTGAAGTCCACTGGCATCGGCGACACTGTTTTCGTCGGTCCAGAGCCAGAGTTCTTCATCTTCGACTCAGTAAAATTCAAATCCGACATCTCCGGCTCCATGTTCAAAATTTACTCCGAACAAGGTTCATGGATGTCCGACCAGGATATCGAAGGCGGCAACAAAGGCCATCGGCCAGGTGTCAAAGGCGGCTATTTTCCAGTACCTCCGTTCGACCATGACCACGAAATCCGCACTTCCATGTGTAATGCAATGGAAGAAATGGGCTTGGTCATCGAAGTTCATCACCACGAAGTGGCAACGGCTGGCCAGAATGAAATCGGCGTTAAATTCAACACCTTGGTGAAGAAAGCTGACGAAGTTCAGACCCTGAAATATTGCGTGCACAACGTCGCGGATGCTTACGGTCGTACCGCTACCTTTATGCCGAAGCCTCTTTATGGCGATAACGGTTCAGGCATGCACGTGCACCTGTCCATCGCCAAAGATGGTAAGAATACTTTCGCTGGCGAAGGTTATGCCGGTTTGTCTGACACCGCCCTGTTCTTCATCGGCGGCATCATCAAGCACGGTAAAGCACTGAACGGCTTCACCAACCCTTCGACCAACTCGTACAAGCGTCTGGTCCCAGGTTTCGAAGCACCGGTAATGTTGGCCTACTCGGCACGTAACCGCTCCGCTTCGATCCGTATTCCTTACGTGTCCAGCCCTAAAGCTCGCCGTATCGAAGCACGCTTCCCGGATCCAGCAGCCAACCCGTACCTAGCGTTCGCAGCACTGCTGATGGCTGGCCTGGACGGCATCCAGAACAAAATCCACCCTGGCGACGCTGCTGACAAAAACCTGTATGACCTGCCGCCTGAAGAAGCGAAAGAGATTCCACAGGTTTGCGGTAGCTTGAAAGAAGCCCTGGAAGAGTTGGACAAAGGTCGTGCGTTCTTGACCAAAGGCGGCGTATTCAGCGACGACTTCATCGACGCTTACATCGGCCTGAAAAGCGAAGAAGAAATCAAAGTACGCACATTCGTACACCCACTGGAATATGAGCTGTATTACAGCTGCTAATCCAGGTACGTCAGCTGCTTTGATGCATAAGAGGCCTCCTTCGGGAGGCCTTTTTTGTGGTTGTCTATAATTTGTCTCATTACCAATGCATCACATGGCCTATCTAAACCGATTGTGTTCTATGCTGGCCCGCCAACCTAACGGCGCCGGCTTCCACTTACGGCCTTTGGCAGCGCTTGAATTGAACGCGCTTTTGGAGTTTCCATGCGTCGAAGCCTTATCTATCTGCTGCTATTGGTAACCTTGCCTGCGGTTGCGCAGATTTATAAATACACCGATGCCAATGGCAACCCCGCCTACAGCAATCAGCCGCCCAACGGCACACCTAGTCAAACCGTGGACTTACCACCGCTTAATACCGTTGATGCTAAAAAGCTGACTGAGCAGAACAATGATCCGACTTCGGGGCAAAAAATTCAGCCATCAAGTGCCTACAGCCTGCTGGAACTGACCAACCTGCCCACCGACGAGGCATTGCGCGCCAACAACGGCACGTTCAGCGTTGGCGTGGCCATTCAACCGCGCTTACAGCCTGGACACCTGTTGCAGATGGTCGTCGACGGCATGAACTACGGCCAAGCCACTAATGTGCCGCGCCTGCAAGTAGTGAACTTGGAGCGTGGCGAGCACAGCTTGGCCGTACGCGTTATGAGTGGAGACAGAATTATTCAGCAAAGCTCAACCGTCACGACGACGGTGCAGCGAGTTCATCTTGGGAAACCCTGAAGTGTTGTCAGCCAATGAGACGCCGCGCTTTCGCACAATAAACACATTACCTGAAGGAGTGCGCTTGCCCGCGACCGGCTACGCAGCAGCCGTAAAATCAGTAGCTCAATCGTGCAGTGGCATCCGAAGCTCATTGGTAAAGCTTGACGCTTCATCGCGGGCAAGCGCTGTCCTACTCAGCTATTTTTTGATTCAACGGTTTATCTGTTGCCTGGTTGGAGGGCTACTGATTGCATTGACGGCCAGCGCTGACGTTTATACCTACGTCGACGCGCAGGGAAACCGAGTATTCACCGACCAGCCCCACAGCGGCGCTCATCGGGTCGATATTCCCCCCAGCAACACCATGACCGGCACCCTCTCGCCCCGCAAAGACGCGAAAACCAGGCCCGCCACTGCAAAACCGCGGCCTTTGTTTCATTACCAATTAGTGCGAATTTTGGTGCCCGAGCCCGACGCCACTGTGCGCAACATGGCCGGTGAATTGATCGTTAGCGTCAACAACGACCCCGACCTGCAACCAGGGCACTTATACCGTCTACTGCTGGACGGAAAACCTATTGCCGAAGCGGGCCGAAGCCCGGTATTTCCACTGACCAATATTGACCGAGGTACCCATTTACTGGCTGTCGAGATTCTCGATGAAACCGGGCGTATGCTCGAACGTACACCGAGCCAGGAATTTCATATGCTGCGCATCACGCTGGCGCAAAAGCGCCAAGCGCAACCCTGCACAAATGAAGACTATGGGGTTAGGCCCGAATGCCCGCTTGCAGACAAGCCCCCAGAAAAAAGTAGTTTTCTGCCGTTCTTATGAGCATGCGAATAGGTGACGCTCTTTATTGGTGCAAATATTTCTAAACTCGCTGGTATCGTTACCCACTTTGGTTCGCAAACAACCGAGAATTACCCTTCCGGCGGACCCGCTGTCCGAAAAAAGCTCGATTTTGCGAATTAAACGCTTCTTTTCGGAGCTTGGTTTGGTTTTTGCTACTTCCCGATAACCAAGCACCGTATCAGCAGGATGCCCAATCGCGGCAAGGCTAGACTAGGGCCGCGCCGGCTGAAATGTGCCAAAAGAGGTCAACGAGAATTTATGACTATCAGTGATGCGCTGCACCGGCTGTTACTCGATAACCTGACAACTGCAACTATTCTGCTCAACGCCGACTTGCGACTTGAGTACATGAATCCCGCAGCGGAAATGCTGTTGGCAATAAGCGGTCAACGCAGCCACGGGCAATTTATCAGTGAGTTATTTACCGAATCCGTAGAAGCGTTGAATTCTTTGCGTCAAGCCGTGGAACAGGCTCACCCGTTTACTAAGCGCGAAGCGATGCTAACGGCGCTCACCGGTCAAACGCTCACCGTCGATTACACCGTCACGCCAATTCTGAACCAAAATGAGACCTTGCTCCTGCTGGAGGTGCATCCGCGTGATCGCTTGCTGCGTATCACCAAGGAAGAAGCCCAGCTGTCCAAGCAGGAAACCACTAAAATGTTAGTGCGTGGGTTAGCTCACGAAATCAAAAATCCCCTCGGTGGGATTCGCGGGGCCGCACAACTGCTGGCGCGCGAACTGCCCGAAGAGAGCCTTAAGGATTACACCAACGTCATCATCGAAGAGGCCGACCGGCTGCGCAATCTGGTCGACCGCATGCTGGGTTCAAACAAGATGCTATCGCTGACCATGACCAATGTGCATGAAGTGCTCGAACGCGTTTGCAGCTTGGTGGAAGCCGAAAGCCAAGGCTGCATCACTCTGGTACGCGATTACGACCCAAGCATTCCTGACGTATTGATCGACCGTGAGCAAATGATTCAGGCCGTGCTCAATATAGTTCGCAACGCCATGCAAGCGATAAGCGGCCAGAATGAGTTGCGCCTGGGGCGGATCAGCTTGCGTACGCGAGCTTTACGTCAATTCACCATAGGCCATGTGCGCCATCGGTTAGTGACCAAGGTCGAAATTATCGACAACGGCCCAGGCATCCCAGCCGACCTGCAGGAGACCATTTTTTACCCAATGGTCAGCGGCCGCCCCGGTGGTACCGGGCTTGGCCTCGCAATTACCCAGAACATTATTAGCCAGCATCAGGGACTGATTGAGTGCGACAGCCATCCTGGCCACACCACTTTCTCGATCTTTCTGCCGCTGGAACAAGGAGCAGCGTCGTCATGAGCCGTAGTGAAACTGTCTGGATCGTCGATGACGACCGTTCTATCCGTTGGGTTTTGGAAAAAGCGCTGCAGCAAGAAGGCATGACCACCCAAAGTTTCGATAGCGCCGACGGCGTCATGAGCCGCCTGGCGCGTCAACAACCGGACGTGATCATTTCAGATATCCGCATGCCGGGTGCCAGCGGTCTTGAGTTGCTGGCTCGAATTCGCGAACAACACCCGCGCTTGCCGGTAATCATCATGACTGCCCATTCAGACCTGGACAGCGCCGTGGCGTCATATCAGGGGGGTGCGTTCGAATACCTGCCTAAGCCGTTTGACGTTGATGAGGCTGTGTCGCTGGTCAAGCGCGCCAATCAGCACGCTCAAGAACAGCAAGGTATGGAAGTCGTGCCCGCGCTGACCCGCACCCCGGAAATCATTGGCGAAGCGCCAGCGATGCAGGAAGTGTTTCGCGCCATCGGTCGCCTGAGTCACTCCAATATCACCGTGTTAATCAATGGCGAATCAGGCACCGGTAAAGAACTGGTTGCCCACGCATTGCACCGTCACAGCCCTCGCGCAGCGTCGCCGTTCATTGCCCTGAACATGGCGGCGATTCCCAAGGATTTGATGGAGTCCGAGCTGTTTGGCCACGAAAAAGGCGCGTTCACGGGTGCGGCCAACCTGCGTCGCGGTCGCTTCGAACAAGCAGACGGCGGCACACTCTTTCTCGATGAAATCGGCGATATGCCGGCGGATACACAAACGCGCTTGCTGCGTGTACTGGCGGACGGTGAATTCTATCGAGTCGGCGGGCACACGCCGGTCAAGGTCGATGTACGGATCATCGCTGCGACCCATCAGAATCTGGAAATTCTGGTGCAAGCCGGTAAGTTTCGTGAGGATTTGTTCCACCGTTTGAACGTGATCCGCATCCACATTCCTCGGATGTCCGATCGTCGTGAAGATATTCCAACACTGGCCAAGCATTTCTTGGCCCGCGCCGCGCAAGAACTGGCGGTGGAACCGAAACTGCTCAAGGCGGAAACCGAGGAATACCTCAAGCATCTGCCATGGCCTGGCAACGTGCGTCAGCTGGAAAACACCTGCCGCTGGATCACCGTCATGGCGTCCGGCCGTGAAGTACATGTCAGTGACTTGCCGCCTGAGCTGTTGAGCCTGCCCCACGATGCTGCGCCGATCACCAATTGGGAGCACGCGCTCCGTCAGTGGGCCGATCAGGCGCTGGCACGCGGGCAATCGAGCCTGCTCGACAGCGCGGTGCCAACCTTTGAACGGATCATGATCGAAACGGCCCTAAAGCACACCGCCGGTCGCCGTCGCGATGCCGCTGTGTTACTCGGTTGGGGCCGCAATACCTTGACCCGCAAGATCAAGGAATTGGGCATGAAAATCGATGGCGACGAGGACGAAGGCGACGACGCTTGAGTCAACATCCCAACGCAGTGTCCTGATACCGCGTTGTGGCCTGGCGAATAAATTCGCTCCCTCAGGGCATGTCTATACCCTGTGGAAGCGAACTCGTTGGCGAAAGCGCTGTTGAATTTCCCGTGATTTGAGCCTACCTGTCATTTCTACCAGTTTACGACCCTTCCCCAACGTGATTAGCTCTTGAAATGACCCCTATACGCGAGGTCAGACAAGGAGCAACCGCTATGGATACAGCACTCAACGCCCGCCTGCTCGCGGCCCTCCCGCCTCGATCCTCAATCCCACTGCGCGATCGAATCGTCGATTACGAAATTGCCGAAATGGCGACTTTGTTTCGAAGTCATGAACTGACGTCACACGACATAACCGTCGCCTATCTGCAACGCATCGACCAGCTCAACGGTCCGTTTGAAACTTACAGTGCAAACGGCGGCTACAACGCATTTGTGCGTATCGACCGACAGCAAGCACTAGCACAGGCGCGCGAAGCCGACCTCTGGTTACAAAATCCCAACGATGAACGGGGAGTAGCTCCGCCGCTGTGCGGTATTCCGATGGGCTTAAAGGACTCGATTGGTATAAAAGGTCGCGAGAGCAAAAACGGAACACAGGCCTACAACACTAACTTCGCTCTCGAAGACGCCACGTGCGTTGGCAGACTTCGTGCACAAGGTGCAGTGCTGATCGGACACACCATATGTTCAGAACATTCCGGTGATGTCGTGGGCCAGTTTGCCGGTAATGCCTGGGATCCAGAACGCCCCCCGGGCGGCTCCAGTCAAGGCTCAGCTGTGGCCCCGATTGCCCGACTCGTTGCAGCGGCGCTAGGCGAAGAAACCGCCGGGTCCATCATCATTCCAGCCGCCGTCAACGGCGTAAGTGCGATTAAACCCTCACTGGGTCTTGTCTCCGGGGCAGGGGTCATGCCACTACGAACAGGGTTTGACATCGTTGGCCCCATGGCGCGCTCGATGCGCGACGCCTCGCTGATTCTTTCAGTGATTGCAGGGGTCGATCAGCTCAATGACCCACAAACCTTATCTGCTCCTATTCCGCCCATCCAATTGCCGATCAGCAGTCGTCCGGGCCCACAACCGCTCGCGGGTTTAACTATTGGCATTCCTCAGACAGACTGGCTGGAGTTGGGCAAACCGCCCAGTGAATCCTATGACTTGGACAACAAAAATGCATTCGACCGGTTTAAAGGACAGCTGTCGGACCTTGGTGCCGCAGTGGTCAACTTCCCCGGTCTGGATTTGCGCGAGGAAGGCAATAGTCCCTATCTCTGGCCGACGCCATTTTATGAGCTAGTGGATGATGGCGGACAACCCTTGCTATTGATCAACGGACCTGCCGGAACCAGCTATTGCAATCAGCTAGAAACAAATCATTGGACGGCGATACTAGAGTTCGCCAATTCCCTCCAGGATGCCGATCAACGCGATAAACTGCTGGCTGACATTCGACCTGACTTTTATTCAATCATTGGCCGCATTCCGTTGAGTGTTCGAATAGAAGCCGAAAATCGTCGGCGACAGCAACAGAGGCTCTTTGAGGAGGCGCTAGATCAATACAACATCGACTTCATGATGGTCTTGCCTATAGGTGCCCATATCGGCCTGCGATCAGATCCATATGGTCAGCAGATACCCGTGCGGCGCCATTACGTCGAGCTGCCCAATGCCTTGGCGTGGCCGATGGTTACATTTCCTATCGGGTACGGAGACACCGGCTTGATTAGCCCAATGCCCATTAGTGCGGCATTTTGGGGACGTCGTTTTAGTGAGCCGCTGGTGGTTCAGGCCGCGATCGACTTTCAGGATCGATTCCCTGAATACCACCGCGCGGCGCCCACAGATCCGACATTCGGCCCGCGTAAAAAACCGCTGCCTCCGCCCCTCGGTATTTTGCAGATACCACCTGAGTTTTCGACTGACCCCGTGAAGATTCTGGAAGGGAGAAGAACACGATGACTCCGATTTCGTTCTTCACCGTTAGGTGGACGCCCTTACAGAATCCGTTGTTATTAACCGCATCCGCAAAGTCAGCCCCAGCGCCGTTTTTCGCGGTCCGGTGGCAGCCGACCCAAGGGTTGATCTATTACCCGTACATACTGCGCTTCGCCATCGGGAGGTGATCTGCTGCCACCGCAGAGTTCGGATCAACATCAGGGGACAGAATTTTTTATGTTCGTTTAAAAACCGGTCTGCCCCCTTATTTTTACTGATCAGTCGACGGCTTTTCCCACAGGTTGATCCCACCTTCCACCGCGAAGCTGTCGATTTCTTTCAACTCATCCTGGGTGAACGAAAGGTTTTTCAGTGCGCCGACGTTTTCAACGATCTGCTCAGGACGACTCGCACCAATGAGCGCCGAGGTGATACGCGGATCACGCAACGTCCAGGCCAACGCCAATTGCGCAAGGCTTTGCCCCCGACGCTTAGCGATCTCGTTGAGGGCACGCACATGAGCGATGTTGCTTTCAGATAGGTGCGCAGCCTGCAACGAGCCACCGCCCGGCTTATTCACTCGCGCATCCTTGGGAATGCCGTTGAGGTATTTGTCAGTCAGCAAGCCTTGAGCCAGCGGGGTGAAGGCAATCACGCCTGCGCCAAGATCGTCGGTGGCGTCCAACAGGTCGCGCTCTACCCAACGGTTGAGCAAGTTGTACGCCGGTTGATGAATCAACAACGGCACTTTCCACTCGTTGAGCAGCGCCGCCATCTCCCGGGTTTTGGCTCCGGAATACGAGGAGATGCCGATGTACAACGCCTTGCCCTGCTGCACCGCAGTGGCCAATGCGCTGGCGGTTTCTTCCAGTGGGGTCAACGGGTCGAAGCGGTGCGAATAAAAAATATCCACGTAGTCCAGGCCCATGCGCTGCAAGCTCTGGTCGAGGCTGGCGAGCACGTATTTACGCGATCCGCCACCTTGGCCATACGGTCCCGGCCACATGTCCCAGCCGGCTTTGCTGGAGATGATAAGTTCGTCGCGGTAATGCTTGAAATCCTCGCGCAGCAGACGGCCAAAGTTGGTCTCGGCGCTGCCATACGGAGGACCATAGTTGTTGGCCAGGTCAAAGTGGTTGATGCCCAGATCAAACGCCGTGCGCAGCAATGCACGCTGAGTATCCATCGGCGTGCTGTCGCCAAAGTTGTGCCACAGGCCCAGCGACAACGCAGGCAGGACCAACCCGCTACGGCCCACGCGGCGGTACGGAATGGCTTCATAACGGTTTTCGGCAGCGATATAAGTCATCGAATCCTCTCTCGTAAAGGTGTATTGGGTTGCGACTCCTTAACCGGACACGCAGTTCCCGCTTTTTATTAGCTGAGCCCTTTTGAGTGATCGAACAAACAGGGAATGGCGTTACTTCAAGCAATCATCCTTCTGCAGCAAGTTCGCCTGAGATACGTTGCAGCCTGCTGGCACGCTGCGGGTCAGCCAAACATTGCCGCCTACGGTAGACCCTTTGCCAATGGTGATGCGCCCCAAAATCGTCGCGCCGGCATAGATCACTACGTCGTCTTCGACAATCGGATGGCGGGCGTGGCCTTTCTGCAATTGACCGTCCTCGTCTGCTGGAAAGCGTTTCGCGCCCAAGGTCACGGCTTGGTAGATACGCACCCGCTCGCCGATGATCGCGGTTTCGCCGATGACCACACCCGTCCCGTGATCGATAAAAAAACTGCCACCGATCTGCGCGCCTGGGTGGATATCGATACCGGTGGCTGAGTGCGCAATTTCAGAACTGATTCGCGCCAACAATGGCAAACCCGCGCGGTACAGGTGATGGGCTAAACGGTGATGAATGACCGCGAGCACGCCGGGATAGCACAGCAGCACTTCATCGACGCTACGCGCAGCCGGGTCACCGTGGTAAGCAGCCAATACGTCGGTGTCGAGCAGAACGCGCATGGTGGGAAGCGCGGCAGCGAACTCTTGAATCAACCGAGTTACATGGTCTTCGACAGCGCTGACCTCATCGCCTCGCTGGCGCGCCACATAGCGTAACTCCAAACGTGCCTGAGCCAGCAAAGCATTAAGCGCGACGTCGAGGGTATGGCCGACATAAAAGTCCTCGCTCTCTTCACGCAAGTCTACCGGGCCCAAACGCATCGGAAAAAGTGCGCCGCACAGCGCTTCAAGAATGTCGCGCATGGCGGCGCGCGAAGGCAATTCACGGCCACCCAGCTCTCCACTGACCCGGCCATTACGCTGGCGCCAATCATCCCGTGCTTCACGCAGTTGACTAACGATTTGCTGCAACTGCCAGTTGCCAGCACGGTTGTCGGCGGATGCGTCTGAAATATCGCTCACGCTCATCACTCCTCTTTAGGCTTCACGCCGATGATTGACCCACTTTACGGCAAACCTTAGACACGAAAAAATAACAATTTAAGTAAGGTCTTTTATCTGGCAGATACGCTGCGCGCTTCTTACAGCTTACCGTCAGGTTAGGCGCAGTTGCCCGCGAGGCGGGCCATCGCGGGCAAGCGTCTACGGCATCGCTATAGGTATATACAAATGTTGCAGCCACCCGGCGTGACTGCCTATAGTCCATCGACTTACTTCGCTGGCCATTTAAACCACCATGATCAAACATCAGCTCACCCGCTTTAATCGTCTTGAATTACTTGGCGCACCCACCGCGCTGGAAAAGCTTGAGCGGTTATCCACTTGGGTGGGCCGGGACATTTATGTAAAGCGTGACGATACGACAACACTGGCGTTGGGCGGCAACAAGGTGCGCAAGCTTGAATACTTGGCGGCCGATGCGCTGGCACAGGGCGCAGATACCTTGATCACTGCCGGTGGACTGCAATCCAATCACGCGCGACAAACAGCGGCCCTGGCAGCGCGCCTGGGTCTGGGGTGCGTAGTGCTGCTGGAAAATCCCTTGGCCACTAACGATCCCAATTACGTCAGCAATGGCAATCGCCTGCTGCTGAGCCTCTTCGACGCCAAGGTCGAACTCGTGGATAACCTGAACAACGCCGACGACCAGTTGCAAGCTCTTGCGATGCGTCTACGGGCCAGCGGCAAAAAACCGTACAGCATCCCTATCGGAGGATCCAATGCGCTGGGCGCTTTGGGTTATGTGCGGGCAGGTCTGGAGCTGGCTGACCAGATCCAACAAACAGGCTTGGCATTCTCGGCCGTGGTACTTGCGTCAGGCAGTGCAGGTACGCACAGCGGGTTGGCCTTGGGGCTTAGCGAGGCGCTGCCCGATCTGTCGGTAATCGGCGTTACGGTTTCTCGTAGCGACGAAGCACAACGGCCGAAAGTCCAGGACTTGGCTGAGCGTACTGCCGAACTGCTAGGTATCGATCTACCGGGCAGCTTCAAGGTCCAATTGTGGGACGAATACTTTGCCCCTGGTTATGGAGCTCCGAATGCCGGAACCCTGGCGGCAATCAAATTGGTCGCTAGTCAAGAAGGGCTTTTGCTTGATCCGGTATACACCGGCAAAGCCATGGCAGGCTTGCTCGACGGTCACGGGCGTCAGCGTTTTGATGAGGGTCCGATTATTTTCTTGCACACCGGGGGGGCGCCCGCGCTGTTCGCTTATCCGGACGTGTTTTAGGCTAACAAGACAGCACACGTTTTTATTCCATTAAGAGATATACAAAATACTTTTTAGTATTTAAACGGTTACGCCGACTGTCTTATAGTCGCGTTCGCGTCAGGAATCACAAGTGGAATAACGCCGCCTGTTACGTTGGATATGCTTCACGGCCACAGTCGTTTTCGTTAGGTCTGATTTTTGCCTGACATTCAAATAAATAAGGGGCTTTTCATGAATATTGCTGCCATCCGCCGGACATTTCTTCTTTCTACGCTGAGCCTCGTGCTCGGCTCCAGCCTGATTGGGCAAGCCGTTGCCGGGGATCAACTGCAAAAAATCAAAAGCAGCGGGACGATCAGCGTCGGCCTCGAAGGCACTTACCCACCGTTTAGCTTTGTGGGTGAAGACGGCAAGCTCGCCGGTTTTGAAGTCGAGTTCTCCCAGGCACTGGCCAAACAGTTGGGCGTGACGGCAAAACTGCAACCGACCAAGTGGGACGGCATCCTTGCAGCATTGGAATCCAAGCGTCTGGATGTCGTGATCAACCAGGTAACCATCTCTGAAGAGCGCAAGAAGAAGTACGACTTCTCCGAGCCTTACACCATCTCCGGCATTCAGGCGCTGACTCAAAAGAAAGACGCAGACAAATTTCCAACGCCTGAATCGCTGTCCGGCAAGAAAGTCGGCGTGGGTCTGGGTACGAACTACGAGCAATGGCTGAAAGAACACGTGCCCGGCGCAGTAGTCAAAACCTACGACGATGATCCAACCAAGTTTCAAGACTTGATGGCTGGCCGTACTGACGTGATCCTCGTCGACCGCCTCGCTGCGCTGGAAATGGTCAAAAAAACCAACGATAAACTGGCAGCTTCCGGCAAAGCATTCTCCCGCCAGGAAGCCGGTATTGCGATCCGCAAAGGTGAGCCTGAGTTGGTGGCGGCGGTCAACACCGCCATCGACAAGCTGCGCACGGACGGTACGCTGGCCAAGTTGTCACAGAAGTACTTCGGCTCTGACGTGACCCAATGATTGAAGAGAGTCTAAAGCTAGCGCTGGACTCCGCGCCCTTCTTGCTGAAGGGCGCGTATTACACCGTCATCCTCAGCCTGGGCGGAATGTTCTTCGGCTTGTTGTTGGGCTTTGGCCTGGCGTTGATGCGTCTGTCGCGTCTCAAGTTGGTGAGCGGTATTGCGCGGGTGTACGTGTCGTTTTTTCGCGGCACGCCGTTGTTGGTCCAATTGTTCGTGATCTATTACGGTTTGCCGCAACTAGGCATCGAGCTCGATCCTATACCTGCTGCACTGATTGGATTTTCGCTGAATATGGCCGCTTATGCGTGCGAGATTCTGCGTGCCGCCATCGGTTCCGTGGACCGTGGGCAATGGGAAGCTGCCGCCAGCATCGGCATGACCCGTGCGCAAGCCATGAGACGCGCCATTCTGCCGCAAGCCGCACGAACCGCCCTGCCGCCGTTGGGCAACAGTTTCATTTCGCTGGTCAAAGACACCGCGCTCGCCGCCACCATCCAGGTACCTGAACTCTTTCGGCAGGCGCAGTTGATCACAGCGCGCACCTTCGAAATTTTCACCATGTACTTGGCTGCGGCCCTGATCTACTGGATTCTCGCCAGCCTACTCGCGCACCTGCAAAACCGACTGGAAGCGAGGGTCAACCGACATGATCTGGAGTCTTGAAACATGATCGTGGTTGAAAAACTGACCAAACAATTCAATGGTCAAACCGTTCTAGACGGCATCGACCTGCGCATTGAAGCCGGTGAAGTGGTAGCCATTATCGGCCCAAGCGGATCGGGCAAAACTACACTGTTGCGTTGCCTTAACTTTCTTGAAGAACCCACCAGTGGCAGCATTCAGGTAGGTGCTATCAAGATCGATGGCAGCAAGCCGCTGACTCAGCAACAGGGCCTTATCCGGCAGTTACGACAGCACGTAGGTTTCGTCTTTCAGAACTTCAACTTGTTCCCGCATCGCACAGCGCTGGAGAACGTTATTGAAGGGCCATTGGTGGTCAAGAAGATGGCCAAGGAACAAGCGATCAAACTCGGGCTGGCTTTACTGGCCAAGGTCGGGCTCGACGGTAAAGAAGATTCATACCCGCGACGCTTGTCTGGCGGTCAGCAGCAACGGGTAGCGATTGCGCGGGCGTTGGCCATGGAGCCCGAAGTCATTTTGTTCGACGAGCCCACTTCAGCACTCGACCCGGAGTTGGTAGGGGAAGTGCTGACCACTATTCGTGCACTCGCAGAAGAAAAACGCACCATGGTGATTGTCACCCATGAGATGAGTTTCGCCCGGGATGTTGCCAACTGGGTGATCTTTATCGACAAGGGGGTGATCGTCGAGCAAGGCGAAGCCAAAACGCTGTTCGCTCATCCCAAGGAAGAACGCACTCGGCAGTTCTTGGAGCGAAGTCGTAATTGACGGTTAGTTTTGCATCAATAGAACAGCGCCCATTGGGCGCTGTTTTTGTTTGTGTGAGGCCCACGTCCTTTGGAATCCCGAAAGACTGGATCACTTCATAAATTTGAGAGCAATAAACGGGAGGCATGTTGTTGGGCGCGAGCGGTATGTTGGTCTGCATGCAACCTATAAAGGAAGGCAGATGCTCGAACTGGCGATGGAAACAAGACTTGACTCAGAAAAATGGAGCGAGCACCTACACCGTGTGAATGATCACGGATTTACCGTTATCAAGGCGCTGCTGCCACCGGATAGTTGCCGACGGCTCATCGATTTTTATCCTCAAGACCACCGATTCAGATCGTGTATCAATATGAAGAGACACGGCTTTGGATCAGGGGAATACAAGTATTTCGCCTACCCACTGCCTCAGCCCGTTGCGACATTGAGATCCAGTTTCTATACCCGTTTAGTGCCATTGGCGAACTATTGGAATGAGAAACTTGGCATCGAAAACAGGTACCCCGAATCACACGAAGTATTTGTGAGTCAATGCCACCGAGCGAACCAGACCCGACCTACACCTCTGTTGCTTCGCTATGGCGTGGGTGACTATAACTGCCTGCACCGGGATCTTTACGGAGACACTCTATTCCCCGTGCAAATGACTATTCTTTTGTCTAAACCAAACGATGACTTCTCTGGCGGTGAGTTTGTGATCACCGAGCAACGTCCCAGGATGCAATCGAGAGCTAGCGTTGTGCCGCTGGACATCGGCGACGCGGTAATTTTTTCTGTGAACCGACGCCCTGTAAAAGGCACCAGAGGGTTCTATTCGGTCTTCGCTCGTCACGGCGTCAGCGAAATTCTTACCGGCAATCGATTCACCTTAGGGGTCATTTTTCACGACGCCCAATGACGCCTCATCCAAGTGGGTCAGCTATTAGCCGCCGTTAAATACTAAATTTCCAGCCGATTAAACTACAGCCCTCCGATTTTCATCGAGTGCGACGGGGGTTGAACATGGCGAGCTCTCGCTCTGCAAAAAGAATCAAGAGGACGATACGCCTGATGGGTTTAAAACAGAACGCTATTATCTGCAGAAACTGCGACGGCTCATTCACATTAAGCTTCCCTTCAGGTCAGATATTCCGTTTTGGAAAATACGATGTCACTAGAATCAGATAAGTTCGAGATAGCCGCAGCGCAGCAGACTAGCGAAGCGGCCGGTCAAAAAGTAACGGTGGCCTCGCATGTTGAGGCGATGGAGTTTCTCAAGACCATAGACAGTCAGTGGCGAGCCCTTATTGATCGAGTAGGACCTTGCGCCCACCCGGCAACGGCCGCTCAAGATCCTTTTGAGGCTCTGATTAAGGCAGTCGCCTATCAACAGTTACATGCCAAGGCGGGCGACGCCATGGTGATGCGGTTGCGACAGCTATTTCCAGGGGTAAGTTTTCCGGGCGCTAACGAGTTAATAGAGTTAGATGATCAAGCGCTAAGAGGCTGTGGGTTTTCGGCATCTAAATGCCGGGCAATTAAAGCGATTGCCGCTGCAAGGGCCAGTGGGCTGGTGCCCGATGTGGTCGAGGCGCTTGCCATGAAAAACGATGAACTCATTAAGCGCCTGATCCAACTGCCAGGCGTGGGGTGCTGGACAGTAGAAATGATGCTTATCTATGGTCTGGGGCAATTAGACGTCATGCCCGCGAGTGACTTTGGCGTATGCGAAGGCCATAGGCGGTTGTATGCACTGGCCCTCAAACCTAGTTCTAGAGAGATGACAAGGATAGCGGAGCGGTTTAGCCCATTTCGTACAGTCGCCGCATGGTATCTATGGCGAGTGCCTTCCGATTTGTTCGAAAAGACGTCGTCACAAATTTGAAAGCAAGACTCGGGGTGCTGATGCTTTCTTTCAGAGATAGGCTCAAGGAAATTCAAAGACGGAGCAAAACCATGGACAGCACAAAGGTTCCGGCAGCAAAACGCGTTCCAAGGACAGAAGACGATCCGCGCTGGAGTGTCTTGATAAATCGACAGGCGGACGTTGGCGCGGACTTCGTGTATGGCGTATTGACGACAGGTGTTTATTGCAGGCCTCGCAGCCCGACCAAGCTCCCGCGGCCGGAAAACGTGGTTTTTTCGACACCGCACTCGAAGCTGAAGCAGCGGGTTTTCGTCCCTCCAAGCGTGGCGACAGCAGTCAGGAAACGATAGCGCTCAAACACGCGGCCACTGTTGCCGAAACCTGCAGGATGATAGACGCGTCCGATTTCGTCCCCAACCTGAGTGACATGGCCCAAAAGGTCGGGATGAGCACCTTTCACTTTCACCGCATCTTCAAAAAAATCACAGGGCTAACGCCAAAAGCCTACAGCGTCGCCTCGTTGCGCTCGCGGGTCAGGGACCAGCTCTCTCAGTCCGGGACGATCACCAGCGCACTATATGAGGCAGGCTACAATTCCAACAGCCGGTTCTATGAAGCCTCTCAGAAAATTCTCGGCATGAAACCCACTGAATACCGGGCGGGCGGGGCCAACGTCGACATCAAGTTTGCACTAGGTGAGAGTTCGCTCGGGTCGATTCTAGTAGCACGAAGTGCGCGCGGTATCTGTGCGATTTTGCTGGGCGACGATCCGAATATTCTGGTTGAGAGTTTTCAGGACCAGTTTCCAAATGCCAATCTGATTGGCGGCGACGCAGAGTTCGAAGGACTGGTTGCTGAAGTCGTGGGCTTCGTAGAGTCGCCGGCCGTCGGCCTTGCATTGCCACTTGATATCCGAGGCACGGTTTTCCAAGAACGTGTGTGGCAGGCGTTGAGGGACATTCCTGCCGGGGCGACTGCCACGTATACCGACATCGCGGTTCGCATAGGCATGCCGAGCGCAGTGCGGGCGGTTGCGAACGCCTGTGGCGCCAACAACCTCGCTGTGGCTATTCCATGCCATCGCGTTGTGCGCAGTGACGGAACATTGTCCGGATACCGATGGGGAGTCGAGCGCAAGCGCAAGTTACTTGAGCGGGAAAAAAGGGATTTGTCTGAAGAGCTGCCATTGGCCGCGGGGTTGATCTAGTAAAAACCCGGACGTTAGCAGCCGGGTAACACTGCCAGACCGACCGGTAACGTCGCTCATGCCGTGCTCTGAAAATACCCGTGGGCAACGGAGTGTGAACGTAATGCGCATGTGGAAACTCATCGGCCCCGATGGCATGTCCTGCCTAAGTATCGAGCCCGGTCAATTTGGAGGACATCGTAGGAACAAGATATTTGGCCGCCTGGACTGCCCCGCAGCGCTGCTAGCCCTGAGCAAAGGCGGTTACACGCGCAATAGGGTTTTTTTTGTTGATGAGGCAACCGCCAGGTCCGCAGGTTTCCGGCCCTGCTTCAGGTGCATGCCTGTCGAATATCGACGCTGGAAGTTGTCAAATTGAAGCGAGACACGCCGTGGAATCTTTCGTCGATTTACGACCGTTTTTGCGTGGGCATTTCAGCAAACTTTAGGGTTTTCAACATTGTCAGAAAGCCCTGAGAACAACCCAGTACAAAAAAATAATATAAAAGCAAGAAACGGAGTTTTCGCCGATGTGTTTCACAATATTTTGAACTCCCCGCCTGCTACTTCTGCTAGCGCTGTCGAGCGGACACCGTGTCAAAGCCGTACAAAAAGATGCACGAAGAAAGAAGCAAGTAATGAAATGCTTGGTTTTTAATCGACTGAATCTATGGCTTGGGAGTAATGCAATGGAACATGCATTGGGAAAAAATGACTTTGACAGTCGCATAGCGTGCCTAGGGAAGTTTGACATTTACCGCGACGGAGAATCCTGGACCGAGAAAACCAGTGTCTGGAAACGCCCTCTTCGACCGCAGGCATTTCCTTACATAAACTTTGAAAGCGTCACACGAGAAACACTGCTTAATTATTCATCTTTTACGATGAACCGCACGATGACGGCGCTTTATGAGCAGGACTTTCTTTATCTCCCGGACACCTCAGAACATATTGTCGCGGACCTGAAGATTGCTTATAACCCAGCATTGAGAACTCTTGCAGCCGACCTGATTCCCGACCTCGAATTAAAAGTCTTTGGAATTTTGCAAAATGAAGTAAACGTCGGCGGTGAATGGAACAAGGAACTGTTTCAGCGTTATTTAGCTACAAAGCTGGAGCCTTCAACGGAAATCGTCAACGATTCCCTCAGTTTGATTCATCTCGCCACTGACCAGCCACTGATGGTGCGCTTTCTGCTTATGCAACATGCGGTGGACTTTCTACCCGAATCGTCACACATGGCAAGGTTTGCAAAAGGCGATTATGGTGAAGCTCAATCAGCGATGTTTCGCGTACTTCTGGATGAGTTTGGCTATGGGAAACATGCAGCCAAACACAGCACGCTATTCAAGGAAACGCTAAAGTCTGTAGGGATGCTTGATAACTCACATGCGTATTGGAATTTTTATCTCAACTCATCACTTTTGAACAATAACTACTTCCACATGCTAACGCGAAGCCCCGAACGCTTTTTTGAATATGTCGGAGCGATCACCTATGCAGAAAACGCTTTCGGCCCGTACTGTGGGCGCGTCAAAACGTTAATACAGCACGTTTTCACTGAGGCCGATACGAGGTATTACACCGAACACGTTCATATCGATAGCTACCATGGCTCCATGACATTGAATGAAATTTTACTTCCCCTGGCAGACAGGTTTGGAGCTTCCATTTATCCCGACTTCGTTAAGGGTATAGAGATGGCCTGCATCCTCCAACACATCATGGAGGAGGATCTTTGCGCCCAAATCACTTGGATGAACAAACGCTCCGACTACCGCCAACTTGCCATGGACATCAAAGCCACTGTTCTGGCTAATATTGAAAATATACCGGTTGCCCATCTGAACGAGCCCAGAGGCGAACTTTCGGTTCCGCATGTACATGATGGGGACGAATTCTGCATCGTGGACGAAGGCCTACTTCGCTTTTGTCATGGCCCTGACTGCTTCAGCGATTTGGCTGCGGGCGAGTGCGTCGTGATCGCACGCAACCGGCTCCATGGGGCCTTGGTGCTTTCCGAGAATTGCAAGTACAGAATCCTTTCCATTGGGGACTATCGTCAGTATGCAACTTATAGCCTTTGATCGTTCGAACAGCGTGACGGTTATCAAGACAGCCCTAAAATACATACAGATGCTACGTGGCGAGGAAGGTGAAATAAAGTTTAAGGATATGACATGCCAACACCGAGGTGGTCCCTTGACGCATGGTCTTGAGGATGACAATTGGGTTACATGTCCATGGCATGGCAGAAAAACAAGAAAGTGCCACATTCGTTATCTGGATATTCCATACGTTGAAAACAGAAAAACTGTGTGGGTTGGGCTTCAGGATTTCGAACGTCTCATTAAGAACGTCTGATCAATAACTACCTTTAGTAGTTACGCCTAATTTTCTCGGAGATGTAACATGTTGAGTGAAAATAGTGAACCCGTTTTTAGCTCTAACACCGTTGACATGACCGATCATTCTGCCGACAGCATTCCTCGGTGGCACTTTGCAATGCTGAACGATCAGCAACGTAATCAAGCATTTTTTGATGCCATTGAAGCTACTGATTTTTCCGGAAAAAACGTTTTAGACATTGGCACTGGCTCCGGGCTGTTAGCCATGCTGATTGCTCAGAAGGGTGCAAAACATGTTTATACCTGCGAATGCAATATGCGGGTAGCTGTCAAGGCCCGGGAAATCATTCGAGTCAATGGGCTTGAACATAACATTACCGTAATTAATAAACTTTCCACCGACCTCGTTTCCGGAATTGATATCCCTCTGGACATGGATGTTATGATTTCAGAAACAGTCGATTGTGGTTTTTTCGGAGAGGGATTCGGCTACGCGCTACTTCATGCACAGCGTGAGTTACTAAAGCCTCATGCTGAAGTGATCCCTGCAGCCGTAAAACTTCATGCCTGTTTGTTATCCAGCCAGGATGTAGCCAACCTGAACTATGTCTATGATGATATTTTTGGCCTGGATGTCAGTGCGTTTAACAATTTCAGAACGGCGGGGTATTTTCCGGTTCGCCTACAAACTTGGCCGCATCGGTTAGTGAGTAACACCGCGGAGTTTTATAGCGCTCAATTTGGAACCAGTTTTTCCTTTGATGAATCCTCGCAGGTGACTTTTACGGCTGATGCTAATGCACTGGCTCATGGGATTGTTTTTTGGTTCGACCTTTATCTTAAGGAGGATAACTGCCTGTCCAATGATCCTCACAACAATCGCTCTCACTGGATGCAGGCCGTCCAGTTGTTCGATTACCCAATCTATGTCAGAAAAGGACATGACTACCAAGTACCTTTATCCATCAGCTGTGGCGGGGTCCAGTTCGGGAAAAATCTGTCACCGAGCCTACTTGAAAGTATCGCCAGTTGATATTTTCGGCCGCCCCGAATACGGGGCGGCTAACTTTAATACATCAGGAGATGCAGGATGGACACTGATAAAACAGACCCAGTGCGGCGCACCGCACATAAAAATTTCAACTTGCTATGGTCTGGTCAATCTCTGAGCCTGTTTGGTAATCAGTTTCTAGTTATTGGGCTACCACTTCTCGCGGTGCAAACAGTAGGGGCTTCAGCCGCCCAAGCGGTTTTGCTGCCCTTTGTAATGTTTATTCCCTTCCTGCTTTTCGGACTTCCGGTAGGGGCGTTGGTCGACAGACTGCCGAAACGAAAAACCATGGTCTTGGCGGACCTGATTCAGATGGTCGTGTATTCAGGCATTGCATTACTGTCGATTAAAGGCCTGATGACGTTCCCCGCACTGATGGCGTTGGTGTTTGTTGCAGGGACCGCAACCGTTTTTTTCCAAGTGGCCTATAACTCATTCCTGCCGCAAATATATTCAGGGGCGTCTGAGCTTCAAAAGGGAAACGCCAAGCTGTTCTTTTCCGAATCGGTTGCGCGCACATTGGGACCTGTAGCAGCGGGCCCTTTGATTGCTGTATTTGCCCCGCCGATTGCGATTCTCCTTAATGGCGGTTCTTTCCTGGTGTCTGCGCTCACGTTAGGGGCCATTCGAAATGTCGACGCCGCGCTGGATTTAACGAAGCCGTTGCCTTTAAGCACATCCATCGTGGCGGACATAAAGGCCGGCCTGAAATTTGTATTTTCACACCCCAAACTGGAACCCGTGTTTTTATGCGGGGCGGTTTACGTTCTGTTTCTCACCTTCATTGAAACCAGTCTGGTTCTTTATTGTAAGGACGTTCTTTTGCTCTCCCCCAGCGCCATCGGCCTGGTGATAGGCGCGGCAGCCGCAGGATTTCCTGTCGCCAACCTCATCTCATCTAGATTAATGAATCACTTCGGTATTTCCCGCACGCTGGTCATTGCCGCAGCGACTTCTGTTTCCGGGCTGTTTCTAATTGCCGTTTTCGGCGCCTCGGGTTCGATTGCAGGCCTCATAGCCGCCAGTGTGCTTCATGGTTTGGGCGAAGGTGTGTTTGGTCCAACCTCGCTGACGTTGAGGCAGACAGCCACTCCGTTAGCTCTGTTGGGAAGAGTGAACTCAGTGCAACGTTTCATGATCTGGGGAGCCATTCCTTTAGGCAGTGTATTGACCTCGCTAGTCATTAAATACATTGGACTTGAATGGACCCTGTGGTTCGGCGGAATAGGCACCGTACTGTGCCTGCTGCCACTCATCCGGCGTGGCATTCTCGCCGATATGCGCGAGCCTAATACAACGCTACGTCCTGGTACTACTAACAGCTGACGGAAGAATTGCTAATGACCTACGCTCCCGGTATTGAAGAGTTTGTAAATCGTTGTAACGCAGTAATGCCACCCGACTCCTACACCTATCCTCTAGATGAACAACGACGCCTATATCAAAGCCTTATTGTGGAGTTTCCCTATGAAGTTCCTGTTGATGTGCACTGGAGCCAGCAGGATGTGACACATAACGGCACCAGCATTCGATTTAGGCTTTACGAACCTTTGCAGCCGAGCGAAGGACTGGTCCTTTACATCCGAGGAGGTGGCTTTGTCTTGGGCTCTCTGGACACCCATCATTGCGTTGCAGCCGAGATCGCATCCAAAGCCCAGGTGAAGGTTATGGCCGTAGATTTCAGACTGGCACCGGAACACCCATTTCCCGGCGCGCTGGAAGACTGCTATGACGCACTGGTGTACGCATGCGAAAACGCTGAAGCCATTGGAATAGATGCTCGAAAAATAGTCATCGCAGGTGACAGTTCGGGAGCCAATATGGCGGTGGTGGTCGCCATGATGTGCCGTGATCGCAATGGTCCCAAGCTTGCTGGACAGGCGCTGATCAGCCCTGTTCTAGATTTCACCCGATGGATAAACGGCGGCGATGACGCCCCCTTGCTTACCGGCGCAGAGATGGAGTTTTACACGGCCTGTTACTCTCCGGACCCCGAAACCGCTTCACATCCTTATGTGTCTCCATTGATCGCTGGCGATTTTGGCGGGTTGCCCAAGGCCTATATCATGGGCGCCGAAATGGACTCACTCGCCATCGACGCCGAGCAATACGCAAGACAGTTGCAGACCCAGGGTACTGAGGTTGAGTTGGTCATTGAACCTGGCATGGTGCACGCCGCTATTCGCGCACGGTCCCTAAGCCCCACGGTGCAGGATGCATGGAATCGCTACTGCCTGAAGATCAGCGAATTGTTGAGGACCGCATCATGACCACGGCCACTGAGCGTTACGCCGTAATCGTGGACCCTTATTCTTCCGGTAGCTTATTCGCCAACGAATTTGCGCAGCTGGGCTGTAAGGTCATTGCGGTGCTCTCCTCTGTCGAACCGCCGGATGTCTATGCCGCCTCCTACAGACCTGCGGATTTTGCCTTTGTGCGTGTTGCGTGCGCGGCGGATCTAGCGCCACTCATCAATGAATTGCGTCATTACAAACCGTTCTGCGTGTTGACTGGCTGCGAGTCTGGTGTGGAGCTGGCCGAACAGCTTGCTCCGCTGCTCGTCCCCGAGTTTTCGAATGCGGTTGAACTAGCCCCAGCCAGACGTGACAAGGGCTTGATGGCCCAGGCAGCGATCAATGCCGGCGTTACGATGATGAAGCAGATCTGCACGGATGATTTTTCCCACGTGAAAAATTGGGTGTTCGAAAGCGGACTTGCGGGCAAGAGTCTGGTCGTCAAACCACCCAAGAGTGCCAGCACTGACGGTGTCAGCAAGATCTATGCAGGCGTGGGTCTGGAGAACGCGTTTTTCGGGCTCCTCGACAAGCCCAATCGGCTGGGAATTATAAATGACCGCGTGTTGGTCCAAGAGTATTTATCCGGCACCGAGTACGTTGTCGATACGTTCAGTCACGCTGGCATTCATACCGTTTGCAGCGTATGTAAATATACGAAGCTGGAAAGTACTCATGGAATGGCCATCTACGATCGAATGGATTGGGTCAGTGCTGATCAGGCCGTTATCGAACCCCTCGCGGCGTACGCCGAGCAGGTGCTGAACGCGTTGGGTATGTTCTGGGGAAACGCTCATATTGAAATTATGCTGACAAGCGACGGCCCCAGGCTGATAGAACTCGGGGCACGACCTCACGGGGGTGGGCACCCAAGACTTTGCTTTATGGCTACAGGAGACAGTCAGGTTCACCGCTCCGTGAAATTTTTTGCCGGGGGCGTGGTTCCGTCAACGCGCTATAACCTCCTTAAGCATATGACCGTGGTCTTTTTCAGGGCTCTCACGCCGTCAGTGGCCAGAAACGTGAGTCGGTTGCATGCCCTTGCAGCACTCTCAAGTTATGTCGACGCAAGCATACAAATCAAAGAGCACCAGACAGTGCCTGCCACTCAGGATTTATTCGCGACGCTGGCTTTAGGATTTGTAGTGTTGGCACACCCTGATCCACTTCAACTGGAGCGAGATATCGTGGCCGTTCGACAGGCGGAAAGTTCGGTGTTTCAGGAATGCGCACAGGGGGTTGCATGACTGATCATATAAAGCACGCTCCGGGCGAACTTCATGAAGTGCGAGGAAAAAGGCTTTGGGTTGAGCAGGCTGGAGAAGGTGAGCCCTTGATGTTATTGGCAGGGCTCGGTCCTGCGGGGTCGCATGCGATTTTTCACCCCCACTTTGATGACTTGCATAATGACTTCCGGGTGATCTATGTCGATCTCTGCGGTCGTGGTCGCTCTGACAAACCGGACGACTTGACGGATATTACTTTCGAGCAGGATGTACTTGATATAACTGCCTTGATTGAGCGGATCTGCCCTAATGGAGCCCATCTGTTTGGCTTTTCGTACGGAGGGCTGATTAGCCTGAAAGTCGCGCTGGATCGGCCCGACCTGGCGCGCTCACTGATCTTGTGCAACTCATTGCACAGCCCGGACATGTGGCAGAAAAACCACGAAAACATCAATAAGGTTATTGAGCATCAGCTACCTGAGTTATGGGCACAGATAAGTCGGTTACGGGGTCTTGGTGAGCGGTCCACTTCGCCTCAGATGCAGGCCTTGTTTGCCAAGGCAGCCACCGTTGTCAGGTTCTACAACCCGGAGAACGCCAACAGACTTCTAACTGAACCCGGATCACGTAACACAGAACTCTACCCGGTATTCTGTGGCGTCGATGTTGATTTCAATATAGGGGGCCAGTTGTTGGATATTCCGGATTTCAGGCCTTTTCTAAAAGACCTGAAGATCCCTACCAAGGTGTTGGCCGGACGTTATGACCGGGCGCTTTACCCACTGCTGCAACTCGACTTCAACAGCGGACCGGTCGAGCTTGAGTTTCTCGATCGCAGCGGCTCGTTCTCCTTTATTGAAGAAACCGAAAAAGTTTTGCGTCTCGTTAAAGCGCATTGCCGTATCAAATCAGGTTGCAACGGGTAAGTGTGGTATCACCATTAAAGGACTCGGGTCCATGCAACCTCTTGAACAGGACATTGACACTCACTTATATCGCGCGGTTTCAGTGACCCGGCTGAGTCTACATATTTCAATTTTGCTGCTGGCCCCGTTAGCTGCAGCGACGTTGAAATACCGTGCTGGCCAGTACGTGAATATCGAATTACCCGACGGAACACAGCGGTCGTATTCACCTGCCACTCAACTGCGCACTGACGGATATCTTGAACTGCATGTTCGAGTATTTCCCAATGGAAAATTCTCGCAACTTGTTAAACAGGGGGTTGAAGCTCTTAGTGTGCTGAAAGTGCGCGGCCCTTTTGGAAGCTGCGTATGGGAATACTCAATGGATGAAACAGGCCCTGCTATTTTTCTAGCGACCGGTACGGGTATCGCACCGATTAGAGCCTTGATCCAAGAAGCTTTAGCCTGCGAAAAAGCGAGAGAACTGTGGCTGTATTGGGGAGGTCATGTGAAAGAAGATCTTTATCTTTCCCAAGAGTTCGTGGAGTTCGAAGGTCGCTTTCCACATTTTCACTTTGTGCCTGTAGTAAGCATCGAGGGGAACACTGCTCAGGCTGCATCCCGACATGTGCACCGAGTCGCTTCGCTACAACATAAATCACTTGCGCAGGCATGTGTATATGCCTGCGGTTGCCCGGATATGGTCAACGCCGCGGGCGCGCTTCTGTATGAAAAGAACGCTCTGCGCATGTCGCGCTATTACACGGACCCCTTCATTGCGTCTACCACAGTTCAATCGTGGCCCAATTGCACGTCATCGAAAGACCTAGGTGCGAAGATCACTGTCCGCGTTGCGCGTCCGGGCACCGCTGTCCCTGAAGAGCTGCGCATATTTCCGGATGGCACGCTGATGACCGCTCTGCGTAGCGCTCATCTGATTGACGGCGTTTGCGGGGGGCAACAGTCATGTGGCACCTGTCGGCTGACGCTAAACAAGACCTGGTTTGAAGCGCTGCCCAAGCCTGCCAGATCCGAAGCTCGACTCCTCAGTACGCTGCTCAATTCAGGCCCATTGGATCGACTGGCTTGCCAAATTTTCCTGAACCCCGGACTGGACGGAATGCAGGTTTTTACCCCATGAAAATCACCTGTTAACCAACAATCTCCACTTGAGGTAATACCATGTTGAATCACGACAATCAGGATGATTTAGAGGCGGTAGGCAAGCATTACAATGCCCGCAATATGATCATGGTCCGCCAAATGACTCGGGACGCCATTCTAGAAATTGCGCAACAGATCAAGCCGGGCATGATTGAGGAAGAGGCGCTTGAGCTTGCCAAGGATGTCCTGGCCGAACGCGACATGCTTCGTGGATGGCACGGGGTCTTCGTCCGTTTCGGACGCAATACCACTAAGACATTCGGCTCCCCCTCCGAGAGCGGAGTCGTGCTAGGCAAGGATGATATTTTTTTTATTGATATCGGCCCGACGTGGAAAGAGTGGGAAGGCGATGGTGGTCAGACATTCGTCACTGGCCGGGATGAAGAAAAAGCGCGGTGCGCTAAAGACTCACGGACGATATTCCATGAGGTTCGCCAACATTGGTTGACCACCGAGGCGTCAGGCAAAGAGCTCTATCAATTGGCGATCAAGGCCAGTGAGCGACGCGGATGGGTTTTGAACATGGACCTCGATGGTCACAGGCTTTCTGATTTTCCTCATGCGGCCATTTACGGCGGCGCTATGGCAGACATCGAATTCACGCCAAGTAGCCATTTATGGGTATTGGAAATCCACATTCGAAACGCTGAAAATACCTTCGGGGCATTTTTCGAAGACATGCTTCTGGGAGACGAGCATTTCGTCGAGTGCTGACTGATGTCCAGGCAAATGAGGCGGTTTGCTGATTGCCAAGGACAGGGGCGGATGGACAGCTGAGCGAACACATCACTCAGCTTTTTGCCGCATCGATCTACGGGTGTTCTGTTCAGGTTTCTAATTTTTGCAACGTTACCAAGTAGGACGCGGCATGTACTTTCCAGCGACCTACCAATCAAGCCGGCGTAGGAATAATCTGATTCGCTTGCCCCCTCCGTTATTCTGCTATCCCTCTCCTTGACACGCATTCCCATTCACTCTTAGCTAGGCCCGGCAAATCTAAAAACGGATCAACAAGGTTTATCATGCGGCATAAATTAATCGGCCGCGGGTAATAAGGAGTCTCGAACATGGACAGTGCGACCCTAACTTCCCATCGCATCAAGTTGTTTGCGCCATCGCTGCCGCAAGCCAACAAATTTGGTATCAGCGCCGCTGCCGCTGCGCATCTGATGATAACTATCAGGCCCTACGCAAAAATGGATGATGGTGACTTAATCTCCCTCTTTTGGGACGGTTGTTACGTGGCCTCGAAGTGGCTGACCGCCGATGATATCGGTCAGCCGCTAAGTTGGCGGGTGCCGGAAAGTTTTGTGCAAAGCGGCACTGCCACTATCTGGTATGAAGTCCAGAAAGTTGGCATACGTCCCACGCTTTCGCCAAGCAAAAGTGTACTAATCAAGCTTGATCAACCTGGTGGGAATCTTGCGAGCAAGTGTATTGAGGAAAATCAAAGCCTCACCCCGCTGAAAATTTCAGACGCGTTGCTTCGAAAAGGTTTGACCGCTAAGCGACTCAAAAAAGGCGTGGCATTGACGATCGAGGCGTATCCCAATATGGCGGCCAACGACGCCATCACCCTGCGCTGGGGCGATGTGCGAATGGATCTGCCCGCGATCAATCCACACGATGTCGGAAAGCCCATCACGGTAAAAGTACCCCCTGCGATTATTCTGGAAGCGGGCGAAGACCCGTCGCTGGAAATCACTTATTGCGTTATCGACCTAGTAGGCAATAACTCCCGCTGGGCACCTACTCGAGTACTCAGCGTTCCGCCCTTTAGAAGCGATCCCTAGCACTTTTATTTTTGTTCCAAAAACATGTCCATCTTGGTAACCCTTGAAGAAACGCTGAGCAAGGGTATATTCAGCGCCTATCTATGCCCAGACAGACTCGCCATGAAACTCGATCCGCAGGACCTCGCACAAATAACCGCCGCCACTGTCGCCCATTACAACGCGGTCGCCGACGAATTTCGTGAAGGTTCTTGGAGTCATGACGTTAGCCAGAACATTGCCGCGTTGCTCAGGCATATCGAAGGCAGCGCGCCGTTGCGGATTCTGGATTTTGGCTGTGGGCCGGGACGCGATCTCAGAACATTCGCCGCCATGGGGCATATTGCGGTAGGGCTAGATGGTTCCGAGCGCTTTGCCAAAATGGCCCGTGAAGAGACCGGCTGTGAAGTGCTGCAACAGAACTTTCTTGAGCTGGACCTGCCCGCCAGGCGCTTCGATGGCGTCTTCGCCAACGCCGTGCTATTCCATGTGCCACGCCAGGAGCTGCCCCGCGTCTTGCGCGAACTGCACGACGCATTGGCCCCGCGCGGCGTCCTGTTCAGCTCCAACCCGCGGGGCGAAAACATAGAAGGCTGGAACGGCAGCCGCTATGGTTCCTACCACGACCTGGAGAACTGGCGTGCACTGCTCAGTGAAGCGGGATTTACCGAGCTGGAACATTATTTCCGACCTGAAGGTTTACCTTTGGAACAACAGCCTTGGTTGGCGAGTGTGTGGCGTAAGGTTTAAAAACGGCGCGTTTGTCAGTCGGACAATCAGGGAGCACAAAGACAGTTGTTGCTCCAACGGATTATGTAATGCCGAATTCTGTGATCTGGCTCCAATTCTGTGGGATCAAAGTGTTCCACTCGCAATTGCTGGCTCAGCCCCAATTCTAGTTTTCCGCTTGCGCTTCGTCCCGCTGCTCCTTGCTCGGTTCTTCAATCCTGTACCACGCAACATACAACGCGGGCAGGAACAGTAAGGTCAGCAGGGTCGCGATAATAATCCCGCCAATCATGGCGTAGGCCATGGGGCCCCAGAACACTTCCCGGGCGATGGGGATCATCCCTAAGCTGGCCGCCGCTGCGGTCAGTAGGATGGGCCGACGGCGGTGTTGCGTCGCTTCGACTACCGCGTCCCACGGCAAATAATCGTCGCGTTCATAGGCGTCAATTTGCGTCACTAGAATCACCGAGTTGCGGATGATGATGCCGATTAACGCGAGAATTCCGAGGATCGCGACAAAGCCCATAGGTGTGCCAGTCGGGATCAGCGCCAGTACCACGCCGATCAGCCCCAGTGGCGCGACGCTGGCGACCAGGAACATCTTCTGTACGCTCTGCAACTGGATCATCAAGAAAGTCGCCATCAGGAACACCATCAGCGGCACTACCTTGGCAATCGGCCCTTGAGCCTTGCCGCTCTCTTCTACGGTGCCACCGGTAGCGACTTTGAAGCCCACCGGCAATCCGCTGGCGAACTTGTCGATGTCAGGTTTGAGTTGCTTCACCAAGTCAGTGGGTTGAATTGTATCGCTTACGGCGGCTTTAACAGTGACGGTGGGCTTACGGTCTCGACGCCACACCAACGGTTGCTCCAGCTCATAACGCACCGAGGCAAATGCCAACAAGGGGATAGACGTGCCGCTGGACGTAACGATTTGTAGGTTTTGCAAGGTCTCGGGCGTACCGCGCTCAGCATCTTCGGCGCGGCCCACGACATTAATCAGGTAAATGTCGTCCCGCACCTGAGTAACAGACGAGCCGGTAACGATGCTGTTCATCAACTGCGCCACGTCTTGAGACGACAAACCCAGCTGTCGGGCCTTGTCCTGAGCGATGTCGATGCGCAGCACTTTGCCCGGCTCGTTCCAGTCGTAGATCACTTCGCCAATATGCGGGTTGCGATTGAGCAGGGTCGCCAGTTCAATCGCATGTTGCCGGACTAGGTCGATGTCCTTGCCGCTCACCCGATATTGAATCGGACGCCCTACTGGAGGCCCCATTTCCAGCGGCTGTACATAGCTGCCGATACCGACGAAGTCATCACGCAGGCGTTTTTTCAAGCGGTCGGTCAACACGCCACGCTGTTCAAGGCTTTTGCTGACGATCACCAATTGCGCGTAATACGGGTTTTCCAGTTGCTGATCCAGCGGCAGATAAAAACGCACCGCGCCCTGGCCAATGTAAGTGCTCCAGCGTGCGATGTCCGGGTCGTCCTTGAGCGTGGCTTCAAGGCGGTCCACCACTTTACGAGTTTCGTTAATCGACGCGCTTTGCGGCAGGTTCAAGTCCACCAGAATTTCCGGGCGGTCCGACGAGGGGAAAAACTGGTTCTGTACAAAACGCATGGAGAACACCGCCAACAAAAACAACAACACAGTGATGAGGATCGTCCACCAACGGTTGCGCATCGCCAACAGCATGCCGCCATTGAACGCCCTTGCGAGGCGTCCCGGTTTTTCCGACTTCTTTTTAATGTTCTCGCTGAGGATATGCACGCCAATCACCGGCGCGAACAACACCGCGACCACCCACGACACCAGCATCGCCACGGCAATAACCGCGAATAAGGTGAACGTATATTCCCCGGCAGAGCTGGCGTTGAGACCAATTGGCACGAACCCGGCAACAGTCACCAAGGTGCCGGTCAACATCGGAAACGCGGTCGAGGTATAGGCGAAGGTGGCGGCCTGCTCCTTGCTTTCTCCCAGCTCTAAACGGGTGACCATCATCTCGACGGTGATCATGGCGTCGTCCACCAACAGGCCAAGGGCAATAATCAATGCGCCCAAAGATATCCGCTGCATGGTGATGCCGCTGTATTCCATGAAGACGAAGACCATCGCCAACACCAACGGAATCGAACAGGCGACCACCAAACCGGCCCGAACACCGAGGCTGATAAAGCTGACGATCAATACAATGACCACCGCTTCAAACAGCGCGCTGGTGAATCCGCCAACGGCCTTCTCCACCACTTGCGCCTGATCCGATACGTTGTGTACGCCGACGCCCACAGGCAGGTCGGCAGTGGCGTTGTCCATCTGTGAGTGCAGGGCTTTACCGAACTCCTGGATGTTGCCGCCTTTCTGCATGGCGATGGCCAAGCCAATGGCAGGCTTGCCGTTGAAGCGAAACATCGGTGTTGGTGGGTCTGTGTAACCACGGCTGATGTCGGCAATGTCGCTCAGGCGGTAGAAACGGTCGTTAAGCCTCAAGTTGACCGCTTCGAGGTCTTTTTCCGACGCAAATTGGCCCGAGGTACGCACCGTAATCCGCTCCGGTCCGGCTTCGATAACCCCGGCCGGAGTGACCGTGTTTTGCGATTGCAGGCTTTGCACCACCTGACGCTGATCCAGGCCCAACGCCGCCAGCTTGCGGGTGGAGAAATTCAGATATAGCACTTCGTCCTGCTGGCCGATCATCTGGACCTTGCCCAGCCCCGGTACGGCCCGGATGTCGGCCCTGACTTGCTCGACGTAATCGCGCAACTGGCGCATGGACAGACCGTCAGAGGTGAACGCATAGATTGAGCCGTAAACGTCACCAAACTCGTCGTTGAACGCCGGTCCTTGAATGCCTTGGGGAAAGCTACCGCGAATGTCGTTGATCTTCTTTCGTACTTGGTACCAGATTTCCGGAATCGCCTTGGCATTGGTGGTGTCACGCAAAAAAACGAAGACCGTCGATTCCCCTGGCCGGGTGTAACTTTTCACGTAAGCGAGGGAGTCCAGCTCCTCAAGCTTTTTCTCGATACGGTCGGTGACTTGTTCCAGGGTTTCATCGACCGTTGCCCCGGGCCAGCGCGTCTGAATGACCATGGTTTTGATGGTGAACGAAGGGTCTTCTTCACGCCCCAGGTTCAGGTACGAAAATACTCCCATCAACAGCCCGACGAACATCAGGTACCAGACAAACGACTGGTGTTTTATGGCCCAATCGGACAGGTTGAATGTCCCTTTCATCGTAGGGCGTCCTTATCGATTTTAACTTTCTGGCCGGGTTTGAGGCTGTTCACACCCGCACTGACCACCCGCTCACCAGCCTTCACTCCAGCCGCCAACACCACGCTGTCATCCTCCCGGCTGATGACCTGGACCTCACGTGGAGATACGGTCTGGTTCTGCACGTCGACGATCCAGATTTGCGTCTTACCATCGACGTTCTGTACAGCATTAATAGGCAGCTGCACGCGGGGCTCGATGGCCGTGGAGAGGGTAACGCTGATGGCGGTGCCAAGACGAAACGCGGAGGGTGTTTCAGTTAGCGTCAAGCGGGCGCGACGGGTGCGGGTCGAGCGCTCGGCTTGTGGCTCAATTTCGCGCAACGTGGCGGTGGTGCTGATGTCAGGCGCCAACTGAGCCGCCACCTTGAACTCCACGCCCTTGTGCAGCGTATCCACCAAGGACGCCGGTAGATCAATTACCGCTTCCTTGATGTCAGGCTGGGCCAGTGTCACCACGTCTTGACCGGCGCTGACCACCTGCCCGGCCTCGACCTTCCAGTTAGTCACCACCGCCGCATGATCGGCACGCAGGTCGCTGTAATTAAGCTGGTCCTGCGCCTGCGTGACTGCCGCACGAGCTTGCTCCAACGAAGCGCCGATGGTGCGTAAATCAGTCTGGGCAATATCCAGCTGTGCCTGAGCGCCGACGCCTCGGTCGAACAACTCTCTCTGACGACGCGCATTGGCTTGGGTGTTGATCCACTGCGCTTCGATTCGCGCCAGATCACTTTGACGGCCACGCAGGTTATTTTGCTGATCCGTGGGATCAAGGGTCGCTAATAACTGACCATTCTTCACTTCACTACCAACATCCACACTGCGTTGGGCTATACGTCCCGACACGCGAAAGCCCAGCGTGCTCTCATAGCGAGCTTGAATATTTCCCGCAAAACGCCCAAGGCTCTCCACAGATGCCGGCTGGACCTCGATATACAGCACCGGACGCGCCGGTTCGGGCGCAGGTTCGGACTTGCTACAAGCGCTCATCATAAGGCTGCTCAGCACCATCAGGGTCAGGCGCGTCATGGCTGCACCTTCGCGGTCGCGGGCTGCGGTGTTTGGGCAATTTCAACCTGCATATCCGGGTGCAGCAGTTGGCCCCCGGCAACCACTACCTTTTCGCCACCGCTCAACCCCTCGCTGATAATCACGCTGCCGGTCAAATAACGGCTGACTTTGACCGCGTGCAAATTGACGATTCCTTGGTCGTCGACCACCCAAACGGCGGGCTGCCCAAGCTGATCACCGAGGCCTTTGGTCAATGCCGCCCACGGCAGCTGGACGCTGGCTTTGGCCGGCACGCTCAGGGCGGCACTGACCACCGAGCCCAGTTCCATACCCGCCGGTAATTGGGTGAGGGTGATTTTGACTTGCAGCGTACCGGTTTGCGCAGAGACGGCGGGGGTGACTTCGCGAACCTTGCCGATCACCTTAACAGTGGGGTTATCGAGCAAGGTCACTTGTACCGTCTGGTCGGTGGGAGGATCGACGAACAGCGATTCGTAGACATTGAATACCGCGTCGCGCTGGCCATCCCGCGCCAGGCCAAAAATCGGCACAGTGGCCAGTACCACCTGCCCGACTTCCGACTGCCGCGCCGTGATAATGCCCGGCGCGTCTGCCACCAGTGCGGTGTAACTCAACTGCTCACGGGCATTAGCCAACTGCGCTTGAGCGGCCTTCAGCGCACTCTGGCTACTGCGCAACGCCGCCTGAGCCGAGTCGTACTCACTGCGGCTGGTATAGCCCTTGGGCAGTAATTTTTCCTGACGAACAAATGCCGCGCTGGTCTGTTGGACCCGAGCCTGCTCAGCGGCTTGGGCAGCGACGGCTGAATCAACGCTGGTTTGTAAGTCTTTGGGATCTAATTTGGCGAGAATTTGCTTGGCCGACACCCGATCACCAACGTCGACCATCCGCTGGATGATCTTGCCGCCCACTCGGAACGACAATTGAGTCTGCACCCGTGCCTCAATATCGCCCGTCAGCGACACGGCGGCAGCGAAGTCCGCCGTCTTCACCTGTTGGACATAAACCCTTGGCCGTTGCGGCTCCTGCGGCTTTTTTTCCCCGCACCCGACCAATAAGCCAAGCACCACGCTCAAGCTGATCACAGCAAATTTTGATCGATGAACGGGCATGCAGGCTCCTTTGCAAATGCCATGACAGACACGCGGTACAGGTTGTAAGAAATCACATCTAAATCTGAGGTATGCGACTGTGAGCGTAGATCAGGGTTCCGTCACTGACACAACTCAAAGCTCATGGAAATAAGTGGGTGTCACGCGAGTCCAGACAGACACTGATATCAGCTACCCGGCGTGCCGTGCACTTGTTCAAAGAAGTAGTCTTTCCAGCTGTCAGCCTTGTTTTTCAATACGCCTAATTCCTGCAACTTGCTGGCATAGATAAACGTGCGTTGCGGCGTGATGGTGAAGTCGATTTCTGGATCAGCGACGATTTTTTCCACCAGAGCCAGGGGTAATTTCGACTGCTCTACGCGTACGTAAGTCTGGGCGGCAGCGGGCTTGTCAGCCTTGATGATGTGCTCGGCTTCAGCCAGCGCGTCGTAAAAGGCTTTGTAGGTCTTTGGGTTTTCGTCATGAAATTTCTGGGTGGTGTAGAGCACGTTAAACGTGGCCTGACCGCCGAGCACGTCATAGGAGCTTAAAACCTTGTGGACTTTCGGGTTTTCCAATTCCTGGTACTGGAACGGCGGGCTAGAAAAGTGAGCGTTTAGCTCAGAGCCACCCGCAATCAGCGCGGCGGTTGCATCCGGGTGCGGGAGGCTGACCGAAATGTTGTCGAATTTTTTAAACTCAGCCTTGCCGAACACTTTGGCGGTTTCGATCTGCAACGTCCGGGACTGGAAGCCTACGCCCGCAGCCGGGACGGCAATCCGGTCCTTATCGGTGAAGTCTTTCAAGGTCTTCACGTCTGGGTTGATGCTGAGCAGGTAATTAGGCATCGAACCCAACGAGGCGATGGCTTTGACGTTCTGCTTGCCCTTTGTTCGGTCCCAGACCGTGAGCATCGGCGGCACGCCAGCTGACACTACGTCAAGCGCACCTGCCAACAAGGCTTCGTTCATGGCGGTGGCACCGGAGATGCTGTTCCAGTCGACCGCGATGTCCAGCCCCTGCTCCTTGCCATGCTTTTCGATCAAGTGCTGATCGCGGACGACATCAAGAATCAGGTAGCCGATACCAAACTGCTGGGCGATGCTGATTTTGCCCTCAGCGTGCGCACCACCGCTGAGCAGTGCCCCGAATAGGCTGAGCGTTGCCGCGAGGGTGGTAAGCGCCGGACGCTTGAACGATGTGGCCATGAAATTCTCACCAAGAATGAATACGACAGGCCGGTAGTCCGGCGACGCATATAGCTTACAGTTAGCTATCAGCGATAAATAAATAGGATTTTGGAATAACAACAGCTTAAAAAAAGCCAGTATTAGCGCTGCATGCCCCAGCGTTTTATGGTCAGGCGTTCGATATTGTTGAACAGCAAGTTTTCCACTAGCAGTCCAATCAGGATGACTGCAATCAGCCCGGCGAAGACCTTATCGGTGTAAAGCTCATTACGGTTTTGATAGATGTACCAGCCCAAACCACCTTTTCCCGACTGGGCACCAAATACCAATTCGGCGGCAATTAGGGTGCGCCAAGCGAATGCCCAGCCAATTTTCAAACCGGACAAAATCGAAGGCAGCGCTGCCGGAATCAAAATGTACCCAACGAAGCGCAAACCCTTGAGACCGTAGTTGCGCCCCGCCATGCGCTGGGTTTCCGAAACCCCGAGAAATCCCGTGTAAGTGTTCAGCGCCAAGGCCCATAGAACCGAATGCACCAACACGAAAATCAGACTGCCTTGGCCCAAGCCGAACCACAGCAGTGACAAGGGCAACAGCGCGATGGCGGGCAAGGGATTGAACATCGCCGTGAGGGTGCTGAGCAAATCGCGGCCCAACTGTGTCGATACAGCAAGGGTGGTCAGCGCAAACGCCAGGACGATGCCAATCAAGTAGCCCTTGATCAGGACCGACAAAGAAATTCCCACCTTACTGAGCAGCTCCCCGGTGATGATGCCGTCATACAACGCGCTGGCGGTTTGCAGCACGCCGGGTAGTAACAGGTCATTGTTGGTGTAACGCGCCGCCAGCTCCCAGATCAGCGCCAGAGCAATGAGGATCACTGATTTACGCACCCAGCTCATTTGCCCTATCTTTTGCGCCAACGGGATGTCACTCACCAGATCCTCTTGAGTAAAAGGCTCCAGCGTGACCTCGTATTCCTGTCGAATGGTCATGTTTCGAATTCTCTTGGGAGGCCCTTGAAATAAGGGGGCGTCAGTAAGCGATGTGAACATCCTGAAAGCGCACGTCGCGCTCGACCGGCTCAGGTTCACCCTCATCAAACAGCAAGCGATGAATGCGCTGCGCGGTGCGTTGAAAATCCGCGCTGCCGGGGCTTTTCAGGCCGAATTGATGGCTGTTGATTTCCGCGCGGACCCGGCCGGGATGGGGTGACAGCAAGAGAATTCGATTACCAACGACCAACGCTTCTTCGATGGAGTGGGTGACAAACATCAAGGTAAACCGCACCTCTTCCCACAACTCCAGCAACTCTTCTTGCATCTTGCGGCGGGTCAACGCATCAAGCGCGGCGAAGGGTTCGTCCATCAGCAGGATTTTTGGCTGCATGGCCAACGCCCTGGCAATGGCGACCCGGGCTTTCATACCACCGGACAAGGTGTGCGGGTAGGCATCGGCGAAAGCACTGAGGCCGACTTTCTCCAAGTAATAACGCGCCCGCTCTTCGGCTTCGCGGCGCTTCAACGTGCGCGAAGCCAGCAAGGGAAACATCACGTTCTGAATCACGGTTTTCCAGGGCGGTAACTGATCGAATTCCTGAAACACCACAATCCGATCCGGCCCAGGCTCGGTGACGTGCACCCCCGCCAAGCGGATCTGCCCTTCGCTGGGCTGAATGAACCCGGCGACGGCTTTGAGCAGTGTCGACTTGCCGCAACCCGATGGACCGAGCAGAACGAATCGGTCGGCGGGATCGATTTCAAAACTCACTTGATGGGTCGCCCGCACGACCCGTTCAGGCGTGCGGTATTCCAAGCTCACGCCTTGGACATGCAACAGTGCTTCAGCGGTGGGCTGATTGATCTGTGGCAGGGTCAAGCGTTCGCTAGCCGTGTGGCTTTGCAAAACAGCATTCATTACGCGGCTCCTTCGATTAGAACGATGCATCACCTTGGATGGTGGTACGCAACAGCTTGCGGCGCAGTTCAGGCGGGCAACCGGTGGCCAAGTGAATCAATGAGCGGTTATCCCAGAACACCAAATCATCCGGCTGCCATTGGTGCCGGTAGACATTCTCTGAGCGAATGCTGTGGGCGTAGAGCTGATCCAGCAAGGCGCGGCTTTCGTCTTCGGGCAAGCCGACGATGCGTGTGGTAAAGCCTTCGCTGACGAACAAGGCTTTACGGCCAGTTTCTGGGTGCGTGCGGACCACCGGGTGGGTGACTTCGGCGACCTGCGAAAGCTGCTCGCCGGTCAGTGTCGGGCGCCAGCTGGCGGCGTTTTTACCTTCGGCGTAACGCGCGGTATAGGAATGCACCGCCACCTTGCCTTCAACCGCCTCACGCAACGTTTGCGGCAGCGTGTCCCAGGCCAGGTGCATGTCGGCGAACAAGGTGTCGCCGCCTTCGCTGGGCAGCTCTTGGGCGTAAAGCATCGAGCCCAAGCTTGGCAGCTCTTTGTAAGAAAGGTCCGAATGCCAGTACTTGCCCGCATCGCCCAAACCTAACGGCTGACCGTTTTCGACGATGTTCGAGACAATGAGTATTTCCGGGTGATTGGCTAACAAGAACTGTTTGAGCACGTGGATTTGCAGGATGCCAAAACGGCGGCTGAAATCGATCTGTTGCTGCGGCGTGATGTGTTGGTCGCGAAAAACGATGACGTGGTAGTCCAAGTGCGCTTGGTGAATGCGGGCGAAGTCGTCGTCATTGAGTGGACGAGACAAATCCAGCCCCACTATTTGCGCACCAATTTTCCCTTCAAAGGGACGAACGTCAAATGCCTGGCTGACTGCGTTTTTGGCTGAGGAAACTGGGGAGGCTGCTGACATGAAAACTCCGACTCCGAATGACTGGGCGAATAAGAGTTGGAACTTTATAGCTATAAAAAACTTAATTTAAATACTTTAAGTGCATATCAATAGCACTGGAAGCGCTAGCAACTGAAAGACGGTGCCCATTCGTCAGTGCGCAACTCAACCGTAAACACGGTATTTTTTGTAGGGACCAACTTGTTAGCTAAAGACGCCACTTGGTAATTCAGGTAAGCCGCTTGGCGAACAAGTTCGCTCCTACTGATTCGAACAAAAACGCCGACGCTGTGTAAGCCGTCGGCGTAAAAACAGTATTGCTTGAATCTGTATCAGAACGCCGGTAGTACCGCGCCGTCGTACTTCTTGGCAATGAACGCTTTGACTTCAGGGCTGGTCAGCGCTTTGGCCAATTTCTGAATCGCGACGCTGTTCTGGTTATCAGGGCGAGCCACCAGGAAGTTCACGTAAGGCGAATCGGCGCCTTCAAGAATCAGTGCATCCTTTTTAGGGTTCAGTTTTGCTTCCAACGCGTAGTTGGTGTTGATCATGTCCAGATCAACTTGATCCAGCGCGCGTGGCAGCAAGGCCGATTCCAGCTCGCGGAATTTCAGGTGCTTGGGGTTGGTCGCGATGTCTTTCGGCGTTGCCAAGGCGTTGGTTGGATCTTTCAGGGTGATCAAGCCAGCTTTCTGCAGCAGCAGCAGGGCGCGACCAGCGTTGCTGCCTTCGTTCGGGATAGCAACGGTGGCGCCGTCTGGCAGGTCAGCCAAGCTTTTGAATTTTTTCGAGTAACCGCCGAAGGGTTCAACGTGAACGCCGATTACCGTCACCAAGTTAGCTTTCTTGCCGGTGTTGAAGCCGTCCAGGTAAGGCTTGGTTTCGAAGTAGTTAGCGTCTAGACGTTTTTCGAATACTTGTACGTTCGGCTGAACATAGTCGCTGAAAACCTTAATTTCCAGGTCCACACCTTCTTTGGCCAGCTGAGGCTTGATCAACTCAAGAATCTCGGCATGGGGAACGGCTGTTGCGCCGACAACCAGTTTTTCACCGGCGTGGGCCAAGCCAATCGAAAATGCAGCCGCCAAAGCGGTCAATAACAACGTCTTTTTCATGCAGAGTCCTTAGCGAAAATCGCAGCCGTCAACGTTGACAGCGTTTAGATAGATTTGCCACCGGTCTGGCTTCACGACTAAAGACCGGCGGCGTGGAGCGGACATTACCGATATTTGTTATTCCATGACAATAATTTTTACTATGATCGTTATGCTATTTAGTGCGAATGACAGCTAAACGCCATTATCTTCGCCGCTAAGTGACACGCTTGGTTAGCTCAGCGAGTAATTGTTTTAATTCAGCCAGTTGGCCCACCTCTGCGCTGGCAAATAATCGCTCAGCTCGCCTTCTGATCTGGCTAACCGGGCCTATAGCGTCCGGTAAGTTGAGGTGCTCAGGAAGTACCTCGTCGCCGCTGCTTACTAACAGTGCAAAGTGAATGACATTTTCAAGCTCACGAGTGTTGCCGGGCCAACTATGCAGTTCAAGCACCTGCTGGGCAGCTTCACTGATCAACGGCACGGGTAGGTTCAGGCGCTGGCTGTAGATACCCAGAAAGTATTCGGCCAACGACAAAATATCCCCCACCCGCTCGCGCAAAGCAGGCAGCTCAAGACTGCCTTCACTCAAATAGTGGAAAAGTCGTTCATTGAATTTCCCGACTGCCACCGCCTGCGCCAGATCGATACTGGTGGCCGCTACCAAACGCACGTCCACCGGGCTCGGTTGCTGGGCGCCGACGCGGGTCACTTCATGGTTTTCCAGCGCGGCCAAGAGCTTGGTCTGAATTGGCAACGGGAGGTCGCCAATTTCATCCAGGTATAAAGTTCCGCCATTGGCCGAGCCAAACCAACCCGCGCGGCTGCTGACTGTGCCGCTGTGTGCGCTGGCGGTATAACCGAATAGTTCGGCATCGGCGTAACTGGGGCTAATGGCGCCACAATTCACCGAAACAAAGAGCCCCGCCCGATCACTGCCACGGTGAATATGCCGGGCCAGCAGTTCCTTGCCGCTGCCGGTCTCGCCCCGGATCAATACGGGCAAACTTCGGGGAGCCAGACTTTCCAGCTCTTCGGGCAATTGACGTGAGCGTGGGTCGACAAAGACCAAGGCTTTGGCACGAATGCTCAGCGGGCTTTTTTCTGCATCGGGAAAGGTCGGCAATGGCTGGCCGAAAGTTTCGTGAAGGCTCATGGCGAACTCCCGCCTGAGTCCTTACGGCGGCTCAAGCGTTAAAAGTAAACAGCAGGCCCAAACGGCCCGACGAGAAATTTAGATTCAAGCGCGGCGAAGCGTGTGCAATTCGATTCGATTTTGCAGGCGGTATAAATAGGCGAATCCCTGCTCCCAGCGTCGGTGCCCAGACTTCACATTGATGTGCCCTGCCCCACTAAGAAGGCCCACTTCAGCCCCCCAATTAAGCGCCAGCGTCCGGGCGCGCTCGGTGCTAACCGCCGAGTCGTTGTTCGAAGTGACCACCTGAGTGGGAAACGGCAGTAGCTGAGTAGGAATCGGCGCGAAGTTACGTAGCGCGGGCGCGCACGTCGGCCGCTCGACATCGGCCGGTGCGACCAGTAAGGCACCGCGCACCTGTTGCAGCGATTGCCGGGACGCCAACGCAGCCCAATGCGCAACGGTGATGCAACCCAAGCTGTGAGCAATCAGAATCACCGGCGTACTGTCAGCGGTAATTGCACACTGCAACTCATCCACCCAGTCTTCAAGGCGCGGTTTAAGCCAGTCGGCCTGCTCCACCCGCGCACTGTTGGGTAAGCTGTGCTGCCAATGCGTCTGCCAGTGATCGTCTGGCGAACCTTGCCAGCCCGGCACTATCAGATAGCGGATCGATTCGTTGCGCATGGGGCATCTCCTGCACGTTGCGTTCAAGGGCAAAGTATAGAGACGGGGGATATATTCGTTTAGGAATAAAAAACTATTTATTAAGATCGTAAAAGAATAACCCACTGTAGGTACTACCAAAGACTGCGATTCGACCAGAGACCGGGCGTTTTCTGCGCGACAGCACGGCGTCGAAGACGTGGCGGCCCCTCCTACAGTGGCTCGGGATTTACTCGGCTGCGACGCCTTTGATTTGGTCCAACCAACTGGTTTTCTCTTCGGCGGGAAGACTGTCAAACAAGTCTTTGGCCATTTTTGCGACCTTCGCCGTTTTGTGGGCGTTGAGCAGGGCTTTAAGCTCTGGCGTGGTGGCGGTTTCGTCGCTGAGGGTGGGCGGAATCGGCAAGGCGTTAACCAGTTTCAGTACGTCGCCGGTGTCTTGGGTGAAGGCGCGGAGGTTGTCGAGGTTGCCTAGCATGGGCAGGGCCATGCCGGTCAGGGTGTCGAAGGCGCTGATGCCCGGCAGGCCGACTTTGCCTCGAAACACCGGAATCCCAAACGACGGTGCCAACAACCCCACCAGATAACGGGGGTCATGACGCTTGATGCTCAGGCCAATGCTGGCGACCGCGACAGCGACGCCGATCACTTGCTCAGTGGACACCAGAGCTGACAGGGCTTTGCTCGACTCGTTGTCGAAGAAAATGCAGCGGTAGCGGAAGTAATCGGTGAATAACTCGCGCTCGCCCAGGGCGGCGTTCATGAACCAGGCACGGGAGTCGTGAACCTGCTCGTCGAAAAAATCGGTCAGGGTCTGCGCTCTATCGCTGAGGATTTCAAAACTGCGGGGGGCGTAGAGCTTGTTGAAGACGATATTGGCCTTTCGGCGCATTCGAATGTATTCCTCAGCTTCGTCCTCTTCATTGGTCAAGTACACCCAGCCGCCCAGGGTGACGTGGGCGAGGGTAGCAAGGCTAAGGGTATCGGCGTCCCACGACAGCCCCCAAAAAGAGGGCACGTAGTCACGGCGAAACTCGTCCATGGCGTTGTCCATTTGCGCTTGGTCAAGGCTGGGTTCGAAGGCTTTGCGCATGTTGAACGTCGTCGGCTTTTCAGCACCGATACGTTGTTCATAGGCCAGTTTGATCGCCAGGTGTTCCTCATGGGTTGCCAACGTCGTACCTGACAACTCGCGCAATGGCCGGCCCTCATGGATGGCTTTTTCTTCGGCGAATTGTCGTTGGTGCAGGGCTTTGAATGCACCGCGCTCCGGAGGGGTCATGTCCTTGCCCTGAAAATGCTGGTAAGCGGCGGTGTGCTTGAACCTGTAACTGGCATAGCGATTGATCCGCCAGGCAGTGAGCATTTCCAGTTCGCTTTCCATGGCTTCTTTGAGGGGGCCGGTTTTGTGGAAAGAGAGCCAGGTGTTGAAGCGGTGGGTGAGGGTTTCGGAGACGGCGAAGGCTTCAAGGGTTTCTCTGTCCATTTCCAGCCAAGGCCATTTTTCCTTTTGCTCCGCACTGAGTGCGTCTTTAGGCGCCTGAAGAGGGGCGCCGACGGCATAAGCTTCGGCATACATATGGTGTAGAGGAATTTGCGACAGCACATCCTTGCTTCCCGCTATCGCCTTCCCTTGTTCGCCCGGCGCATAACCACCGCCCACATCCGAGTGCACGCCGGGATAGAGGTATTCAAACGTTCCCTTACGGTAGGTTGACGCGCCGTTCGGATCGTCAGGATTGTCCTTGCGCCGAATTGAATCCAGTGGAAAGCAGCCGCGCTGCTCATGAGCCGCGACCAAATGCACGCAGCGCTCCAGAAACTTCTCCGACTCCGGCAAACGCATGGAGTCATCGGCCCAGCCCATGTGCCCGGCGGCAAACGGGGCCACGTAGGCCACGCCCACCGAGGCCACGGTATCGAACAGACCCATGAAGCCAATGCTGATGGGGATTCCGGCGAACAGGTAACAGGTTTCACCCTCCACTTCGACCTTGGTCAGTGCCTCCAGCCAGTTGGCGAACGCCCGGGCCTCGGCAGCGCCCCGAGAGAAACCATAGATCCACAGGCGCATGCCGATGATGCGCGGGACGGTCTTGCGCGCATGCACGTAGTCGACCTTTTTTTGCAGGGCCAGCAACGGTGCTTGCAGGGCTTGTTGGCGGCGGGCAAATCCATCTTTAAGCAGTGAGGCGCCAAGCATGTCTTCGGTGACCGAGGTGCCCATTTGTTTAACCAAGGCGTAAGCGTCTGGAGATTGCAAACGTTCATCCCCACAGCTCTGCCAACGGCATCCAAGAGCCGAGTGATGCCCCAGTTGATCCGGTTTTCACCGCCTATCGCCGTCTTTAGCCCGTTTTCATCCGGTTCAAATTCGCCGATTTCCTTGAACTCGGTGCCCACGCCTTGCATGTAATACCGATAAAAGCCCAGCCTGTTCGCTCGGCTTTCAGCGCCGTTCGCACTGTCGCCGAGACTGGCATGGTAAAGCCGCGCCACATTGGTGGTGGTGGGTGGCTGGGCAAGTTTGTCCGAAGGTTCGTGGTTGTTGGTGCCGTCGAAACACAGGCTGATATTCAATGCTTTCATGCACGGCGGCCCAGGGTAGGTGCGGCCCTCTGCTTTGGCGGCTTTTTCAGCGGCATAGCCTGCCAGAATCTCGGGCCGGATTTGCGTGCGGTAATTGAGCCCGACGTCTAAGTGGTTGCGAGGTAACAGGCCTTCTTTTTTGAAGGGCGGCGTCGGTGTTAAAGACGCCGACGCGGGGCGTTGCGAAGCTGAATTCAAGGTGCTGGACATACGGCAGGTTCTTCCATTTTGGATGGGTAGCTGAAGGGATACTTGGCATGGCCAGGCGTGGCCGCGACCGCCGAGACGGCGACTTGATCGCAAGGCAAAAAATGGACGTCAACGACGCCCAGCACTTCATACGGCGCCACCTCCACGACGGCGCGGTGGCGGGTGTTGTTGGTCTTTTCTTTTTTCATCCGAACATGCCACGCATCGGAGAATCGAGGCTCAGGCCAGTCTGCATAGGCGTGGGGCGTCGGATCTTTCTCCCACTCCACCACCACGGTCAGGCCGGGGTGCCATTGCCGCGGCAGGGTCACGCAGCAGTTCTGGCTGCCGCCCCCGCCGTAAGGCCCGATGTTCGGACCGCCATTGCCGTTGACCATGAAGTAATTGAGGCCGCCGAGGTGTGGCTGTAGCCCTCGATGGGCGCGCCGAGGCGGTCGGGTAATGATTGGCTGCACGCTTGCAGCATCATTGCGCTCAACGCGCAGGTCGTCAGCCATTGCGCTTTAGTCGGTGGGATAGGGTTTGTTTGGAGATGCTGCAAGCTCGCCATCGGCTGTCCTTTCTGTTTCGGAAGGTGTCGACGAGCATGGTTGGTCAAGCAGTGGTCGGAGGTATGTAGGCTGAGGCGCGTTTATTTGCGGGAAATTTCCGAAATTGCGGAATAAGCATTTCAAATGCGCTTAATTTCGGCGTATGGCCGGCGGAAACAGGCAATTGCCAGGAAGAGAGGAGTCAAAACCGCAGAATAAAAAAGGGCCGCTCCCTGTCTAAGAAGCAGCCCACAAAACCTTTATCAGATCCTATCCACACTCTGTGACAAAAAGACTACCGCCCGCCCTCTTACTCCCGATCAGGCTTGCGCTGCTGTCACCGAGTCAGTTGAAGTTTCTTTCACCCGAACAAACCGATTCGCCCGGCTGAACGTACCAAAATCATTAAACCGCACGCCCATTTCAGCCATGACTTTATGCGCAACCGGGCTGGTCATCTGGCGGATGTAAAACGGTTCTTTTACGACAAAATGGTGAATGCCGTGGGTGCTGCCGAAGTTGAAGCAGAACGCCTGCAACGGCCACATCCATTTCGAATTGAGCACTTGGCATTGCTGCATGACGTTGCCCAGCTCCACGTCGCCGTAGTAATGCATGTTGGAACTGACGAAGTGCAGGCAAAACGTGCGCAACACGTTGGGGCCGACCAGTACCACCACAGCAATATCGACCACATGCATCGCCGCCAGCGTATTAGCCGACCAATCAACGGGCGCGCCGAATACGTGAGCGATGCCATTGGCCGCATGGAACCCGAGGAACACGTACCAGGTGCCCCAATTCAGCAGGGCCAACGGCGCGTAAACGCGTAGCGTGCGCTTGAGGATCGAGAACTTATGCGACCAGGTTTTCGCCCGGAGCATGCGAATCAGCGACGACATGACGTTATCGCCCACCATCAGCAGCCGCGCAAAACCCCAAGGCTCACCGTTGGTGATGGCGCGCTCTTCCATGTCGGTTTCGGTGCCGGATACCTTGTGGTGGTTGAGGTGCAGGTGGCGTCTGATCCACGGGTTAATGGTGCTCGGGCGTGCCATCCAGACCAGCGCCAACATCAGGTTGTGCGGGATGCGCTGTTTGCGAAAATACATGCTGTGAATCAGATCGTGTTCCAACTCATGGGTCAGCGAGGCGAGAAAGGCGTTTAGCAGCAAACACACCCACCACGCCATGTATCCCGCGATATAGAGGGCTGCGCTTGCGAGCATGCCGCTCAGGGCAAAGGTCAAAATGCCGACACCGATGGCGTCCTGGTGTTTGAGGATCGGGTAGCGTTGGCGCAATTGGTCGCCACGGGCCATCACTGCCGCGCGAATATGCGCTGATCGCTGTTGTGCATTCAGTCTGTCGGGACTTGCAGAAGTACCCTGCATGCTTCCATCCTCTGGTTATTGAGCTAGCGTTATCGAAGGGATTACCGATGGATCACACAGTGCACCCATGGGCGAGACCTCGCCCGACCGCAAACGCCAACCTATTGACCGCACGCGCCAATTGTTATGACTGAAACCACGACGCTCGCCAGCTGGACTCGCGCCCTGCGCAAGCAACTCGACGCTCTTGGCCTCGACAGCGTGGCGCTGTGCCAAACCGCCGGGCTGGATCCGCAGCTGATGGATGACCCAAATGCGCGTTACCCGGTGACCGGAACTACCCGTCTATGGCAGTTAGCCGTTCAAGCCAGCGGCGACCCAGCGATTGGCTTGCGGGTATCGCGGTTCGTCAGCCCAACTACGTTTCATGCGCTGGGCTATGCGTTGGTAGCCAGCGGCACGCTGCAGGAAGTGTTCGCGCGTATCGTGCGTTATCACGAGGTGGTTAGCGATGTGCTGGCGCTGGACCTGCGTCGGAACGCTGAGCGATATGAGTTTCGCTTCAGCGCTGCCAAAGGTAACCCTGAGCCCGCCAATGAGGCGATTGATGCCTTTGCGGCGATATATGTGCGCACTTGTCGCAACCGGTTGGGCCGTGACTACGTGCCGCTGGCAGTGCACCTTCAGCGGCCCGAACCGTTGGACCCACAGCCCTGGCACGATGTTTTTCGCGCTCCAATCATGTTTTCCGCTAAAGAAAACCTTCTGGAGTTTTCGTCTATCGACTTCGACAGTCGGTTGGAAGATGGCAACCCGGAATTGGCCGAGCACAATGAAGCGGTGCTCAAGCGCACCCTTGAACAACTCAAACCGATGACTTGGGAACGTCGGGTTCGCGCTGCGATAGAAGCACAATTACCCGACGGTGAACCGTCTGCCGAGTACATCGCGCAAACCTTGCACCTAAGCTTGCGCAGCTTGCAACGACATTTGGCCGACGAAGGCTTTCGCTATGATTTGCTGTTGAATCAGTGTCGACAGAATCTTGCGATCCAGCACATGCGTGAGCCGCGCATATCAATGAGCGAAATCGCCTACCTGCTGGGTTTTGCTGACACCAGCAGTTTCAGTCGCGCCTTCAAACGCTGGACCGGACAGACACCGAGCCAGTTTCGCGACGGCCTGGGCAGGTAAATCAAATACCCTGTGTAATAGAGGCGGCGTGGCAGAAAGCTTCCCGAAAGACGCGGTACTTCAGATAAACCGCGTCGCGCGCCCATCGCCAAGTTGGCGCCTGCGGGGTCGCGTTTCTGCGCCACAGAGGGTTTTCAACCGTTCAGCACCGCCAACTGATACCCCACACCACCCATGGTATGGATCAGTTTTGGTACGTAGCGTTCGTCGATTTTCGAACGTAGCCGGTGTATTGCGATTTCGACCTTTTGACTGTCGTTATTGAACACTTGCGAAGCAATCAGTGAGCGAGAGATCACGTCGCCTTGACGGCTTGCCAGCAACTGCAGCAGTTCAAATTCTTGATCACTCAGGGAGATCCGCTGCCCGCCGCGACTAACCCTCTGCCGCTGTACGTCGATCTCTAAGTCGGCGATGGCGTAATTGTCGGCAGTGCCGGTAGGACCCCGTCGCAACAATGTACGCACTCGCACTAACAGCTCTTCGAAGGTGAACGGCTTTAGCAAATAATCATCTGCGCCCAGTTCCAAACCGCGCAGCCGGTCTTCGATGGCGTCGCGAGCAGTAAGGAACAACACCGGCGTGGTGCCTCGCTGACGGATCAGTTGCAGCAATTGCCAGCCATTAAGACCTGGCAACATGACATCCAAGATGACCAGATCGTAGGTGTGCTCTTCGACAAAGTGGCGACCTGACAACCCGTTATGCGCGACATCCACCACAAACCCGGACTCGCCCAATCCTTTGGCCAGAAGATTGGCCGTATTGGCATCGTTTTCAACTAACAGCAAACGCATGGCGCACCTCATTAATCGTGCTAATAGGCTAAGCCGATTAACTAGCTGCCGCACGCAGTTTATTAAAATCCAGGACTTCGATGTCATCAGAACTTAGTTTCACCACGCCCCGCGCCTGCAAATCGTGAAGAACACTAACCAGCGTCGGTTTTGAAAGGGCTAACCAGCGCGCCAACTGCGTCGATGGCAGCCGGATAAACCAGGGCGACCCATTGAGCGAGCCATAACCCTGGCTGATCAGTAGCAGAAAAAAAGCCACGCGGGCTACAGTTGGCAGACGGTGGTGCTGTTCCAGTTGCGCTTCAGGCATCCTTACCTTCTGCTCCAACAATGATGCGAACTGACGCCGATACGAGGGATTTTTTCCCAGCAGTCGCTCTAGATCCGTTTGAGGTATATGCAAAACAATACTCTGCGCATGGGAATACACGTCGTGAGTACGCGGCAAGCCATCAAACAACGACACCTCGCCGAACCAGAAAGGCAGGTCTGTTGACGAAGCCACGGTCGGCTTTATGTGCTCTTGGTCATCGCCGACCCGAACTGCGCCTTCTAGTACTGCATACAGACCACACGGCGGATCACCACGCCGGAACAACAGCCTGCCGGGTGTCAAGCGACGCTGCTTTGCCGCGTCGAGCACGCCATCTTGTAAAGCTGCGGGCAAATTACTGAACCAATAATTGCTCAGTAGCCGGCCTCGCCATAACGCTCCATTCATGCCATCTCCCTTATTTACCGTGTATTGCTAACAACCGCTCAGATCAATTAACTGTCGGTCAGCTTCTGTCAGACCTTAGGTTTGAAAAACAACGTTTCGCCGCGCGCCAGGCCCGTGAGGCTGTCATGGTCTTTAACCACTTCGGCTTCGATCAATTCGCTCTGACCTTCGACCTCTAACGTCACGCGCGTGGTCGAGCCCAATGGCCGAATGTCGCGTACCTTTGCCGCATGGTGGTCTTCCAGCTCATGACGGAAAAGCGCCACTGCATGAGGGCGGAACAATACGTGATTGTCTTCGCCAAGGTGTAACCGGTTGGAATCACCAAGGAAGTGACAAACAAAATCTCTTGAAGGTATTGAAGTTTTTACATTTGATGCTCAGGTAAGCAGTAGGCAACGTAGAGCGCTTTGCGCAGCTCTAAATCTTGAATCGGCGCACTAGCGGGGCAGTTGTAGCAACGTGCTGTACAAAACTTCCGGCGGCTGTGGGCGACCGAATAGATAGCCTTGACCAAGCTCACAGTGATTTTCCAACAGGAAACTAGCTTGCTCAGGTCTTTCTATGCCCTCAGCCAGCACCTTCATGCCTAGCGCCCGCGCCAACGCGATAACGATTCGAACAATGGCGGCATCATCTTCGTCATGAGGAAGCCCGGCTACAAACCCCTGATCAATTTTGAGTTTATGTACCGGCATGCTCTTGAGGCGTAAAAGCGACGAGTAGCCCGTACCAAAATCGTCTATTGCGAGTCGCAAGCCTAATTCACGAAGGCGGTGCAGCTGTTCGAGCGCCATTTCAGGGTCTTCCATGACCGCACTTTCAGTAACTTCCAGTTCCAGACACGCTGGATCAAGTCCAGTCTCGCTCAATACCCGTGCCACTTGCTGGTATAGATCACTGTGACTAAACACGCGACTGGAAACGTTTACCGCGACAAATTCGAGATCGAATCCAGATTCTCGCCATTCACGCATCTGTCGACACGCGGCTTTTAGAACCCAGGCGTCGATATCTGCAATCAGGCCGCTTTGTTCGGCAATTGGAATGAACTCACCAGGCGACACCAGACCGCGTTCGGGATGCTGCCAACGCACCAGCGCTTCGACTCCAAGCATGCGACCACTATAAAGATCGTGTACCGGTTGATAAAAAACTCGAAGCTCTTCTTGCTCGATGGCGCGGCGCAGCTCACCAGCGAGTTCGACCCTTTGCTGGGCGTGAGCTGTCAGTTCTTCGGTATACAGCGCATACCCTTCGCGACCGTTGTTTTTGGCCTTGAACAGCGCCGAGTCGGCATTGCGCAACAACTGCTCAGCATTCAGCGCATCGTTGGGGAACAGGCTGATGCCGATACTCGCGCTGACAAATAGCTGATGATGGTCAACCATGAAGGGTTCTTTTAAACCATCAACGATTTTCTGAGCCAGGTCTGCGGCCTGCATGACTTGCTGGCAATTCTCAGCCAGTACGGCAAACTCATCGCCACCGAGCCTGGCCAAGGTCATACCCCTGTCGAATAAGGCATGAAGCCGCTGCGCCACGATTTTTAGTACTTGATCGCCAACGTTATGACCCAAGCTGTCATTGATATTTTTGAAGTGATCCAAGTCTATCAACAATAGGGCGCAGCCACGCTTTTGGGCCTGGGCATGCGCCAAGGCCTGACGGGTGCGATCAGTAAACAACAGACGATTTGGCAGATCGGTCAGCGGATCATGGTGCGCAAGGTGCATAAATTCACTTTGCGAGCGTTTGATCGCAGAGATGTCGGAAAACACCGCGACGTAATGTGTAATGACGCCGCTGTCATTTTTGATGCTGCGAATGTTCTGCCATTGCGGGTAAACCTCACCGCTTTTACGCCGATTCCAGATCTCTCCACTCCATTGGCCCGTGTCATGCAGCGCCTTGAACATGGTTTGGTAAAACGCCAGATCATGGCGCCCAGACTTGAATTTATTCGGGTTTAAGCCGAGCACTTCCGACTCCTGATACCCGGTAATTTCCATGAAGGCGCGGTTCACATGGACGATCAAACCGTCACTGTCACTGACCAGCACCCCTTCACTGGTGCTGTCGAACACCACGGCGGCTTGGCGTAGGCGTTCCTGATCTTTTTGCTGCTGACCCAAGCGAGCGCCCACACCCATGATGCTCAGCAAACGGGCGCGAGCAAAAAAGACGAAAGCAGCGCTGAAAACCATCCACCCGCACCCATTGATTAGCTGCCAACGAAGCAATCCAACGGGATCTTCGATAAGCACTGGGAGTACAAGCGTGCTGAGCTCAAGCCACAAAATCGACAGCAATGTGTAGAAAAGGGCCGTGCGTAAAGCGTCCCGGGACGAAAGTGACATAAATATACGAAAATCCTCACGAAAGGCGCGGATTATAGAGTAGAAACATTCTGCGACTCTTATCTAAAAGGGCGACTGGTTTTATCTGGTGGCTTGGTGATAATGCGCGTTGCTGTTTCTACCTTTATCAGGCGCTATTTGAGGGCTACCAAGGCTATGTGGAACAACGGTCTACTTGACCTATCGGTTTGGCAACTGGTCGCAGTCACTTTAATCATGACCCATGTGACCATTATTGGCGTCACGGTCTATCTCCATCGCTACTCCGCCCACCGTGCGCTGGAACTCAACGCAGGCCTCAAACATTTTTTTCGCTTCTGGCTATGGTTAAGCACAGCACAGAATACGCGCGAGTGGACTGCTATTCACCGCAAACATCACGCCAAATGTGAAACCGTCGATGATCCCCACAGTCCGGTGATCCTAGGCTTATCCACCGTGCTGCGTAAAGGTGCAGAGCTGTACCGCGCGGAGGCTCAAAATCCGGAAACATTACGCATCTACGGCAAAAATTGTCCCGATGATTGGGTTGAACGCAATCTTTACACACGCTTTCCCGTTTTGGGCATCACTCTTATGGCGGTGATCGATGTGGCGCTGTTCGGCGTGATCGGCATCACCGTGTGGGCAATCCAGATGATGTGGATTCCCTTCTGGGCGGCTGGCGTGGTCAATGGGCTGGGGCATGCGGTGGGCTATCGGAACTTCGAATGCCGTGATGCAGCGACCAATTTGGTGCCGTGGGGCATTTTGATCGGCGGCGAAGAACTGCACAACAACCATCACACCTACCCCAACTCCGCCAAGCTGTCGGTCAAGAAATGGGAATTCGACATCGGCTATGCCTGGATCAAACTGTTTAGCCTTCTGCATTTGGCCAAGGTCCAGCGCATCGCGCCTATCGCCCACCGGGTAGAAGGTAAAGGCTCGCTGGACATGGACACTGCGATGGCAATTCTGAACAATCGCTTTCAGATCATGGCCCAATACCGCAAATTGGTCATTGGCCCGCTGGTTGCGCAAGAACTAGCCAAAGCGGATGCGTCGGTACGTCATCAGTTCCATCGCGCCAAGCGGCTGCTATCACGCGAGACCAGCTTGCTCGACGAGAAACATCACTTGCACATTCAGTCAATGCTGGAGCATAGCCACGCGCTGAAAGTGATTTACGAAAAACGTCTGGCGCTGCAACAGATATGGCTTAAAACCAGCACTAACGGGCATGACATGCTGGCTGCAATCAAAGATTGGGTGCATGAAGCCGAAGCCAGTGGCATCCAGTCCCTGCGTGATTTTGCCAATCAATTAAAGACTTACTCGCTACGCCCCTCTGTCTGACACCGTTGATCGGCGCGCTCTAATCGAGCGCGCGCCTTCTGGAACTTCGTCTCCTACAATCAATCTCAACCTCAACTCGCTATTCAGTGGGTTTAGTTGTGGCTAAGCGCCGCACGTCTTTGCGAGATGCCGTGCCCATGGATAACCCAATACTCCTTACGGCTAGCCCCTTACCTATCGGTCTACCGGCGGCAGCCGAAACATTGCTTGCGTTAATGCATGCTCAGGCTGAAGTTGCGCGCTTAAGTGAGCGCGAACAACTATTTAGCTCCCTGCTGGACAGCGTTAACGCCGTGCTGTGGGCGTTCGACTGGGAAACGCAGCAAATGATTTATGTCAGCCCTGCGTACGAGCAAATTTTCGGTCGCTCGGCAGGCCTCTTGCTGGCCGACTACAACGAATGGCGCGACAGCATTTATCCGGACGATTTGGACTATGCCGAACGAAGTTTAATGGAGGTTTTGGACAAAGGGTCTGTCGAAGACCGGGAGTACCGGATCATTCGCTCGGATGGTCAGGTTCGATGGTTGAGCGACAAATGCTTCATCAACCGTCAGGAGCGTGATCATCGCCTGACAGTGGTGGGCATCGCTGAAGACATTACTGAGAAGAAACAGCTAGAAGGCGAACTTCAACGCCTTGCAACTACCGATGTTTTGACTCAAAGCAGCAACCGTCGTCATTTCTTCGATTGCGCCCAGCATGAGTTCGAACAAGCACGTTTATTGGGACGCCCACTCGCATTCTTGTTGCTGGACATTGATGACTTCAAGTTGGTCAATGACAGTTATGGCCACCAGGAAGGCGATCAAGTGCTGCAACGCATTGCTGAATGCGGGCAATCTGCGCTACGCCGGGGCGATCTGTTCGGGCGTATTGGCGGCGAAGAATTTGCCGCGGTGTTTCCAGGCTGCGCACCGGACATGGCCAAGCAAATCGCTGAACGGTTGCAACGGGAGGTTCAGCGTTTGAGTTTTCAATGCGATGACCACGCGTTTGGCATCACCGTCAGCCAAGGCCTGACCAACCTGGACGACAACGATACCGGGCTGGAGGTTCTTTACGCCCGAGCTGATGCAGCGATGTATCAGGCCAAGCGTCAGGGAAAAAATCAAATTGTGCTGGTGTAACCCACTCATGCACGCTTGCTAAACACGCTTACTTTTTGCGCAACCGACTTAATTCCGATGCCCCCACTTTTAGCAGGCGGGCAGCCTTGCTGTTAGCCAAGGTGTCGACTTCTTCCTCCGGGCCTAACTGTGCCAATTGTGCTGCGACCGCCATCACCAAGGCTTCGCGCGATTGAACGCCAGCCGAGAATTGATAAACCGCCGCAACCAACTCTCGCAACTCCAGAGGCAAGCGCCAGCGAGTGCGTAGGGCGGAACCAAAACCAGCGCTGAAATGCGTAAGCGCTAACTCCACGGCGTCTTCGTCGAGTTGACCACCCGCCGATATCCACTCCTGCATGCACCGCAGCACCGTCAGATCACCCAAGTTGTGCAGTAACCCCGCGCAATAACAGCGTTCCTGATCCAGCTCCAGCAGTCGTGCCAAGGACTGTGCGTAATGGGCAGTGAGCCGCGATGATGACCATAGTCTGCGGGCATAACCAATCAGTAGATCGTTCTTTAGCACAGCGTTTTGCTTGGTGGCCAAATCAAGAATCAGGTTAACGCTCGTTGCTGGGCCCAGCGACCTCAAAGCCTGTAACAAAGTCTGGGACACTTTGCCCATGTGTTGCGCGGCACCGTTGGCGGCAGCAATCAAAACGGCGGTAACGTGCGGATCTACGTGTAACGCTTTTTCCAGCAGTATCAGATCAACACCCGTCTTATTTTGGCTGCTTGAAACCGCTTCGCGCACATTCAACGACAACGGCGCGCCGTCAGCAATTTCACGGCGCTTTTCCAGAAATTGAGACAGGGTCATACCGCGGATGAGCGCGCGAGCTTCGGGGGTAATGTACTCACCTGCGGGCAGCAATAAACTTTCGAGGCGCTGACGCAAGCCATTCAGGTTCAGGGGTTTGGTCAGATAAGCCGTGGGCGAATGAAGAACTGCTTCGCGCACACTGGCACTGTCGCTGCGGTTGCTAAGCAATATGAAAGGGACAGCCGGCCATTGCTGCTGCTGTCGTACTCCGCGCAACAAACTCAAACCATCGGTGCCCGGTAAATCCCAATCGGCAATGATCAGGTTGACGGGGTGACGGTCAAGCCACTCCAACGCACGCGGTCCATCTGCGCATACTTCCAAGCTCGCATCACCGCGCACGTTCAGGACCAGTTCAATCAACGCATTACGCACCGCGGGGTCTGCATCCGCGATCAATACGCGCGGTGCAGCGGGCAAATCTACAGCGGTCATTCAATACTCTCCGATGACGGAATCTGTGCCTTAGCAAACGTCTGAAACGAAAAAACCCGCCGCGGCGGGTTTTTTCTGTCTACTCGAACACGTTTTACACGAGTTCGGCGAAGCACTCTTCAAGAATCGCCAAACCTTTGTCCAACAACACATCATCGGCAGTGAGCGGCACTAGAACACGCAACACATTGCCGTATGTTCCGCACGACAGCAGGATCAAACCCTTGTCGCGGGCTTTGGCGACGACTTGAGCAACAGCCGCAGCGTTTGGCTTATGTGAGTCGCCGTCTTCGAACAACTCCAGCGCAATCATTGCACCGAGGGCCCGCACTTCACCGATTACCGGATGTTTGGCCTGAATGGCCTTCAAACCCGTCACCAGGCGTTCGCCGACGGCTTTACAACGATCCAGCAAGTGTTCTTCCTCAAACACCTGCAGAACCGCCAGTGCAGCGGCGCAAGCAACCGGGCTACCGGCGTAAGTACCGCCCAGACCGCCAGGCAGGATAGAGTCCATGTACTCAGCTTTGCCGCAAACGCCCGCCAGTGGGAAACCGCCAGCGATGGATTTAGCAAAAGTGGTCAAGTCAGCAACAACGCCCATTTGTTCCATGGCGAAGAACGTGCCGGTTCGGCCAGCGCCGGTTTGCACTTCGTCAGCGATCAACAAAATACCGTGTTTGTCGCACAGCGCACGCAGGCGCAGCATAAAGTCTTTCGGCGCGACGTAGAAACCGCCTTCGCCTTGGACTGGCTCAATGATGATCGCGGCGATGTCACGTGGCTCGGCATCGTTCTTGAAAATCCGCTCGATGCTGGCGATGGAGTCGTCAGTCGTCACGCCATGCAGTGCGCACGGGAACAATGCGCGGAAGATGCCGCCTGGCATCAAGCCCATGCCCGCCGAGTACGGCACGACTTTACCGGTCAGACCCAAGGTCATCATGGTGCGGCCGTGGTAAGCACCGGTGAACGCAATCACACCGGCGCGGCCGGTGGCGGCGCGGGCAATTTTGACGGCGTTTTCTACCGCTTCGGAACCGGTAGTAACCAGCAGGGTTTTCTTCGCGAAATCGCCTGGCACGAGAGCGTTGATTTTCTCACACAGCTCTACGTATGGCTCATAAGCCAAAACCTGAAAGCAGGTGTGCGTCAGCTTGGTCAGTTGTGCCTGTACAGCCGCAATGATTTTCGGGTGCAGGTGACCGGTGTTCAGTACCGCGATACCGCCAGCAAAGTCGATGAACTCACGTCCTTCAACGTCGGTGACTGTGGCGTTTTTCGCCGAGGCAGCAAAAATCGGATGGATCTGGCCAACACCGCGCGGCACAGCGGCGTTGCGACGTTGCATCAAGGATTCGTTAGTTTGGGACATGATTTCCTCATTCACCGCTCATCGGGCGGCGTGGTTCAAGGATTAAGTAGCCAGTTTGAGGGCGCAGCAGCATTCGATGATCGACTGCTGCATCCTCCCGGCTACCCGTTCAGTACGTGACGCTACTGTGCTGACAGAATTAGATGCCCAGGCACAGGTATTTGATTTCCAGATAATCTTCGATGCCGTACTTGGAGCCTTCACGGCCCAGGCCCGACGCCTTGATCCCGCCAAATGGCGCGACTTCGTTAGAGATCAGCCCGGTGTTGACGCCGACCATGCCGTATTCCAACGCTTCGGATACACGGAACACGCGGCTAAGGTCGCGGGCATAGAAGTACGACGCCAAACCAAACTCAGTGTCGTTGGCCATGGCGATGACTTCAGCTTCGTCTTTGAATCGGAACAGCGGTGCCAAGGGGCCAAAAGTTTCTTCTTTGGACACCGCCGCATCTTTGGACACATTGACCAAAATGGTCGGCTCGAAGAAGTTGCCTTCCATGCTGTTGCCGCCTAGCAAAACGGTGGCGCCTTTGCTGATGGCGTCAGCGATGTGTTCCTTGACCTTGGCCACGGCTTTTTCGTCGATCAACGGACCAGTCGTTGTGCCGTCTTCCAGACCGTTACCGATCTTGAGTTTGGCCACTGCGACTTTTAGTTTTTCAGCAAACGCGTCGTAAACCGAGTCTTGAATGTACAAACGGTTAGCGCAGACGCAGGTCTGGCCGTTGTTACGGTATTTGGAGATGATGGCGCCTTCGACGGCCTTATCCAGATCGGCGTCGTCGAACACGATGAACGGCGCGTTGCCGCCCAATTCCAGGGACACTTTCTTGATGTCCTTGGCGCATTCAGCCATCAACTGGCGACCGACTTCGGTGGAGCCGGTGAAGGACAATTTACGCACGATCGGATTGCTGGTCAGCTCACCGCCGATGTCACCGGCACTGCCGGTCACAACACTGAACACGCCTTTAGGAATGCCAGCACGGTGCGCCAGCTCAGCCAACGCCAACGCCGAAAACGGAGTTTGTGAAGCCGGCTTGAGAACCATAGTGCAACCGGCGGCCAACGCCGGGCCAGCTTTACGGGTGATCATCGCCGCCGGGAAGTTCCACGGGGTAATCGCAGCGGTCACACCAATCGGCTGCTTGATCACGATCAAGCGCTTGTCGGGCTGGTGACCAGGGATCACGTCGCCATAGACACGCTTGGCTTCTTCGGCAAACCATTCGATAAAGGAGGCGGCGTAAACGATTTCGCCTTTGGCTTCGGCCAGCGGCTTGCCCTGTTCAAGGGTCATCAGGCGAGCGAGGTCGTCCTGGTTTTCAATAATCAATTCGAACCAACGACGCAGCTTGTTCGCACGGTCCTTGGCGGTCAGTCCACGCCAGGCCGGCAACGCATTGTTGGCCGCTTCAATCGCACGACGGGTTTCGACAGCACCCATCTTCGGCACAGTCCCGAGAATCTCGTTAGTGGCCGGGTTGTTCACTTTGATCGTCTGACCATTGTCCGCATCCAGCCAAACGCCATCGATAAACGCTTGCTGGCGAAACAATTGGGTATCTTTAAGCTGCATATCGGCCTCCTAAACAGCGCCGCGCAGACGCGGAGCGAATTTTTTGATTGTTCAAAGGCGCCTATATAAAGGCTGCCGCCAGGAAATCATTCACCGTACTCAGTACTCAGCGCGCACCTTGTGTAGACCGTGCGCTTCAGCATCCAGCCAAAAGCGTTTGAAATCTCAAACGAATCCTAGGGTCTACTGGGGTAAAGGACAATAGTCTGTTCGAAAAAAAGAACGAAAACGCGAAAAACGTCGAAATTTTCGGATAAGCGTCACCCTTACATCCGGTAACGTGCGATATCAACAACAACACTCGCCAGCATGGACGCCCGGCAGCCAGATGAGTATCATGGCGCCCGCGTCGCACCAGTAGCTCAGCTGGATAGAGTACTGCCCTCCGAAGGCAGTGGTCGTGGGTTCGAATCCCGCCTGGTGCACCATCTTTTTTCCCTTATATTACAAGGGGATAGCGCTCCTGACAGAAACCTGTCCTAGTCCTGAAAGTCGTTTTTGCCACAAATTTGCCACACTCAAAAGTGGCGGGAATGGTCGAAATGGCAACAATCAGGAATCGCGGCGAGTATCAGTGGGAAGCACAGATCCGCCGTAGGGGCTACCCAGCCCAGCGCAAAACCTTCGAAACCAAAACCGATGCCCAAGCCTGGGCACGCATGATCGAAAGCGAAATCGACCGAGGCATTTTTGTCTCTCGCGTCGAGGCTGAACGCACCGCCTTTCATCAACTCATTGATCGTTACATCTCCGAGATCGCTCCAAAGCACAAAGGCGCGTATTCGGAAATCAAACGCTTGGAAGCCCTCAAGCGCCATCCGCTGGCGACACGCATCGTTGCCACCCTCACCTCTTCCGACTTCGCTCGCTATCGCGACGAACGCCTGAAGATTCGCAAGGGCAACACGGTGAAGCGTGAGCTGGCTTTGTTTCAATGCGTGATTGAGGTTGCTCGTCGCGAGTGGGGGATTCATCTCGCCGAGAATCCGGTGCGGATGGTCAGTCGTCCTAGCTACAACGATGAGCGTTCACGACGCTTGGATGCGGTGGAAGAGCAATACATGCTCTGCGCGTTGGAGTGGCAAGAGCGTCGCGCTGACGGCACCTACGCTGACGCCTCGCACAACCCATGGATACGGACCATTGTGCAAATTGCAATCGAAACGGCCATGCGCCGTGGCGAGCTTTTCAATCTGCTTTGGAAGAACGTGAACCTCGAGCGGAGAACTGCCCACCTACCCTCCACAAAAAACGGTTTACCGAGAACCCTACCGCTCACACCAAAAGCCGCTCAACTATTGAAGGATTTGCCACGCTCGTTATGTGGGAGGGTTTTCCCTACCACCGCAGACGCCCTCGCAAAGGCCTTCACACGAGGCCTAGCACGCGCAAGGACGAAATACCTAGGAGATTGCGAAGTGGCACAGGTGACGGCCCAAGAGGACTTCCTGCTCGATTTACGCTTTCATGATTTACGTCACGAAGCGACCTGCCGGTTAGCAACCAAACTGCCTAACCTGATCGAACTCGCCAGCGTGACCGGGCACCGTGAGGTAAACATGCTGAAGCGCTACTACAACATCACCGCCGAAGAGCTCGCGGCCAAGTTGGTTTGAACATCAGTCCATAAGCTTGAGGCCCAGGGAGCGCGCTAGCTCTCTGGTATTTGTGTCTGTTCGGGTGCGACTCAATGCCGTTTCTTCTCGCTCTCGCCGCTTGAGTAGGTACATCTCACTGAAGCACTCGACCAGTTGCTCACGGGTCAAATCCGGCGATGAAGTTCGGCGTTTAAGGGTATTCAAAATTTTTCGGGCGCTGAGTTGCGCCGCTTCGCGGAGATATGACTTCAGCAGCAGGTCGTGAAAAGCCCAGCCGGTGACCCATTCCTTGCCTAGCGCCCAGAACAGCAAACGTTGATAAGTTTCCCAAGCTATTCGCGTTTGACCGCTCAGATGACGTCGCAAAACCCGCCCATCAGCTTCTTTAAGAATGCCCCGCTCGGTTAATAGCTGTTCGAGAACAACCTTGGACAATCCAGATTTTCTCAGAATGCCAGAAATCAGATATTCGAAAAAATCAACCGGTACCCGGACTACGAAATTTCTTCGGCCAGTGTCCTCGTGGTTTTTAAGCTCACGGAAAACTAGCTGAAAAGCTTCGTCAGGCTCGATATCAGAAGCGGAATTGACTGGCTGCATTCGGCGATTCTTTGGCTATATGTCGCATCTGTCAAAAAGGTGTCCTACCCGCTCAACACTGCATTGGCGAATGCTGAGGGTACACCAAGCTAACCGAGCGACAGAAACGATGAACGTCGATTATGAAACAATCCAAAAAATTCAGAAACTGGGTGATGACGTACTCGTTGGCGTCGCCGAAGTGGCCGCGCTAACAGGCTTCAGCATTCTCACCGTAAGACAGCGAAAACTACCGGGCCTAGATCCCGTGCCTGGTCTGTCACGGCTGCGCTGGCGCCTGGGCAATCTGCGCCAATGGATGCGTTCTGGGCCACCATCCAGCTCATCGCAAGCAAATATAACTGTGGTACCGAACATTTCTCCGGGCGGCATTGGCCGCCCAACCAAGAAGCAGCAGGTCGAGCGTCGGAAGTGATGCTCGCTACAACATCAGAGTCCCACTTACCAACTCAAAATCATGCGGAATCGTCCAAGCCGACGGGCAGCGCTGCCGCGAAGCTTGAACGAATGAGCTCCGTTTCGAGAGCGAGGCCTAAGTATCAGGAGAAACTTACTACCTCTCCAGATGAAGGTCATAAGTTGAAGTCATGGCCAGACGATATACGCAGTGCACCAAACGAAATCCTGCGATCTGCACTGTTCGGTGCGCTCGGAAAGGGCAGTAGAGCGCTACTAGAAAAGGAAAATATTATGTCACCCAAAGGTCAGCAGATCCGCTACACCGGGACGCGTCTCGATCAGATTGACCTCACTATTTGGCTGTGCCTGCTGCACCTCGCTCGGCAACAAACGCTAGGGCAAGAGCTCAGTTTTAAAGCATATAACTTACTCAAACTCATGAGAAAAACGGACACAGGGAAGAATCGAAAGATACTGCACGAGCGGCTTCTGCGATTGAAATCAGGCGGCTTCGAAATTACTAAAGGAAATCTTGAATACAAAGGCCGCTTGATCGGAGACGTGTATCAGGACGCGCGATCCCCCGCATACGTTTTGATACTCGACGCCAAATTACACTTACTTTTTCCCAAGGATGGGTTCACATATGTGAATTGGGCCATTCGGTCTGCCCTCTACCGTCAGCCACTTGCCCAGTGGCTGCATGGTTTCTATTCAAGCCACGCCAAGCCTTATCCAATGAAAGTCGAAACCCTGCAAAAACTGTGTGGTAGCGAAGCAGCCGAGACATGGAAGTTCACCCAAACCTTACAGCGTGCATTGACTGCTTTGAGTACTACCTGCAGTGTTCATCATGAGCAATTCAGTTACGACATACGCGGTGATCTCGTATACGTCGAAAGGCAGCCTAGTCCATCCCAGCTGCGTCATATTGCAAAATCTTTCGATCGATCTCGGAAAGACTACCGTTCTAGCGGGTAGACATACCGTTCCAACGAGTAGGATTTGCCGTTCCAGCGGGTAGTAAAGACGTTCTAGCGAGTTGGTTATCCACAGGCACCGCTAAGCTGGAGCTCAGATTAAACGGACACCTGCCGTTTAAGGTAAATAGACGCTAATCAATTTTTAATCAATTTCAAATCAGCTGACGGTTCAACGACCTGGTAAATCCAGTCATTGGGAACGAGACCGCGATGTCATCAGGGAAGATTTTTGCCTTTTTGAAATCCCTTTCGCTCCTTTCCGTCGGCAATGCAAAGCCTTGCCAACAGAAAGGAGCCCTACTTAGAACCTGTGGCTTTCGTTTAGATAAATTCAGCCAGGGGAATACTGACCTGCACCGGCTTCCGAAAATTCACCAAAGTGTCAACCCTGTACCCAAGGTCCATACACCTGAAATTCACTGTTTTTTTATCGCGAAGCTTTTCACTGATGCTTCAACGATGCTCGCCGGTGTACGCGAAACAATGTCACAGCAACTGCTTGGGCTGCACCAGATCTATACGCAGAAAATTATCAAGCCTGCCAAAAACCATCTTCACAAGCGTCAATTTAAAATATCCATTTTTGCAACTCGGCCATTCGAAAATAATTTCTAAAGGCGTCAATTTCTTATCAACGAGGCTTATTTGGATCATACCCAGGCGCGGCAAAACTATTACCCAAGCACTCCGTGAGGACGTCAACGCTGAGAGCGGATTACTTAGGGACAAGGTAGGGTTTGTACTCCCGCCAGTACCTGGCGATTCCCAACCGGCGCGTACCAGTCGTTTCACTCCCTATGCTTTGCCTACCACCCTGCTCAGGGCAAGCCCCGAGACCCCAACTCTAGAAAACCAAAATATGAGTACGAGCGAAAGACGCAAGCGCACCGGTTGCTTACCAGCAGCTCGTTGTTTTGAGGAGGATGAAGCGTTGGTCCGCGTGAAGGCTCACGACAGAGGAATGAGCGTCGGCGAGTTCATGCTCACCGCCGCTCTGAAGCGACAGACCATAAGCAAAATAGACGCCCACATCATCAATGAACTGCGTCGCTTGGGAAGCCTTCAAAAACATCTGTTCACGATGAGCGGCGGGAAAGGTTCTGACGAATATTCAAGTGTACTGGTAGAGCTTACCGAAACCATAAAACTCATCGGCAGTTGAAATAACTTGCCCTTTTTTTACATCAAAGCTCTACGACCACCCCGTGCAACGTCAGAATTTCATGCTCTGTTAGGCCATGTCTGCGTTGCTCGAACCCTTCATCCGAGCTCATCACATCATGCTCAATGCATTGTTGCTCCAGTAAACGGCCAAGCAAAATCACCTCGCCATCCGCTTCCAGCCTACGGAGCCGATCTGGGTAGTTGAATGCCCAGCGATCGAGTATTTGCCAGCCACGAGCGTGATAGGACGGAGAGCGAAGAACGCATTCAATCGTCGTTCTCGCTAATACGCTGGCAGCGATAGACAGCGGATTGGGGCTACTCAGCATGGATATCTCCGAGCCTTCGGAGGCGCGTAATCATTCGGGTGTTTTGTCCAATCAAGGAAGACCGGAAACCACCGGTTTGTCTCAACTGATAGATGTGCTGATCAGTGAATCCGAGAGCCAATAGCCTAATGATATCACCTGCGGCGAGCGCCTGATTGGCAGAGCGCATTAAGGTATTGGCCTGTTCAAGTCGGAGGATGTCATTTGGCATAATGCTAATTTAAGGTCCTGGCTCATAACCTCTCCGAAGCGGAGAGAACCAACACTCGCAGTCCTATTCTTCTCAATCTAGATCTTGCGTACTGAACGCAGGCGGCGCGATTCGCTTCCTACGTTGATCTAGACCGTCAGGACGCCGTAAAATCTCCTTGATGCGCTCAGACGAGGCCGCAAGGGCTTCGGGCGATGCTTCCTTTACAAAACGTAGAATCCGCTCACGATTCAACCGTTTAATCTCCATAATCTCGGCGAAACTTCTGTCAGGCTGAACAGGAGGTGGATGCATGAGGGACGCTCCGGTGAGGTCGTTTCCGTTGCTCTTAAGAATGCCTGTTGCAAATGCTCAGTCAAGAGGTGTTTTTAACAAAGCAACGGACCTTTCAAAATATCCAAAGGAATATGGTTGGTCATGTTTGAAAGCTCACCATTGAGATGCCGCAACCCTCGCATCATCGTTGAGCTCATACACCGAAAAAAGAAAATGGGAAGTCAAGAAATCTGAAGCTTTCTGGGTATAGGCATACGGATAATCGCGGACTATATGTCAGCATTTTTCGTGGGGGGGGGCAGTAGAGACGTCTATTACGAAGCCGAGCGCGCCGATGTGCCGTTGACGTCTTAGATACTGGATAAACTTGTACGAGCGATGATTTAACGTTACGCCCAGACAGATTGAGAGACCAAGAGGCCGATTCCATTGAACCTAACTTATCTGTCGATTGATCGCTATAGCGTGGCAATTAAAGTCCATTGAAGTAAGATTTGTGACGATGATTACTAGGCATTATGGTTTTATCCTAAAACTGTTGACATGTTAGGTTCAATGATCAAGGATTGAAACCGGTCAAGCTAAAATAACTTGCACCGCTCCTAAGATAAGTCAAAGAGCAGCCTACTCCAACGTTTAATATAATACATACTGCTTCAAACTATATATTATGCACTGAGCTACCCCAAAAATAACACTATGTGTTATGCTGGGCAATATTTTATAACAGGACGCAAAAAAAATGCGCCTGCCGTAGTTATACATTCAGGGTCCGTTAGAACATGTCATCTATTAACACCGAAACTGAGACCGTTGTTAAAAAGATTCTCCCTTACTTAGAGCGCCGAGGCTATGACATAGTTAATGACCTTGATTTTGAAACTGGAGTATCCATTACGGAGCGGTACTCCAAAGGGTATATTGACATCTTAGTCCATGCAGGGAAGGCAAAGCCGCTTTTTCTTATAGAGGCAAAAAAAATCTCTAAGACGCTTACAACGAAGGATAGAGATCAAGCTATTGCTTACGCCAAGTCGTCGGAAATAAACGTGCCATTTGTGGTCGTCACAAATGGTGTACAAATCCAATGCTTTAATGTGCGTACTAAAAATAGAATCCTTTGGGACGGAAAGCCTGATGATAAAATACCATCAAAGGACCAAATAAAAAAAGTATCTTTAGCACTAAAGACCAATCCTAATGAGTCAGTAATTAAAATCTCAAATGACGACAGTTTGCCGTTTCGTCCAGGCTTAGCATTGAGACAACTTAATGCACTTTTCTACAAGTGCCATAGCGCCATCCGAAAAATAGAAAAAAATGAGGAAAGCGCTTTTTCGGACTTTTCGAAACTTTTGTTCTTAAAGCTTTTAGAAGAAAAAGCTGATGTAGAAGATGACTTTAAACTCCCATATTCCTATAGATTTCATGAGCTCGCTGAAAAACCATCAGGTGAGGCCGACCAAGTTAAAACTGCGATTTTGAGCATGATTACGGGGATTGTAAAGGAGCGTTCATACGGAGAAGTTTTGGAAAATCCTTTACTATTAAAGAATCCGAAAACGTTTCAATACGTAGTAAAAGAATTGGCAGCGGTTTCTTTCTATGACTGCAGTTTAGATTCTAAAGGAGCCGCGTTCGAATATTTTGTTCGGGCGACATTAAAAGGCAAGAAGCTAGGCCAATATTTTACGCCTAGGGAACTCGTACAGACAATGCTAGCCATTGTTGGCCAAAAGAAAATTGTTACCTCAGTTATCACCGGCACACCAATTAAAGTCCTTGACCCCGCGTGTGGTACGGGAGGGTTTCTTGTTTTCCTCATGCAAGACTCTTTAAATCAGCTCAAAAAACTTCTTGATGCCAAGGATATTACAAAAGCGGCTTACGATAATGCCAAGAGTTTGATTAAGGAACGCATATTCTTTGGCTCCGATGCAAATGAGGGAGTGGCCGCTTCTGCGAAGATGAACATGATTATAGCTGGGGACGGCCACACCAATATCCAGAATGAAGACAGCCTATCTAGCGCAGCTAAAAATTGGAGTGTTGACGTACCTAACTGTGACCTAATTTTAACAAATCCACCTTTCGGGACGTCTGAATCGGATTCCCTCGCTAAAGCTGACCGTGCCCAGTTCCCTATATGGAGTGGAAAAGGGCAGTACCTTTTCATTCAAAAAATGGTTTTATCTCTCATTCCAGATACAGGTGAGCTTTGTACCGTTATTGACGAAGGCGTATTGAACACGGAAAGCGCTGGAGATCTTCGCCGATGGCTAATGCAACAATGCAGGCTGAAAGCCGTCTTTAACCTACCAGGCGAAACATTCAAACCGAATAAAATTAACGTTCGATCTAGCCTATTGTATTTCGAACGTAGAGAAAAACCTGACCTTGATTTTGAAGACAATTATAAAGTTACTATTTGTCAAATCCAATCCCTTGGGTATATAGGCTCTGGTGACAAGATCAGAGGGTATGATATCGATAAATTCCTTCGCGAGATATCAAAAGATGTCTTTGATACTGCAAAAAGCAATCATCGGAAAGGATATAACTGGGAAGCGTTCGATATTGAATCCTCAACTATAGTAAAGGATACTGGATGTAGATTTGATTATAAATATTGGAATTCTGATACTAGATCACGTATCGCTGAAATCAGAGCAAAGGGAGGGCGACTCATTGCCGAGATGAATATGAAGGAGACATCCAGAGGCAAAAGCCCAGCAGCTGAAAACTACGTTGACGAAAAAGATGGATTTGCAATTGTTATAAAGTCAGGCAGCAATGTAAGCAAGCAAGGCACAATAGTTACCACAGATGCTGACTGGATAGAAAAATCGGTATATGACGAATTCTTGATACAACCTTCAAACAAAAATATTATCCAGAAATACGATGTTCTATTATCTTCCACAGGCGATGGCACGTTAGGTAAATGTGCTGTTTACGAGCTGGATACCCCTGCCATAGCCGATGGACATGTGACTATTATACGCGTGAATCCGGATTTGATTGATCCATATTATCTTTGTGACTATTTGAGAGCCGGCTTTGGTGCTGTACAAATTAACAGGCTTTATACGGGTTCGACGGGGATGATCGAGTTAACTCCCGACCAGGTGAATTCTATAGTCGTGGATATGCGGTCTGGAGTAGACGAGCAGAAAAAACTTTCATTTGAAGTAAGAGCGTTAGAAACTAAATACCTCGAAATGTTGCATGAAGCTGATGGCATAAATCAGCAATCCGCATCTGTTCTCAACCTGTAGACTTCGTAATCCTCTTAATTAATAAACTCCGTCATTAAAGTGACGGAGTTTTCTTCTCACGATATTTCTAGGTTGATTACCTCTTTCGGTTTTAAAAAATGCCTTGCAATCTTTTTGGTGGCCATTAAAAATATGCGGCCATTTGGAAATAAAACCTCAACCAAATAGCTTATCAGAGCGACGGTAACTACCAATTTTTTAGTACTTAAAAAGAGGAACCACAACTAAGTTACCGGCTTTTCTCATTTGCTTCGCAAATCGAAGCAAGCTAGGGCTGGCCGGTACATAAGGCTGGGAAACGATACCTGTCAGATGCAGAATGAGCATTGCGACGTAGTTCAACTACGCCCGTTCATTGACTCAAGCCGAGCTAATATATCCTCCCTTGCGACAGATGAGTATATCCAGTTCTGGTATTTTGGGTTGTATTCCCCACCCAGCTGATTACGCCAGATTTTGAGCAACTCAGCAATTTGTGGATTGAAAGACCAAGAGCGTACGGCAATGGAGCCGCTAGGCAGTATTCTAGCGGACACCCACATGCCCATGATAACGAAACGGTGCTCGTGCAGCTTCGGGGCGAGCTGAGAGACAGACGGTGCCGCAGACGGTGAATGCACCAACCATGTTGGAATGCATTGTAATACGTTTTCCGAGAACTGTGGGTACAGCCAGGTTTTATGCTCAACGCGTTGAATTATGTAGCGCCTTGCAAAATCTGACGGGATCGCGTGAATACCGTGCAGCAACTCGCGTAGATCGAGTTCAATTGTCTTTATGCCGCTCTCTTTTATCAATAGCGATTTGTCTTCCCCTACGAATGAGGTAACTGCGACTTCGATGAATAGCTGTGTGCCGTCTTTGAGATGGGCCACCAGATCGGGTTGAAAACCTGGCTGTGGCACCTCCGCTTCAACCCTTTCAAAATCCCACCAACTGCTGGTGTCTTCGCTTGTGGGGTAAACGCCAGGCATCGATGGCAGTTGCAGTCCGAGGGCATCTCGAATCACATCCTTGGCATAGAGGTGCAGCAGGGTTTCACGCTGAATGAAGCAACTCGCCTTGGAGGAATAGTGGGCGAAATGATGTTCGCGAATCAGCCCCTTACGAGCAATAACAGGCTCGCCGCAGCTAACGCACGTGCAATCACAAGCAAGACCACGCGAGGCTTTTCCGATATCAATCAGGCGGGCATTCTGGTCAAGAGCAACAAACATGGTCATGGTGGACTCCGCTGGTATGAAGACGGCTCCAAGAGTCATGATTTGTGCAGGGTAAAACGCCCCCCTAACCCTATATAAAGGGTTGTATGGGGTATGGATAGGATTGAGGCCCTTGTATCTAGGGCGTGAGGAGCTGGTGTGCAGGAAGTGATGCGTTGCCTTCAAACAGAACTGAATGATTCGCCTGCCGATATCAAGGCACATAGAATTCTCCAGTTCATGGTGCAAGCTAAACTCGCTGCCCTTGAGCAGGGTAGGAATGAGCAGCAGGTGTTCTCTCGCCAAGGGTTGCTACTACACGTAGAAGGCGAGTTGAAGGGGCAGACGTTAACCCCGGCCACCTGGCTTCAGGCGGGTTTGTTGGAGCGGTTTCTTGCGTCGCGTGAGGCTGCCCTTGTGGCCCGTCTGCGGCAATTAGGCTTAGAACAGATGCCGATTATCCGTACCAATGAGGGTAAAGGTGGAAAAGGTATTGAGCGATCTTATTGGCTGGACGTTGAGCCATTGCCGGATGACGGGGGAGATGGGGAAACTACACGGCCCTCTACTCGCATCGAGTATCAGCGAACTGAGCCTGGAGCGGTAAAACCCTCCTGGCTCATTCGGCAAATCTTTCGTGACGGTGAGTTGAAGAACCGGAGTTGGCGAGGCGGGGTATTGTTGTTGATGATTTCGCTCGGCGTCGCAGCATTGGGTATCTGGTTTTTTGCTGGTATGTGGGGGGTGTCGAGTATCGACCACGCCCTGACGTTACGGCAGATAGGAGGTACAGCATTCTTGGGGCTCTGCCTTTGGTTGATCTGGACAAGTCTCTACCGCCCCTGGATACGATTGGTCGATGACCGAGTTGTAAAGGCGCCTGCTGCCCTGCTGTCTTTCTGGGAGGACTCCGCCGAGCTGGAAATGCACCGAGACAGCGAAAAGCACCAATGGACGCGCTTTGTACGCTTCACTGGAGACTGTCCGCTGTGTAGCGGTCAAGTTCTACTAATGTCAGGCAAACCCGATCAAACGCTGCCTTTGGTAGGGCGTTGCAGTGAAAGCCCGTACGTACATGTGTACAGCTTTGATCGTGCGCGGTTAATGGGCGTCTATCTCGGACCGCGCGAGGACTGATCGCTTTGGAGGCTTGAGACTCTCGCATAGCACCTATGCCGTAACCTCTGCCCCTCCCTACTGGCTTCTCTGGGCTGACCCCGTCGATCATATGTGTGGAGAAGTTTATCTACTGATCGAAATGCCACAAATTTGCCACACTCGCCCCGCTTACTGGGGCGAAAACCCGCTAACCCTGGCTACCACAACCCTTTGATTTTCCGGCTAATCCGCGCTAACATATTGATTCTAAACGTCGACTTTTAGGACTCCGAAGGCAGTGGTCGTGGGTTCGAATCCCGCCTGGTGCACCATCTTTTTTCCCTTGTATTACAAGGGGATAGCGCTCCTGACAGAAACCTGTCCTAGTCCTGAAAGTCGTTTTTGCCACACTTATGAGTGGCGAGAATGGTCGAAATGGCAACCATCAAAAAGTGCAGCCTGCCTTACAAAGGCCATTGAGCAGCACAGATCTGCCATAACAAGCTATGCCGCCCAGCTTAAAGCCTTGGAAAATCCACGTCAGGATTAACGCCTCGGGAGCATGCGTTCGAGCGTGTCATCTTTTATCAGATAGTGATGAGCCAGCCCTGCCGCAGCATGCAAGCCAATCAGCCAGTAACCGGCATTGCCGAGCAGTTCATGCCAGCCTTTGAGCTGCTTGGCGAACGCCGGGTCGACGGCCACTGGCGCCGGGAGGAAAAATTCGAAATACGGAACAGGCTTACCTGCTGCTGCGAGCATCAGCCAGGCAAGGATTGGGGTTGCAATCATCAATGCATAAAGGGCCAGGTGCATAAGGTGAGCAACGCTTGTCTGCCACCGAGGCGGCGTAGGCGATATGCTTGGCGCAGGGCTCAACCGCCCCAGTAGCCGAATCCAGACCAACGCAAAAATCGACAGCCCAAAAAGCCCGTGCAGACCCAGAAAAAGCCCTCGCAACGCGTCTCCTCTTGGCAGTAAGCCTTTGATTTCAATACAACCATAAACGCCTACGAATAGCGCCAACATTAACCAATGCAGCGTTATTGAGAGCTTTCCATAACGTGATGAAATTGCGGCTTGCTTCATAGGTGAGACTCGGTAGGTTAAAAGTAAAACGTATTATCCGCGCACAGTCTTAAGGCTGTCTGAAGACACAGCCAGACCGCACTCAGGGATTACGAACCTAACGGGCATTTGGCTATGATGGTTCCGGCAAAGCGCAACAAGCATCTGCGCAAAGGTTCAGACTTAACTCCTGGAAGATCGACACGCTTCATTTCTGGGGTAACTCAAGGGCACTATGCTGACGCTCGAAACGCATTGATCGTTTCCAGACGCAGTGCCGCTCAGGTCATGAGCAGGTAGATGCTGGGTGCAAAATAGAAGACCGCTATTGCTAGCCGATGTAAACAAGAAGCTCAAATAACGGAGATACCATGCGTTTGCTGCTCATCGAAGACGACGTTGCACTTGGCGAAGGTATCCATCAGGCCCTTAGCCGAGAGGGCTATACCGTCGACTGGCTCAAAGATGGAAGTAGCGCTCTGCATGCACTGCTCAGCGAAACATTTGATCTGGCAGTTCTCGACCTTGGCCTGCCAAAACTTGATGGCCTTGAGGTGCTGCGTCGTCTGCGCCATAGCGGCTCGAATCTGCCAGTACTCATTCTCACTGCACGCGAAGCTACCGAAGATCGGATTGCAGGATTGGACGTTGGCGCCGATGATTATCTGGTAAAACCATTCGACGTCTCTGAACTGAAGGCGAGGTTACGCGCGTTATTGCGTCGCAGTGCTGGCCGGGCGAAGTTGCTGATTGAGCACGCAGGCATAAGCCTTAACCCCAGCACACAACTGGTTAGCTACAATAACGAGCCGGTCGCACTAACGCCCAAAGAATACCAGTTGCTATACGAGCTGCTCTCGCCACCGGGTCGCGTGATGACTCGCGAACGGTTGATGCAATTGTTGTACGGCTGGAGCGAGGAGGCCGAAAGTAACACTCTCGAAGTACATATCCATCATCTGCGCAAAAAATTCTCAAGCGATCTGATTCGTACCATTAGAGGTGTCGGCTATCTCGTGGAGGAGCGCTCTTGAACTCGATTCGTCAGCGCACCCTAACCCTGATCATCGGGCTTCTGCTGGCCGGATTATTGGTCCTGACCCTCTTCAACGCGCATGATAGCAACCACGAAATTGCCGAAATTTACAATGCTCAACTGGCGCAAAATGCGCGGCTGCTCGAGGGCGTCATGCGCATGCCCTTGGAGCATACGCAGCTTGAGCAACTCTATGAGGCATTCAACCAGGCGCTGGCCCAAGCCGAGCCAAGAGGCAACGGGCACCCTTACGAAAGCAAGATTGCCTTTCGAGTATGGGACAAAGACGGCAACTTGCTGGTACAAACCGCCAGTTCGCCCGACTTTATCGGCCCTCCGGAAGGAACCGGCTTCAGCGCCATAGTTGATATCAACAAACATGAGTGGCGCGCTTTTGTGCTGAAGGATCCAGAACAAGGGCTGCAAATATGGGTAGGAGAACGGGATGATGTTCGTTCGGATTTGGTCAACCGCATCGTCCGTCACACGGTATGGCTCAATCTAATCGGTAGCCTACTGCTCATCGTGTCAATCTGGCTCGCAATCGGGTGGGGGCTCAAGCCGTTGGCCAACTTTGCCAGCACCCTCAGGGAGCGACACTCGGGCTCGTTACAGCCGCTGCGCCTATCGCCACTGCCAAGCGAACTCGAACCGATGCAGGCCGCCTTGAACAGGTTACTAGGGCAAATTCAGGACTTGCTCAACCGTGAACGGCGACTGATTGCCGACGCTGCCCATGAGATGCGCACTCCATTGGCAATTCTCAGGGTTCATGCGCAAAACGTACTGGAGGCTCGCAACGAAGAACAGCGGCGCGAATCGCTAAGCTACCTGATCATTGGCGTCGATCGTACCACCCGGCTCATCAATCAATTACTTACCATCGCCCGCCTGGAGCCAAATCCATCGCCGGTCAGCAAAACGCCCGTGGACCTAGTGAATGCAGTGCGCGAAAGTCTCGTCCAGCTGACACCCTGGGTTCTGAACAAAGGGCTGGAGCTATCCTATGAATGCGTCGGTGAAACACGCGAAGTACGCGTTGATTTTGCGGCCATCGATATCGCCCTGCACAACCTCATCACCAATGCAGTTAACTTTTCGCCTAAAAACGGTCAGGTTACGGTGGGCCTGTCTTTTTCAGATAATCATTATCGGTTGACTGTTGACGATCAGGGCCCCGGGATCGATGAAATGGAAAAAGAGCGACTGTTTGAACCCTTCTACAGTCGAGGCAATGATCAGGGCGTGGGGCTCGGGCTGGCCATTGTGACGAAAGTTGCACTGCTTATCGGCGGTGAAATAAGCCTCGACAACCTGGCGGCCGGTGGACTTCGCGCGAGCTTGAAAATACCAATTGGTTGATATTGACGATTACGACTTAAAGCGAAATCTGTGAGGCCACGAGTGCGCTGAGTAAGGATCGTTACCGTCTCAGCACAACTTACCGAAACGGCAACTGCTCCCGACTCAGAGCCGGTTTTTCAATGACGCTGCCTAGCCAATCATTTTTGCGTCGAGAGAAACTCCAACAAATCGGCGCGTTCTTTCGCGTCTCTTATGCCCCTGAACTTCATGGTTGTACCAGGCACCGTTGCTTTTGAATTGGTGATGTAAGCGTCGAGCTTGTCGGGCGTCCATCTAAGATTGGCAGTCTTCAAGGCGTCGGAATACTTTGCGTAACCAGGGACGGTGCCCGCCGTTCGCCCGATGACGCCGAAAAGCCCAGGGCCTTTCTTGTTTCTCATCGGATTAGCGAGACTATGACAATCTGCACAGTGGGCATCGTAGGAATCAGCGCCGGCGCTTATATCGGCTGCGCGTGCGACGGGGGTCAACCCCGCACTGGCTAGCCAAGCTACCGCTAACATAGGCCATAGGTTTTTAGCTTTCGAATGGCGCATGTTCGTCCCTCCCGTAGTCGTCAAAGGGCCGCCCTTATCATCAATAGCACCATGTTATTCTCTGATGGGTTTCGACCAGTGCTGTGATAGTTAATATCACTGCTTTTGTATTGGGTGTGCAGCAGCAATGTACCGTCGCCTAGGCGCGAACCAGCACGTAGACGGTTGCCATCGTTATTTTCCATGAAGTTTCTCAGTCACTGTTGCTGATGGCAGCGTCATTGGGACGAATCGGGAAGCATGGAGCGCAGCACCTGATCTTTACGCCAGAAGTGGTGCCAAAGCGCAGCGGATATGTGCATCCCAATTAAAGCGATAAAAATCCAAGCGCCAGTTTCGTGGATTCCACCTAATTGGTCCGCAAGATCGCGGTTTTTAGAAACGAGCATCGGCAGGTCGTACACCCCGAAAAAACTTAAAGTTTTACCTTGGGCGCTGGTTAGCAACCATCCGGTAAGAGGCAGGGCCAACAAAAAAAGATACAGGACGCCATGACCTGCTTTAGCGGCAAGGCGAACGGATTTTGGCAACCCGGCGTTAACGCTGCTGGAGCTTGCGATCAGGCGGGTTAACAGGCGAACAATCGCCAACAACAGTATTGCTACACCCATGGAGCGATGCAGGTTAAGCAAGAAGCTTTGCCAGTCATCGTCTTCGACAGTGTCTCTGAGCAATACCGAACCTATGGCCAGCACGATGAACAAGGCCGTTGCCCAGTGCATCGCGATGGTCAGGTCATGATACCGGGCGTTATTGTTCATGATCTTGCCTCAAGTGCGGTCGGACATGACACCAAACTCGCAGCCCAACCTTAAGCGCACCTTAAGACTGGAAATTCCGATCTATAGACGAGGGTGCCCACGATTCTTTAGTTAATCGCAACTAAGACAACCCCTTACTCTTTAACCCCACGACTATGTAGCACCACTCATATTGGTTAAATTTACATCGTCCAATACGCGTTATAACGCCGCCGGTGGCGCCCATAGAACAAGGCATGAGAAATATTAAGATTTACATCCTGAATACTCGCGCTTTCTTTAATGTACGAGGCGAATTATTTTTACCCGCAGACGTGGATATTTGCTTGCGCAAACTTACTCTCACGCTTTAGGCTTAATGGAACATTAAAACAAAAGCCCTCCATTACCTAATTCATTACTCCCCGTCGTCACGGGATGAGTATCATTTTCAAACGGAAAACGAAGCAATGAACTATAGAGATTTCTCTAACGATCATGAGGATGATTCGTATAGCTCTGCTGAGCGAGCGGCGGCGGCCTCTAGATGTACATGGGTAAGCGTCGTCGTGAACATAGCGCTTTCGTTCACTCAGATCGCGGTAGGCATTTTGTCGAAATCCCAAGGCCTTGTTGCCGATGGGGTACATTCTTTATCAGACCTGATCGCTGATTTTGTTGTGTTGTTCGCAAGCCGCAAGAGCAAGGACGCCGCCGACGAAGGTCACCCCTATGGGCATTTGCGATTTGAAACCGCAGCGTCGATGGTTCTAGGCATACTGCTGCTTGGGGTGGGAATCGGGATGATTGGGGCTGCCGTGCTAAAGCTTGAAACGCCTGAGTCTATCGCAACGACGCATGTTGCAGCCTTATGGGTCGCCGGGGCTGCACTGATCACAAAAGAGCTATTGTTTCGCTTCATGCTGACTGTCGCCAAAAAAGTAAAATCGAGCTTATTAATTGCAAATGCGTGGCACGCGCGTTCTGACGCTGCTTCATCGCTAGTGGTCGGTATCGGTATTGCCGGAAACTTGGCGGGCTATCCCATCCTCGACCCTATTGCAGCCCTTATCGTGGGGGGCATGATTGCACGTATGGGGTGGAAGTTCACGTGGGACTCCCTGCATGACTTGATGGATCGTGCCGCGGATGAAGAGGAGGTCACCACTATCCGCCAGACGCTAGTACAAACGCCAGGTATCAAAGGCGTACATGATCTACGCACCCGCAAAATGGGCGATATGATCGTGGTAGATGCGCATATTGAAGTTGATGCCTCATTAACGGTTGAGCAAGGTCACGCCATTGCAGTAGCGGCGAGGCAGAATGTAATGCAGCGCCATCGGGTATTGAATTTGATGACCCATGTTGACCCGTGGAGCCGCCCAGATCTGGACCATTGATTCAGTTGAACTTAATTATAGCGTGTACCAACGACTGCAGTTTCATCTCGGGTTCTTCAACTGCCGCGACGTTGACTAACAGGCGGAGGAAAGTCCGTGGTGACAGGCGCTAAAATGAAAATTCATCCTGCATATTGGACATTCATTTGTGTAAGGCTAAGGATCATCAACTCGTGCAGTTGTTCAAGCCCCGAGACTGTCAGGACATCGCTCAGCGCTTGAACATCTGGCTGGAGCTGAGATTCCAACTGTCCCGCTCGTAATGATAGTGCCATTGCGCCCATAGTCCCCGCACTGCCCTTGATAGCGTGCAGGACCGACCTTGCACCTGTCGTGTCTTGGCTCTCAACTAGGCATTGCAGTTTCGCTAATTGCTGGTGCATGTCATAACCAAAATCTTTTAGTCCATTTCTAATCAGCTCAAGGTTACCACCCATGCGCCGAGCCACGGACGCGCGTGATTCCAGGATGCAGTCATGTTCTAACTTCGCTTCCATGATCGCCCCAACAGGCAACTTCCCGGTCTGAGATAACAAGGTCGCAATTAATTGCTCAAGGTCTATGGGTTTGCCCACATGTTCATTCATGCCCGCCGCAAGACACAGCTCTCGATCAGCTCTCGACGCGTTCGCCGTCATCGCTACGATGGGTAGATTTGCGAACCGCGGGTCCGCACGGATACGCCTGGTGGCTTCAAGGCCGTCGATGTCTGGCATCTGCATATCCATCAACACTGCATCGAAAACCTCAGAATTTGCAATTACCCGGTTGACGCCTGCAATGCCGCTCTCGGCCAATTTAACAGTAGCGCCTTCGTTACTAAGCAGCGACTCAGCAATCTGTCGATTGATCATGTTGTCTTCTATGACCAACAACTGAAGTCCCGCCAGACGCGTCGAACTTTTAAATACCGGAAAATAAGCTCCCGGGTGTGGCATCCGAGCTCCATTGACCGCATCCGTAATTGCGATAATCAACTGCCGAGGCGTTACGGGTTTTGTAAGCATCCCAACGAAAGGTGCATTGCCCTCTTGATAGATATCGTTAAGCGCCTCCCGACCATAGGCGGTGATCATAATCACGATAGGCAGAGGCTGATTGCTACCTTGGCGACGAATGACTTCAGCCACGCTTAGACCGTCCATTCCCGGCATACGCCAATCCATCAAGACGACGCCATAACCTTGCCCTTGCTCTCGGGCCTCCCGGACACGCTCAACTGCAAGCGCCCCATCCATTACGCAATCCGCCTGCCATCCCAAAGCGGTGACGGTATGCATCAGTATTTCGCAGGCAATAGCGTTGTCGTCGACAATTAAAATACGCATTGTGGGGATGCCGACAACCTCTTCGGCCAGCAGCTCAGTCCCTTTTGCGATATCCAGCGCAACATCAAACCAGAAGCGGCTGCCTATACCTGGCTGGCTGTCCACTCTAAGTACGCCACCCATGAGTTTGATCATGTTTTGGCAGATCACGAGCCCCAATCCGGTTCCACCAAAACGGCGAGAAGTAGACGCCTCGGCCTGCGTAAACCCATCAAATATTCGTTCGAGCTGTTCTGGACTAATGCCAATTCCGGTATCAGTAATCGCAATCCGTAGACAGATTCCCTCCAACGAGTCACTAAGTTTTTTGACGCTAATGACTACCTGACCGCTGGAAGTAAACTTAAGGGCGTTACCCGCCAGGTTGATCAAGATTTGCTGTAGACGAAAACTGTCTCCAATTAACGCTTTGGGTAGTCCGACATCAAGATCGAACATCACTTCGACCGCTTCCACCTTTTGGTTGCCCGCCAATACCACGGCGAGATCGCACAATAGCGTCTCAAGCTCGAAGGGGTGCAGGTCCAGTTGTAACTTGTTGGCCTCAATTTTCGAGTAATCAAGGATGTCATTGAGCAATCTCAGCAAGGACTTGGCGGCAGTCTGTGCCTTGGTCACATATTCGTATTGGCGAACATTCATTTCGGTGTGCAGCACCAATTGCAACATGCCCAATACCGCATTCATCGGCGTGCGTATTTCGTGGCTCATATTTGCCAAAAAAGAAGATTTGGCGGCACTGGCGGTATCCGCTTGTTCCTTCGCGAGCCGTAAGCTGGATTCCAACTCTCGCCGGACGGTGATGTCTATCGCAATACCCAAGTAGCCACTGAGCTGACCGTTAACATCGCGCATCGCGGTTATGACCAATATCACCGGAAAACGCGAACCGTCCTTGCGTACATAACTCCACTCATCGGTTTGCGCTATCCCTTCGATTTTCGCCTTGTACACAAGTGCACGGAAACCATCTATAGACTGCCCGTACTCCGCGCTTAACTCCAAACTGCGGGCCGCAACTTCCTCGGGCACGTGAATGATCGATGGTGTGTGCTTGTTGACCATCTCCTCGGCCTTGTAACCTAATAGCCTCTCGGAACCTTTATTGAATACCTTGATAACGCCATCAAGGTCCGTTGCGATGATCGACACTTGAGACGCGGAGTCTAAAACACTGGCGAGCAGCATATTTAACTCGCTCAATTGTGATGTGCGTTGGATGACCTGCTCTTCGAGACTTGAGTTCAACTCTAAGATTTTTGCTTCGGTATTTTTTTCAGCGGTGATATCACGTACCGTTTTAGAGGCCCCAATAATTAATCCGGTTTCATCACGGATAGGGGAGACGGTCAACGAGACATCGATCAAACTTTTATTTTGGCGCAGACGTTTAGTCTGGAAGCCCGATATATGTTCTCCCCGCCTGATTTTTTCTAGAATATCGATTTTCTCTCGCTCATAACCGTCTGGCATAATCAGCTTGGCCAGCGGCTGACCGACCGCTTCTAAAGAGGTATAGCCAAATAACTGCTCGGCGCCTTTATTCCAGCTTGTCACAATGCCGTCAAGAGTCTTCCCGATGATGCCATCTGAGGAGCTTTCAACTATCGCCGCTAACCAAGTCTGCTGGGCAGCCACTAACGATCGCCGCTGACGGCTTACGCTACCAAGGCCAACGAGTACGGTGAACAACAAGGTAATGAACACCCCAAGGAACAATATCAAGTTAGGCGATACTAAATGCAACCCTTGAATAAATGCAGGGTGAGGAGTAATTTCAAGCCGCCAATGACGTCCGTACAGATTAAGTTGGGATTTATACGCGACAAAATTTTGTGTACCTGGCGAATCGGTGCCGCTGTCGTAGAACATTATCTCCTGCCCCGGCACCGTAATATCGATCAACCTTAAATGGACCGAATCATTCTGTCCGGGGAAACTTGCCAGTACGTCGGCAATCACCAATGGGGCATAGCTCCAGCCAAATGCACTCTGCTCACGCTCAGCGATGCTAGAAGGAATCAACGTATCTCGGTAGATGGGCATAAGCATCAGAAAACCTTGATGCTGCTTGTCATTAGCCTGAACTAACGTAATAGGTGCAGTGAGCTGCGCGTTGCCGGTACGGATAGCTTCTAACGCAGCCTCACGACGACTAGGGTCTGAAGCGATATCAAGGCCAAGAGCACGCCGGTTTTGATCTAAAGGTTCAATGTACTGAACTACAAAACGGTCATCTGGCTGGGGGATAAGCTGCCTGATTAAAAAGTTGGGCTGTCCATCGGCTCTTACCGCCGCCTGAAATGCTTTTTCTTGCGCCATCGGAACCCTACGAATAAAGCCAAAGCCTCTTGCTCCTGGAAATTCGGCGCTCAGGTTACGCGTCCGGCTGTAACGGTGGAACGCGTCGTATGTAATCAGATGCTCGCCCGCAGTTAACACGACCCCGCGCGCGCCGCGTAAGCCGTACTCATAGAGCCTCAATCGATCCGACACCGCATCGGCTGCTTTGAGTGCTTCAAACTGGACCGCTGCTCGCGTTTGAGTGTCATTGGCCTCGCGTAAGCCCCACGTACATAAAGCCGTCGTCAATAACCCAATCAACAGCGTCAAGAACCCCCCAAGGCTGATGAGGGCCACGCCGTTACTCTTGTTCATCTTATTGGATTCCAACAGAAACCGTCGTCATTGCGCAGGCCCTTTTTCATGAGCAAGCGCGGGGCCTTGACCGTCTCCACTATTTGCCTTTTCGAGGAGAACAGACAGTCCGAGAAACGGTATAGGACGGCAATAGAGATAGCCTTGCATGACATGACAGCCCAACAATAAGAGCGCCTGCGCCTGCTCTTCGGTTTCTACACCCTCCGCGACCAGCTCCAGCCCAAGGACCTGGGCGAGCTTGATAATCGTGGCAACGATGGCTGCATCGCTTTTGTCCTCCATCATGGTCCGCACGAAGCTTTGATCAATTTTTAAAGTGTCTACAGGAAAGCGCTTCAAGTACGCGAGGCTTGAATATCCCGTACCGAAATCATCCACCGAAATGCGTACCCCCATATCCCTCAGCGCCGACAGTGTTTCGCAGGTGGTATGGATATCCTGGACTAAAACACCTTCTGTTATTTCCAGTTCCAGCATGTTGGGCTCCAGCCCCGACTCTTCGAGAACGGCCTTAACCGTCTCAAGGAATGAGCGGACCTGAAATTGTTTGGCTGAAATATTGACGCTAACCGGAATTGCGTGACCGCGCTCGAACAGCGACTTGGTGTCGTAACAGGCCTGCCTGAGAACAAACTCCCCAATGGGAATGATCAATCCCGTTTCCTCTGCCAGCGGAATGAATTGATTTGGAAGCACAACGACGCCACTACGGCACAATCGAACCAACGCCTCAATGCCAACTACTTGGCGGGTCCTGACGTCCACCTTAGTTTGGTAGAACACCTGAAAGTCACCATCTTCTAGAGCGCTTCGCATACTGAGCTCAAGCCGGTGCCTGGTACGCATACTGATTTCGATTTCTGCCGAAAAGAAACAGTAGCGATTTCTACCTTGTTGCTTTGCTTGATACATGGCTGTATCGGCATGCCAATACAGCGACTCCAGCGTGTCACTATCATCTGGGAACAAACCAATGCCAATACTCGCCGAGACTTCGTAGTACAGATCCTCAACACAAATCCGCTTGCTGATGATCGAGAGCAGCTGCGCAGAAAAATCACCCACCGCATCGAAATTCTCGACTTCCGGCATAAGGACCATAAACGAGTCCCCGCCTTCGCGACTAACCGTGTCGATCGACCGCACATAGTCATTCAAGCGAGTGGCGATCACCTGCAATACCCCATCACCGATCGCATGGCCGACAGCATCGTTGATCGCTTTGAAATTATCCAAATCGATCATTAGCAAGGCGACCTGTCCTCCGCTATGCCGAGCTTGCTGCATCGCCTGATCAGTGCGGTCGTACAACAAGGTACGGTTGGGAAGTCCAGTCAACGCATCATGGTTGGCGAGTTTTTTTGCTTCACTACGAAGTGCGATATGCGCCTTGATGTGCGCACGAGCTACCGGAATGTTTAGCGGCTTCTGCAAAAAATGGACACCGCCGTAATCGAGGGCCCTTAGCTCGTTTTCAGTTTGCGTGTGGGAGGTCACGAAAATAACAGCACTGTCACAGGTCTTCGGGTCGGACTTGAGCGCTTTGCACACCGCAAAACCATTCATACCTGGCATCTGGATGTCGAGTAAAACGACATCGGGTCGCCAGCGCCGGGCTGCTTCCAATGCGGAACAACCATCGATAGCAAAATATACTTGACCTAGATCGCGCACCGCCTCTGTCAGAATTCTGATGTCGGTAGCTTGATCGTCAACCACCAGAATGACTGGTTCGCCAAATATTTTATTGCGCATGCAGTTGCTCCTGACTCGGACCCGAAGAGCCGTCGCGGATATAAATTAATCGTGAGTGTTTGTCGGTACAGCTGAATAGCAGGCAAAAAGGCTCACCTCTAGAATGATGCCATTTTGATATCACTTAATTTTCTTGATCATAAATAGCATGCTGCACAGCGCATTCATAGGTTTAGGTATCCAAACGAGCATGTGCGTGATTGACGATTCAGACCTTTCGTCGACAACCGGCAGCGCCATCTGTACACGTCAGCTCGGCGGTTCTTTCAAAGGAAACATATCAGTGAATTCAGTAACTTGAGCAGTATCCACAGAGCGAATGGTCTGTTGAGTGGCACACCACCATAGCAGTCTTCTGCAGCGTCTACGGTGACGAACACGCTCAAAGCAATCACACCGCTCGCGCAACGCCAGCTCTACACATCCAACCCCATTACTGCTTCAATCACAACCCGCCCCGAATCCGGCTAATCTTGCAACTCCTCAAATAACGCCCATTCTTTGCCCGTAAGATTCGGTAAATCGTGCCCCTTCCGGGGACTCACAACCCGATGCGGTACACATGAGCCATCAGCGTCCTCGGCCCATTGGTAGCAACCTGATGTGATCAAAGCAGCGACAAAAACCGTCTACGATGGCGATGCAGCGACGGCCGATGTCGCTCACTAATGCCTACAATTACTAATATTTTTTTGACGAAAAATTCACATTTTCCGCCGGCTACAATTTGAGTGTAAATTGTGTGCAAATATTACCGAACGGAATTTCCTGCCTGTATCATGGCGACTAATTAATCCTAAGTTACAGGCCACCGCTATGACCCGCTTGTTTTGGAAGTTGATTCCAAAGGTGCAGCGAGAATTATTGCTTGAGCGGCTTTCGATAATTGACAGGCAGGTCGTGGATAAAGCGCTTTCTGGCAGAATCCGATTTCCTCAGGTCTTCGACGAGCTTAAATGCGTGTTCATCCACGTCCCCAAATGCGCGGGCAGCAGCGTCGCAATGTCGCTTTTTGGCGACACCCCTACCGGCCACATGCCGCTGTATTGGTATGAGAAGCAATTCCCAGAACGTTACGCGCACTATCTAAAATTTGGCTTCGTGCGTGATCCGTTGCAACGCGCTTGGTCGGCTTATAATTACCTGCTAAACAATACTCAACGGCGTGATAAAGCCGCCTTTGAGCTGGTCAATAAATACCCCAGTTTCGACGCGTTTATCGACAATTGGCTGCACCCGGAAAACATTTCAAAACAAATACATTTCGTCCCACAGCATCGTTTTTTAGAAAACTCGATAGGTTCAATAGACGTTGATTTCATTGGCCGGCAAGAAAGCCTCATCCCCGATTTTCTGTCGCTGTGCGAACACTTGAATGTTAAAGCCGAGCTCCAGCATATCAACCGTAGCCCAGGAAAACACGACGAAAACCGCGACTTTTGCTCTGCTGCATCCCGGCGCAAAGTGCGCGAGGTATACGCCCGTGATTACGAACTTTTCTCCTATGAATAATAATGTATTACCCCTGATCATCGCGCCCAAACTGGCTGTCGGCCAAGCACTTCGGGCGAGCATGAAGCAGCAACGCGCTTGCTGCGTCTGGTTTACCGGTTTGTCCGGTGCGGGCAAATCCACATTGGGCAACCAACTGGATCAAGCCTTACAAGCCCGTGGCATGCACAGCTATCTATTGGATGGTGATCGGCTGCGCCAAGGACTCTGCCAAGACTTGGGCATGACTGACGCAGATCGCCATGAAAACGTGCGGCGCATCGGTGAAGTGGCCAAACTCATGGTGGACGCAGGTCTGATTGTTATTGTCTCTGCCATCTCGCCATTTCGCGCAGATCGGGACGCTAGCAGGCAAGGCTTTGCCGACAATGAGTTCTATGAAGTTCACGTCAGCACCCCTCTTTCCGAATGTGCCCGCCGTGATGCAAAAGGTCTCTATCGAGCAGTGAAAGAAGGACGAATCACAAACTTTACCGGGATCGACAGCCCATACGAAGCGCCTCTGACGCCAGAGTTTGTAGTTGATACCAGCTCAAATGACTGTATTGAGTTTATTGAAAAGCTGGCAAAGCAGTTGGATGTCGGGCTTTAGATAACAGGCTTACAAGCTGGTTTAGGGGCGAACTTAACCGCGACAGAACAACGTCGCCCCGAACACACAAGCCAGCTCCAACTGAAAATCAAGCGACTTGATTTACGATTGTTACGCAGTTTATCGCAAGCAAGCCCGCCTCACTGGGACCGTATCTGCTGCGCAGCAGCTTCAATAGGCGGCGAAGTTAGTTCACTGCGCCACCCAGTACCCGCCCAAAAACTTCACGATCAATATTCGCCCCGCTCAATATCACGGCAACCTTCTGCCCATTCTGCCGACTCTGCTCTTTCACCAGCGCCGCCAACCCCGCTGCCCCGGCCCCTTCTGCGGTGTTATGCGTGTCTTCGTGAAAAATGCAGATAGCGCTGGCAATGTCATGTTCGCTGACGCGAACGATCCGTGCCGCACCGTTGCGGATTATTTCGAATGCTTCCGGTAAAGGGATGCGGCAGGCTATACCGTCGGCGAAGGTATTGGCCGTGTCGGTTGCGATAATTTTCCCTTGCTCAATGCTTAGGGCATAGGCGTCAGCATGTTCGGAGACGACGCCGACAATTTCGGTTTTCAAACCCAGCAAATCCCGCGTCTGGATCAACCCGCAAATGCCCGAACCCATGCCGATGGGGACGTAGACAGTTTTCAAATTCGGTACTGCTTCCAGCAATTCCAGTGCGTAGGTCGCAACGCCTCGGATTAAATCCGGGTGAAACGCAGGGACGCTTTCGTAACCGTGTTGTTCTGCCTGCCGTGCCGCTTCGGTGCGGGCTTCATCGAAGTCCTGGCCGTATTCAATCAACTGTGCGCCCATAGCGCGGATGGCGGCGTTTTTCTCCTGGGAGTTGCCTAGGGGTACGACGACTATGATTGGCAGACCTGCGTTTCGGGCCGCCATCGCCAAACTTTGTCCATGGTTGCCACGGGTGGCCGTCACCAACCCAGTCACGTTTGGTTTGCGCGCGAGCAAGCCCTTAACGTAGAGCAAACCACCACGCACTTTGAATGCGCCAGTCGGTGCGTGGTTTTCGTGTTTGACCCACACCTCGCAACCCAAACGTTCAGCCAAGCGTGGCCAGGCGTACTGCGGGGTCGCAGGAATAAAGGGGCGGATAGTATGTGCAGCTTGGCGCAACGCGATAAGGTCAAACATAGAGCACCGTGCTTAGGTAAGTGAGGCGGGTTGACCTGATCTTAGGCGCAGAGCATTGTATGGGTTAAATTTTATATTGCATGAGCAACAATAAATGTGGACGCCGACTCTAAAGGATTCAGGCCAACCAAAATACTTGGCGTTGGTGGAGGCAATTACCAAAGCGATAGAAAGCGGTGAGCTTACCGTGGGTGAACGGTTGCCACCGCAAAGACGTTTGGCTTGGAATCTGGGGTTAAACCCGAGCACGACGATGCAAGCCTATCGCGAGGCGGCGCGTCGGCATTTGGTCTCGGGTGAAGTAGGACGAGGCACCTATGTGCTGGCCGGGAGCAAGGAAGCGACGCTGTTTCGGCTTAAGCAACCCAGCGAGCGCTCGGACGTGATTGATTTATCGACCAACGTGCCAGTCACCAATGAGGACAGCCAGGACGAAGTGGCTGCCCTCTCCAACCTTATCAACGGCAGACGAGCTCAACAGCTACAAAATTACCTGAGTGCAGACCATTTAGCGTTCGGTCGAGCTCAAGGCGCGGCGTGGCTGAACGCTCGGGGCCTGAACGTGCCGCCGGAGAACGTCATGCTCTGCAACGGAGCTCAGCACGGGTTGTTCATGGCATTGCTGTCGCTTTGTCAGCCAGGTGAGCCGGTGTTAGTGGAGGCGTTCACTGCACCAGGTATCAAGGCGGCGGGTCGCCAATTACGTTTACCGCTGCATGGAATTGCCCTTGATCGCCACGGCATCATCCCAGACGAGCTTGATCGCATGGCGCGCGCGACCGGCGCAAAAGTCGTAGTACTCACACCCACGCTGCAGAACCCGACATCGACCATCATGTCATTACAACGCCAATTGGAAATCGCCGAGGTCGCACACCAGCACGACTTGTTGATTATTGAGGACGATGTATACGGCGCACTGACCACTACGCCGCCACTGATCCGACTGCTGGGCAAGCGCGGCCTGCTGGTCACCAGCTTGTCAAAAACAGTGGCGCCCGGTTTGCGCGTCGGCTGGATGGCGGCCGACCTATCGGTTCTCGAACTAATCGATCCCCACGCACAGGCCACTCATTGGGGCATTTCACCGCTGTGTCTGGGCATCGCCAGTCAGTGGATAAGCGACGGTACCGCACAGCGCCGATTGAAGTGGCAGACAGAAGAAACTATCCAGCGTTGGCGTTTAGCGAAGAAAATTCTTGGGGACGCGTTGTACCAGCAACTAAACCCTTCTCCCCATGTATGGATCACTAGCGACCTGCCGTCGATGACGCTAACCCAAGCCTGCCGCGCAGACCTCGTCGACGTAGTGCCAGCGGAGGTGTTCGCGGTAAAGCAAAACGACATTCACGCGATACGCATCAGCTTGTGTGCCGCGAGTGACAGGTCGCAGCTAAAAATTGCGCTGGAACGGGTCGCGAGAATTGTCGCAAGACAGCCTGCCTAATAGACCGTGTGAGTCTTCAAGTCGCCTTCATGTGCAGCTAAAAAAAGCGGGACCGACTCACGCAGATACTCGACCCAGGTTTTGATTTTCGCATCCAGAAACTGCCGTGACGGGTAGACCGCATAGAGGTTCGTCTCTTGCAACCGGTGCCTGGGCAGGATCCGAACCAGCGTTCCGTTGCGCAGGCCATCAATCGCCGAAGAGACCGGCTGAACGCCGATGCCCATGCCGCTTTGAATGGCCACTGTCATGGCATCAGCAGTGTTTACATGGAACGGAAACCTAGAAATGATCACCGTTTCCTCGCCATCCGGGCCGTTGAAAATCAGCTTTTCCTGAGGAATCGCAGCGTTAACAATGCGCAAGCAATCGTGTTCAAGCAACTCTGCAGGCGAGCTCGGCTGACCATTTTTTTCAATATAACTGGGTGAAGCGCAAAGAATAGTATAGGTAATGCCGAGTCGCTGCGAAATGAAGCCAGAGTCCGGTAGGTCGCTAGCGATCAGAATCGAGACATCAAAGCCTTCCTCCAGCAAGTCCGGGAGCTTATTGGAAAGGGTCAGATCAAAAGTTACTTCTGGATGAGTCTCACGGTAGCGCGCAATGGCAGCAATCACGTAATGGGTGCCGACGCCCGACATGGCATGCACTTTCAGATTTCCGGCCGGCTTGGCTTGAGCGACACTGGCTTCGGTTTCAGCATCTAGAATGTCTTCGAGGATGCGCTCGCAACGAGCCAAATATCGTTTTCCGGCTTCCGTCAGGGCTATTCGCCGAGTGGTTCGATTGAGGAGACGGGTATGGAGGTGAGCCTCTAATTGGGAAACGGCCTTGGAGATATTGGCCGTTGTTTTGTCCATAAGCTCTGCTGCAGCGGTGAAACTTCCTGTCTGGGCAACCAAACTGAAAGCACGCATATTTTGAAAGGTGTCCATCGGAATCCCGTAAGTCGAACGCGGGAAAATGTTACCTGACGAGACAGCTTTTGACACTAATACCTAAGGCGTATCGCCAGCCCATGGCCTTGCAAAAAACAAGGTTCACCTCCACCCCCGCAGGAGTTCTTGCGTATCGCTTACTGCCCTGCGCCACTCATTGCGGTAAATTTGCTCCCGATCAAATTAACCAACTGTATGCCCGTCATTTTCTGGCCGTTAAAGTCCGCCATGCCATCGGCATAGTGCAAATTGGAGACTACGTTTTCACCTTCGACCTTGGCTAACTGCGACATGACTGCCATAACGCCCACAGCCTCACTTGCTCCCTGCGCCTGTTGCTCGATGACCTTCAGATCGGTCCGACCGTTGAGGGCGGCTACCTGGGTGGCCAGATCCTTGATCATCGGTTTGGACAACAGCAATTTGGCATCCAGTTTGGTGAGCATTTTATTGACCAGATCAGGCACCGGCTGGTCAAGCAAACCTGGATTATTCAAGTCCATAGCAACACTTAAATGACTTTCGCCATTGGCAGTTTTAAGTGAGATTTTTTCGAGCTCAATGTGCGGCTTGGCGGCCAACAGTTTCGCCAATTCAGTATTCATCTGCGCCTGGTCAGCATCGCTCAGTTGCAACTTTAATGGTACGCCAGCCATGGCGGCGGCTTGTTGTTGCGGCTGAATTTTTTTCTGGTAAAGCGTGTAAAGCGATTGAGTCGATGCTACGTCAAAGTTGCCGAACTTCCACAACATTTGCGCTGTACCAAAGTCCTTGCCGCCATAGTTAATCATGTCGATATCGTAGGCCACTTGCGCAGAAAGATTACCGCCCTCTTCCTGCACCAAGCTGGTATTGACAAAATTCTTGAGTTCCACCGGCGGTTTATCACCGATCTGGATGCCTGACTGGGCAATTTTAAAGTCGCTGTGTCCCAGGTAGAAACCTGAAGCGCCTTTGGTCCCGCCTGTATTAAAGGATAAGTTGTGAATATTGAAACTTACCTGGCCCTGCTCCGCAGGCATATTGGCTATTAAGCTGTCGAGTAGGCCCGTGACTTTAACTTTTTCGGCGTTGGCACTGGCCTGCAACCACAGATTGATCCCGGAGAATTTAAACGTGCCGCTCTTCGAATCAATATCCAAAGGCAGAAGCTCAAGCGTGCCTTCAGTGGAGTAGTTATAGCCTATAGCGGTGTGACCTTTAAGCGGTGCGGCCCCATTGGTCAGGGCGAACCATTTTTCGGTAACCGAGTTTTTCTCGATCTCGTAATTACTGGCCGCCATGATCGGCATCAGGTTTAACGACTTCACCCGCGACCATGGCAGCGGCCCGTGTTCGACATTGTCGACGAACAACAGCTCAATATTTTCGTTACCTTTGCCCAGCTTTGCGCTTTTGATATTTACCCGGTAGTGCGCTGTGCTGTTAAACACATGGCGATCCAGGGAGACCAGTTCCAGCGTCACGCTGCCATCAAAACCGTTAAGGGAGGATTTAATCTGGCGATTGGCCTCGGCGATTGCCGTGTGCAAAACGCCTTCCAGCTGAGTACCGGTGTACCAAGCCCCGGCAGAACTCAATGCACCAACCGCGATGACAACGCCCATTGCAATCTTCACTGATTTTTTCATCTTTCTCCCGCGTGCTTGGCTATCGGTAAGCGGAGCAGATTATCATCCGCCGCTAGCCACGGTCTTCCCCCGGAAGGTAGGCTGGTGTCCGGATTTGAAAACGGGATCAGATGCAATGACTCAGCAGTTCCAGAAATTTGGCTCCATCAAGGCTGTTATTTTCGATATGGATGGTCTGCTGTTGGATACCGAGGGAATTTACACCGAAGTCACTGACATGATTGCAAACCGCTACGGTCGCTCGTTTGACTGGACACTTAAGCAGAACACCATTGGCCGTGGCGCGCGGGATTTTGCCAGCTACGTAATTGGCGCCCTGGACTTACCGCTGTCCATCGATGAGTTCCTGACCGTTCGCGAACCGCTGCTGGACGAACGTTTTCCGCACGCCGCCGCTATGGCAGGTGCCGAGGCGCTGGTCCGTCACTTGGCGGCGCACAACATCCCTATCGCGGTAGGCACCAGCTCATCGATTCATTATTTCAACGCTAAAACCACCTTGCACCGCCAATGGTTCGAGCTGTTCGAAACGGTTGTGACTGCTGACGACCCGGAAGTCGGTGCCGCTAAACCTGCGCCTGATATTTTCTTGGTCGCGGCCCGCCGCCTGGGCGTGGACCCAATGGATTGCTTGGTGTTCGAAGACTCTCCGTTTGGCGTAACGGCGGCCAAAGCTGCGGGGATGTTTGCGGTCGCGGTGCCTGACTCACATATGCCTATCGAGCAATACCGTCATGCCGATTTGTGCCTGCAGTCGCTTGAGGAGTTTCCGCTAGCAGCGTGGGGTTTGCCTGAGTTTTAAGAACATATCGTCAGCTCATAATCCCAGTATCTGCATTGCCTTCAACCCGAGGCGTCTGCCCGGCTCATTTTAAAACGATAGGAAAATGCGATATAGCAATCGATAGTCAGCATCGCTTTGCGGTATTTGACAAAGGTAGAAGGATTGAGGACGGTGGTTACGATAATCCGCCGCAACTCCGTTGCCTCCTTTAAACACCATTTGAAGAGGATCTTGAGCATGACTTATCGAATTCTCGGCCAGTCCGGCCTACGCGTGTCCACGTTGACCCTAGGCTCGATGATGTTTGGTGAGCAAACCGGCACCGAAGAGTCCCTGCGCATTATCGACAAAGCCTGGGATCAAGGTGTCAATTTCATTGATACAGCGGACGTTTATAACAATGGGCGTTCTGAGGAGATCGTCGGTGAGGCCATTGCGTCACGCCGCAGCGACTGGATCTTGGCAACCAAGGTCGGATCCCCTCACCCCGGCATCACGCCGAACAACAGCGGCTTGAGTCGCAAGCATATATTCAACTGCATCGACGCTAGTTTGAGCCGGTTGGGCACCGATTATGTGGACATCTATTACCTGCACCGCGAGGACCACACTACGCCGCTGGAGGTCACCGTTTCGGCCATCGGCGACTTGCTGCGTCAAGGCAAGATCCGCTATTGGGGCGTGTCCAATTTCCGAGGCTGGCGTATTGCTGAAATCGTTAATATCGCCCAGCGATTGGGCGTGGATAAACCGGTGATCACCCAGCCGCTCTACAACATAACCAATCGCCAGGCCGAGCTTGAACAAATTACGGCAGCCACCTTCCACGGTCTTGGTGTCGTACCGTACAGCCCCTTAGCCCGTGGAGTTCTGAGTGGCAAATATGCACCGAATGTCACGCCTGACAGCAACAGCAGAGCGGGACGTCAGGACAAGCGCATTCTTGAAACCGAGTGGCGGGTTGAGTCGCTGCGTATCGCGCAGAAAATTCAGGCGTACACCCAAGAGAAAGGCGTCGGCATCGTCGAGTTCGCTATAGCCTGGGTGCTGAATAATCCGGCGGTTACGTCTGCCATCGTTGGGCCGCGCACCGAGGAACAGTGGGACGGGTACATCAAAGCCCATAGCGTCAAAATCACCACGGAAGACGAAGCATTCATTGATTCGCTGGTGACACCAGGGCACGCATCAACACCGGGCTACAACGACGTTGCGCATTTTGTGTCGGGTCGAGTTGTGCGTTGATAGGTTAATGATTCGGCGTCTATGGGGCCGAGCTTATTCGGAAACAGCAGCGCAGTGAGTGAGGTATAGCGCGCTTTCCCTTCTCGAATAAATTGGCCCCCGCAGAAAAAGTATCATTCCTACCCCTCGTGCATCGACTCAGCATCTTTGCGCCAAACGCCTATGCTGTAAGCACCGACGCGGTCATCTGTTCAATTCGATGAGGGATTTCCAATGCTCTACGTTCAACGCGATGCTCAGGGTGTACTTGTTCGTGTAGAGGCTGCGCCGTTTGCCGAATCGACTGATATGTTGCCGCCCGACGACCATGTAATCCAAGCTTGGTACGCTAACAAAGTGGTAGATAGTCGCTTGAGTCAACTTAAGCAAAGCGACATGGAGATGATTCGGGTACTTGATGACTTAATTCAGGTTTTGACCCGCAAGGGGGTAATTCGTGTCACCGATTTACCGCCAGCTGCACAAGCCAAGGTGATGGATCGGACCCAGGCCCGCGAAGCCCTCGGCGGCTTGAGTCATTTAATAAACGATGATGAGACAGGTTTGATCTGATAGGGGGTCAATCCTCGTGGCGTTTAACTCCATGGCGCCGGCCGTCCAAATAGCTGACCTTGTACGCCTTGTATACCCATCTCGCGAATGACCCTGAATTCCCCCTCAGTTTCAACACGCTCGGCGATTAGTGGCAAATCAATACTGTGCGCGGCACGCTGAACGGCTTCGATAAACAGACGCTTGTGACTTTCTTCGTCAATGGCACGAATATAGCTGCCGTCTATTTTCAGGTAAGCAAGTCCCAACTGGGCCAAGTTGCCAATCATGCTAAAACGACCGCCGAAGTGCTGCACCGCCAGTGAGAATCCCAACTCGCGCAGGCGACGGGAAAGTTGCTCAAGCACTTCTTGCGAGGGCAATTGCTCCTCACCCACCTCAAGCGTCAATCTGTCTCCTAATCGCGAATGCTGTTTCAATGTTTCGAATACTTTATTCAGCGCCACAGGATCAGCCAACGTCGCTGCTGAGAGGTTTAAGGCCAGCGCCTGCTCATGCTGAGGCATCTGCTGCAGAACTAGCTCTAACATCAGCTGGTCCAGGCGCATCGACCAGCCGAAGCGCTCCAGCCACGGCAGGAACCGCCCAGCGGAAATCGTCTGCCCCTGGTCATCCAGCAGACGGGACAGCACTTTGTACTGCAGCACCTGTTCCGGATTGCCGCTGCTTACGACAGGCTGGAAAAACAGCTGAAAACGCCGCTGAGTCAGCGCCTGATCTAGCAACGAGTTCCAGGCATGCTGATCGTCGCCCAAACTGACGACTGCACTGTGTTCGATACAACTCCAACTGCGCTCACCCTCGATTTCGGCTTGAGATAACGCTTGATCCCCTAGTCCCAGCAGTGTTTGCGGCGAGTCGCCAGGGCTGTAGGGCGCCAGACCAATATGAGCCACGGGACTAACGTCCGATGCTCCGGTGGCCTGGAGACTTAGCAGCGAGCCTTCCAGATCTTGCGCCAATTGCAGGGCTTCGGCCCTCATCATGCCGGGGGCCAAGACGGCAAACTCACCCCCTCTAATTCGGGTAATCCGGTTCGTGGTTTCCGGGTAATGTGAGCATTGCCGAATAAGTTGCTCACTGACCGCCTGAAGCAGCTGGTCCGTGCTCTTGCCGCCCATTCGCTGGTTCAAGCCGGCCAGGTCCTGGATACGTAACAACAATAGATAACCCGAGCGGGCGTCCTCCTGATTGCTGAGTTGAGCGTTGAGCTGCATTTCGAAATAGCGACGATTGGCTAGGCCTGTAAGACTGTCCTGATAAGACTCAATACGTAGTTTTTCGCTGCGATCAGTGTTTTCTTGGAACAGCGCTTTAAGTTTCTCAACCATTTGGTTCATGGCTTGGACCACTCTACGCAGCTCGGGGGTGCGCGGCAGTTCCTGCAGGCTCAGGAATTCACGTCGAGCGATGGCGTGAGATTGCGCAACCATGTAATCGAGGGGTTTAAGCTGTCGGCGTAATAATAAAGCGCCCAACACCGCACTGACCAGACCGCAGGCCAGTAACCAACCAAGGCTACCCAGCGCACTGTCCCAAAGTTTGGCCAATGCAAACATCGGATGGCTAACAACCTCGACGCGAGCCGCTTGCTGCCAGCCACGGCTGACAATGGCATCACCGCCTGCTGCTTCAAGACCTATTAGCTTGACGAACCAAGTCGGTACGGAGGCGCTGTCGGCTACGCCGGAGCGCTCAACGATGACCTTTTCGGTGGCGAGGTCTATGACACGAATACTCGAATAATAGCCACTATCGAAGATAGAAGTGACCATTAACTGAATCATTGCTGGGTCGTCTATATTAGGCGTCAGCGATAGCGCCAGAGAAGTCGCAGCATCCTGCGCATGGGAGCGCAATTGATTTACATATTGCGCCCGCGAACTTTCAACGCTGACCATGAAACTGCCGCTAAAGGCGACGACCAGAAAAAGGCAGATTGCTAGCATTAACTGTTTAAACAGAGACATCAGGACTCTCCCCTAGAGATCAGGCTCGGCCGGAAAACCTTCGGCGTGCATCTTTCTCAACACATCTTGCCAGCGTGATAATCGTTTCGTATCACCCACCCTTTTATTACCCTTGACGCCTGGCAACCAAAGACCTTCGGCGTTGAAGGCATAGACCGGCAGTAGGTCAATTCGTTGGCTGGCTGGTTTGATTTCATTGATGAGACTGTCGAGTACTAGCGGTTCGGCATTAGGGCTTGAGTAGTATGTCAACACCATATGTGCACGGTTCAAGCGCAGGGCTTTAACATAGGTAATCAGCAATTTGTCGTTTGACACTCCTAAGCGCCGAAGGCTGAAATACTTGGCGATCGCATAGTCCTCACAATCACCGGCGCCCTTCCAAAGCGACTCAATAGGGGTAGCCCAGTAATCGACCTGGTGCCAATTATCAATGTCTTCTACGTAACGGATCTGATGGTTAAAAAATTGATTAACTACTTCGAGTTTTTCTTTTTCACTGGCTTGTTTCTCTGTCGACAATAGCCGCTGCCAAGCGTCTATTCGATAACGACCTTCACCTAAAGGACCATATAACGTTTCAGCATTACGACTGATAGCGCGAAAATTCCAATCGACTTCCAGGCCGCTCGCCCAGACTGCACCGACCAGAAGCAGCGCGAAGAAGGTCAAACACCCAAAACGTCGGGCGCCTCTCGACCAATTAGAAGGAAAACGTGCCGCCACTTGGAGTTAGTCCGTACGGTACCGGTAACTGCTGGATGGTGCGGGTTTGCCCTGCAGAAAACAATGGCATCGCTCAATCAGCGCTCACCAGATGTCTAGTGTGCGAGGGCTTAAAAACGCGCTGTAAACTATTTTTCGCACCTGATCACGCGGTTAGCCGGAGCGGAAACGATTCTGTATTTTTTCTGAATCAGAAACGCTCAAATAAAATCGAGCTGCCGACCATTTACCGGCTATTTTTAAAAAGCTCTACGAGCATCCTGGCACTTCCTAGTGAGGATCGATCCACTGACCCCATTGCTATAGGAGTATGGGTATGCAAAAACCTGACAACGAGACCTATTTGAGTTCCATCCTGGGACATGAGCAACCGCCGTCTCACCTAGCCAGAACCGTCATTGAGGAAAAGCTGCGCAACGCCATTCTGGATGGCCGCATTCCCAGCGGCATGGCTCTACGCCAGCAAGAATTGGCTACGTTATTTGGCGTTAGCCGCATGCCGGTTCGAGAAGCGTTACGTCAGTTGGAAGCGCAATCACTATTGCGCGTTGAACCACATAAAGGTGCCGTCGTCGCTCCACTGGTGGGCGACGACGCGACGCAGGCGTATGGACTGCGACGATTGCTGGAGTCCGAAGCACTGCGGCTATCGATCCCGTTGCTGGACAAGCACGATATCGCCGTTGCAAGTGGTTTTATCGAGATGCTTGAAGTCGAAATCGACTACAGCCAGATGGGCCGATTAAACCGTCTTTTCCATATGGCACTTTATGCCAAAGCGCCTAATACGAAACTGTTACGCCTGATTGATGAAGGCCTCAAAGAAGAGGAGCGGTTTCTGCGATTCAATCTTTCGGCCATGGGCCTAGGAAAACTGGCGCAAGACGACCATTGGGCGCTGTTGAATGCCGTTTCTGAAAAGGCGACCGATAAAGCTGTGAATCTGTTGGAGCGCCACCTAAATCGTGGCGTGGACGCGATTAATCGATACCTAAAGGACAATCTTCCGGTGTCTGCGAGAACTGTCGGCGAGCGCAAAGGAAACCGTATCTGACTGTTTGCGCCCGGAGACGATATTGATGCTTGCACGGAGCTGGCGATAGACAGAGCCCGCCGGGTTGGTTGCGGTTCTCGAACCGGGGAATCACGGGACGCCCCCATATTTACGGCGCCCCGCCGATAAATAAGCTTCACTGTCGTCTTTACATTTAGCATTGCACGCCTTTCTTTATCGGCGACATTGCGACTCCGATCCATTCGTTACTGTCGCAGCCTTTATTCCGGTGTAGGAAAGCGTGTGCCCGCAATCAGACAAAGATTGGACCTTGGTAATAAAAGGCATGGATAGCCAGAGGGTAATTGCCTACAGGCAGATTTCGCTGGCACCCCGCAGGATGTTCAAACACATGGAGACATCCAAGGAGCTTGTCGAACGGGCAAAGCCAGTCGCCCGAAATATCAAAATATAACTTTTCGCCACTGAGCAATGATGGGTGCAGTATTTACTCATTAATAACTGTTCTGACTTTAATACGTCGGAAGGTAGGCTCACACCCAAATAAAACCAAGCCAATTGATTTTATTAGGGGACTATCATTCGAAAAACATCGAATAAAAAATAATTTAAAAAATACTTGCCTGCCGCTTTTAAAGTGTTTTAAGTTTTATTCGTAGTTAGTAAAGCTTCGCAGCGAACCGTACCGTTTCGACGTTATGCAATACTGGCAAGGCTCTAGATAAGGGTACTGCGCGAGCCCACAGTTTATATTAGGGTAATGCCCTAATAGTTTAGTTTGCCCCTAACATGGACAGGTATCGTTACGCTGTTATGACTACCTGGTTTAGTAGTGACTTGTCTTTCCAACTAAGGACTCTTTCATGACTGGACAAAAATATATTCTCGATTGTAAAAAATCGGAACTTGGCACTCACCCTATTTTTTCGGAAATAGACTCGATCGCTGTACTAAGACGTTTCATGGAAACGCATGTATTTGCAGTGTGGGACTTCATGTCTTTGACCAAGCGGCTGCAGCAAGAGCTGACGTGTATGCAGCTGCCGTGGTTACCTCCGAAAGACCCGAAGGCTGCGCGACTGATCAATGAGATCGTGCTGGGTGAGGAGTCGGACAACACGCTGACCCAAGGTCACTGTAGCCATTTCGAATTGTACCTGGACGCTATGCGGGAGGTCGGCGCCAATACTCACCCGATTGAGCGTTTTGTTGAGCTGCAAAAGAAGGGCGTCGGCTATGAAGCTGCGCTGCGTAGTGTCAATGCAGGGCAAGCCGCATGCGGCTTCGTCAAACAGACCCTCAACACTGCGTTACGTGCCCCTGTCCACCATGTCGCCGCCGCTTTCTTACATGGCCGGGAGAGCGTCATTCCGCTGATGTTCAAGCGCATCCTCGACGACTGGAACATCACCGCCGAGCAAGCACCCACCTTGCGCTATTACCTGAAACGCCACATCGAAGTCGACGCCGAAGACCACGGCCCGGCAGCCGAAGCACTGTTAGCAAGCCTGATTGACGGCGACGAGCAACGTCAGCGCGAGGTTTACGAATCGGCCATTGCAGCCGTAGAGAGCCGGATCGTGTTTTGGGACAGGCTGCGCGTCAGCATGCGCACCGAACAAATGGAGGCCAACGCATGAACGCCGAAAACTATGTGTCATTCGCCGATACTTGGGAGGCGCGCGCAACGATTCGCACACGCCCCCGCCGAGTGGTCGAAAACGACGAAAAACTGATTTATCCGTTGAGCCGCCAGCCCTTAGTACTCAGTGAAACGTTTAGCCGCGAATGTCCTCACCTGCGTGATTTTGCGTTGGTGCAGAGCCTCTATAAATTTATTAACGATGTTGTGATTTTCGAGACGGAAATCGTCGATAAAACAGCCCGTTGTATCGCCAAAAATAGCTTTCCGATTCGATTCCCCTTTGCATGCCGTTACGACGCAATGACGGTTGTAGTGGATGAGGATTACCACGCGTTGGTCGCGATGGATTTCATGCAACAAACCATTGCCCTGACCGGTATTAAGCCGATCGATTTGCCAGGTGAAATTGAATTGAGCAGAGCCATTCCGAGTGCACTGGCTTTAGCCCCCGAACACCTGCGCGGTGCCGTAGAACTGATTTGCGTGGCCATCGCCGAGAATACGGTGACCAACGATGTGGCCGCCTTTGCCAAAGACGACTCAGTGAAGCAATCGATCAAGGGGCTGATGGCTGACCATTTGCTCGACGAAGGTAGACATTCCGGTTTTTGGTCGCGACTGGTGAGCATTTATTGGAACGCTACACCAGAATTGGATCGCGAATGCATCGCACAGATCATGCCGGTCTTTATCCGGCAATACCTGATCAACGACATCCAGAAAGGCTTCGATTACGACTTGATTGATCATCTGCCCATTGCCGACATGATCAAGCAACAACTCATAAACGAAACCCAGGCAGTGACCTTTCCGATTAATCGCCATCACCCGATGGTGGGCAACATTGTGCGCTTCTTCAAAAGCAGCTCGATGCTGGATGCGCCCTGCGTCCGGCGAGCGCTAAAGGATTATCTGCCAAGCCACTCGGTTAACCAAGGGAGCCCGCTATGAAACGTCTGGAGATTGCACTCTTAGGTCATAGCCTGGCTTTGAATGAGTTAGCTATGGAGTTGGAGCAGCATGGGCATTGTGTATACCGCCTAACGGCAGAGCAAAATCTTGATCATTGCCTTTTTAGCGAAGGGTGCCTGCTCATTGAAGACCAGAGCCTTATTTTGACTTTAGCGCAGGAAACAGCTTTCACCGCGCAGGCCCGTTTGAGTCTCCGCGTCGGTGTGGGCCCGCTCAAAAAGGAAGGTTTACCGCAGCTGGAATTGCTCTGTTGGTTCGGTACGGCCAAGGCGCAACGATTGATATCGCGAATTCCACTTACAGCTGATTGCTCGGGCAATGGCCGAATGCTACGCGACTCAGCCATTGCGACGCTGGTGGATACGGTCGCGGTAGATATCGGTCGTTTGGCCCGTGACGGGGGGTATTTTCTTCGCGCACCTTTAGCCGGAGCTTCGCACTTAGCGGAACAACACGGCTTAAAGATGCTTGAGCAGCTCGCCTTCGATCATCACTTCAACCGCACCGATCAACTGCACCTGTTGGCCCTAGCCGAAATACCCTTAGTGGAGCGACTGGATCAGAGTTTCTTACGGTTTGCCGAGCGGACCGCGCTGGACATCGCAGGCCGTAAAATCAAATACGGCACCCTGCATGCGCATAGCCTGGCAATCCAGCAACGGCTTCTGGCCTTGTTATCAAAACGCATGTTGGCGCCCGATGAAAGCCCACCCGTGGTTGGCATTTGCTTGCCGAAGTCACCGGCATTGTTTGCAGGTATTCTCGCGATTCTTGGCAGCGGTGCTGTGTACTTGCCACTAGACCCCTGTCAACCACTCCAACGTCAGCGCTATATCTTGGAAAATGCGGGCGCAATATTGTTACTGCACGACGGGCACTGTGCCCTGAGTGATCAATGGCCGGGATTAGATATAAGCCAATTGGGAGCAGACGACACCGATCCTACTCGCTCACTCATGCGCCAAAGACCCGCCTCCAACGCGCCATGCATGGCGCTCTATACCTCCGGCACCACCGGGCACCCCAAAGGCGTGCTGCTGAGTCAGCGCAATCTTAGCCATTTCACAGCCTGGTACGCCGAGCATGTGAGCCTGTCCGAAGATAGCCGCGTGCTTCAATTCTCGACGCTGAGTTTCGATTCATCGGTGATCGACATTTTTCCGACTCTACTCAGTGGCGCGGAACTGGTGGTACCCAGCGAAGATCAGCGGCGCGATCCGTTGTTGCTGATCAACCTGATTAAGCAAGGCATCAGCCATGCTTTTTTACCACCTGCGTTGCTGAGCATCCTTCCGCTGGATCAACCGCTGGGTCTTGAGCACCTCATGACTGGGGGGGACGTCTGCGAGCCTTACGTCATTGAGCGGCTCGCCGGGCAATGCCGTTTCTACAACCTGTATGGCCCCACCGAAGCAACAGTGCTGATTACGTCGAGGCTCTTCGAGCCGGGAAGCAGCAATCGAAACTTGGGCCAGCCGATAGCAAACAGCCAAATTTACATCCTCGATGAGCAACTTCAGCCAGTACCGGAAAATACGCCTGGCGAACTGTTTATTGCTGGACCTGGGGTATGTCTGGGCTACCTGAACAATCCGACATTAACCGAAGATCGTTATCCTACGCTTGGAATGCCGGACGGCCGAAATGTACGGGTATATCGCACCGGTGACATCGGGAGGTGGACTGCAGAGGGTATCGAGCTGTGCGGCAGGCGCGACAATCAAGTGAAGATTCGCGGTTTTCGAGTCGAACCTGAAGAGATTGAACATTGCCTGCGCGCCAGTCAGCTGTATCGACAGATTGCGGTGGTGATTGATGCGCAGCAACGCATTCTGGCGTTTGTCGCGCAACCTCAAGGCGAGGCAGAACCTTCTCGCCAATCGCTCAGAACACATGTTGAACAGCAATTACCGGATTACATGCGACCCACGACCTACACCGAATTGATGAACATGCCATTCGCCAGCAACGGTAAAGTTGATCGCAAAGCGTTGCTGGAGCTACCCGTGAGTTTCGTTGACGGATTGGCGCGGCGTTTGCCGCAGACATTGGTTGAAAGACAGTTGTTGGATCTCTGGGCTGATTTGCTGGAGATGCCAGCGGGCGACATTTCCACTGATGAAAGTTTCTTTACCCTTGGAGGTCACTCGATTCTGCTGTCACAGATGCTACTGGACATTCGCGAACAGTTTGGACGCAGTGTCTCGATCAATCGCTTTATTGAGGCTCCTACGTTGCTCACGTTAGCAGCGCTTATCGATAACGATGGCACCCAATCGTCTAGCTATACCGTCAGCCCGCGAGCGCTGCGAGACGCCAATCCTGACCTTGAATTGACGAGTGTGCCCGTTAGTCAGTTAGGCGATGTACACAAGGTTGTGGTCACGGGAGCTAACGGTTTTCTCGGGGTACACATTGTAGAAGCGCTATTGGCATGGGGAGCCTCCGAGATAGTGTGCTTAGTCCGTGAAAGCGGCGGACTAGACGCGCAGGCGCTAAGGGAAAATCGCTTGGACCATCTGGACTTCAGCAGAGTGACTGTCTACCCCGCTGACATTACGCAGCCGCTATTGGGCCTAAGTCCTGAAGTGTATGAGCGCATTGATTGTGACTTCGGGGTTTTGGTGCATAGCGCGGCTAATGTTAACCATGTCCAGAACTATGAAGCGCTGATCAAAGACAACGTCGAACCCATTTTTGAATGCTTGCGGTTGTGTGAGGGCCGCAGCAAGAAGATCTTTAATTTCATATCGACGCTTTCGGCGTCTAGTGCAGTCGACACAGTAGGCAATGTACTAGAACAGGCAGCTGCTAGCACTCCGCCTATCTATATCAAGAACGGCTATAACCTTTCTAAGTGGGTTGCTGAGCGCATTCTTCAAAGTGCTCGGGACCAAGGGGCTTGGGTGAATATTTACCGGCCGGGCAATATTGCGTTCAACAGTGTAACCGGCGTTTGTCAGCCTCATAAAAATCGGCTCATGCTCATGCTTAAAGGGTCAATCCAGCTTGGCCAGGTTCCAGAGTTCGCCATGAATTTCGACCTGATGCCGGTGGATTTTCTTGCTCGCTTTATCGGCTTCCAAGCCGGGCGCTATCAGCCCAATCACGCGATATTCAATCTGCATAATCCTGAGCCTCTGAGCTGGAGTCGCTATGTGGCTGCATTCCGCGCGGCAGGCCGAGATTTCCAAATGGTGGGTGTCGCCCAATGGCAACAACAGCTGCGTCGAGTGGATAGCCAAAATGCGCTGTTCGGCGTTTTGGGCTTCTATCTCGGTGGCTTTGAAGAAGACATCGGCGACATTTCCACGATCAAGTACGAGAACGCTCAAGCCGGTATACAGGAGATGGGCGAGCGTTATCCGTTGAAGACCGATGCGCTGTTGCGCAAAGGCTGCGATTACCTGAAAGAAATCGACTTTATCTAATCATTCTGATGGAGAAAAAAATGAATCAGATCAATAGTCTAGGCCTTCTGCGGCCCGATACGCTGATCAAAAATCTGGATAATGAGCGAGTAGTATCTGCTGTAAGCATCCCGAGCGATGCGCGAAGTGTGTGGGAGGTTGTCGGCAACTTCGCAGGATTTCCAGCATTTATCCCAGCTCTCGATTCTTGCGAGATGAACGGCACTGGCGTTCGCTCTGTGCGCAAAAAGCTTTTCAAGGACGGCAATGTAGTCATTGAGCAGCTCAATTCACGTGACGATGTAGCGCTTTTTATGACGTGGTCCTTGATCTACACCACATTGCCCGTCGGCAACCTTTGGGCGTCCATGTCGGTAATACCACAAGGGGATGAGCATTGCATCGCAACTTGGAGCATCGTGGGCGAACCCTCTGCTGACTGGCCTGATTCGCCTGTAGCATTTCAAGCGTTCTTGCAGGGGTTTGCCGACGATGCAATGAACAACGTACTCAAGCTATTCTCATGAGCTAAATTTATTAGGCGCACAAACAAAACCCCTGAACGCGTAAGCGATCAGGGGTTCTGGAATTTAATCTTGACGATGACCTACTCTCACATGGGGAAACCCCACACTACCATCGGCGATGCATCGTTTCACTACTGAGTTCGGGATGGGATCAGGTGGTTCCAATGCTCTATGGTCGTCAAGAAATTCAGTAGCCGACCCGCGTATCCCTTTCAGGACGCCCGGTTCAGCGAATGGGGATGTGATAGATCTGTGGGTTTGCCAATTTTCGGTTGTGTCGTCTTCACACACCTCAATCTGCTTCATCGCAAATTGCTTGGGTGTTATATGGTCAAGCCTCACGGGCAATTAGTATGGGTTAGCTCAATGCCTCACAGCACTTACACACCCCACCTATCAACGTCGTAGTCTTCGACGGCCCTTCAGGGGACTCAAGGTCCCAGTGAGATCTCATCTTGAGGCTAGTTTCCCGCTTAGATGCTTTCAGCGGTTATCTATTCCGAACATAGCTACCCGGCAATGCCACTGGCGTGACAACCGGAACACCAGAGGTTCGTCCACTCCGGTCCTCTCGTACTAGGAGCAGCCCCTCTCAAATCTCAAACGTCCACGGCAGATAGGGACCGAACTGTCTCACGACGTTCTAAACCCAGCTCGCGTACCACTTTAAATGGCGAACAGCCATACCCTTGGGACCGGCTTCAGCCCCAGGATGTGATGAGCCGACATCGAGGTGCCAAACACCGCCGTCGATATGAACTCTTGGGCGGTATCAGCCTGTTATCCCCGGAGTACCTTTTATCCGTTGAGCGATGGCCCTTCCATACAGAACCACCGGATCACTAAGACCTACTTTCGTACCTGCTCGACGTGTCTGTCTCGCAGTCAAGCGCGCTTTTGCCTTTATACTCTACGACCGATTTCCGACCGGTCTGAGCGCACCTTCGTACTCCTCCGTTACTCTTTAGGAGGAGACCGCCCCAGTCAAACTACCCACCATACACTGTCCTCGATCCGGATAACGGACCTGAGTTAGAACCTCAAAGTTGCCAGGGTGGTATTTCAAGGTTGGCTCCACGCAGACTGGCGTCCACGCTTCAAAGCCTCCCACCTATCCTACACAAGCAAATTCAAAGTCCAGTGCAAAGCTATAGTAAAGGTTCACGGGGTCTTTCCGTCTAGCCGCGGATACACTGCATCTTCACAGCGATTTCAATTTCACTGAGTCTCGGGTGGAGACAGCGCCGCCATCGTTACGCCATTCGTGCAGGTCGGAACTTACCCGACAAGGAATTTCGCTACCTTAGGACCGTTATAGTTACGGCCGCCGTTTACCGGGGCTTCGATCAAGAGCTTCGCGTTAGCTAACCCCATCAATTAACCTTCCGGCACCGGGCAGGCGTCACACCCTATACGTCCACTTTCGTGTTTGCAGAGTGCTGTGTTTTTAATAAACAGTCGCAGCGGCCTGGTATCTTCGACCGGCGTGGGCTTACGCAGTAAATGCTTCACCCTCACCGGCGCACCTTCTCCCGAAGTTACGGTGCCATTTTGCCTAGTTCCTTCACCCGAGTTCTCTCAAGCGCCTTGGTATTCTCTACCCAACCACCTGTGTCGGTTTGGGGTACGGTTCCTGGTTACCTGAAGCTTAGAAGCTTTTCTTGGAAGCATGGCATCAACCACTTCATGTGCCTAAGCACACTCGTCATCAGCTCTCGGCCTTAGAATCCCGGATTTACCTAAGATTCCAGCCTACCACCTTAAACTTGGACTACCAACGCCAAGCTGGCCTAGCCTTCTCCGTCCCTCCATCGCAATAACCAGAAGTACAGGAATATTAACCTGTTTTCCATCGACTACGCTTTTCAGCCTCGCCTTAGGGACCGACTAACCCTGCGTCGATTAACGTTGCGCAGGAAACCTTGGTCTTTCGGCGTGGGTGTTTTTCACACCCATTATCGTTACTCATGTCAGCATTCGCACTTCTGATACCTCCAGCAAGCTTCTCAACTCACCTTCACAGGCTTACAGAACGCT